>DATBAW010000512.1:0-7939 GCA_036271335.1 Thermoanaerobaculia bacterium
GGCGATTCCAGCACGACCGTGGGGCAGATCTGCCACGGCAACGCGGACTGCGGTCCCAACGAGCTCTGCTGCTACCCCTGCGGCATCCCCGACTGCAACTTCATCTGCGAGAAGGTGAAGCGCTGCCCGCTGATTCCTTGAGGCGGAAGCCAAGGACATAAAGGACAAAAGGGACTGCAAGGACTCCAAGGACGCTTTCTGCCCTTGTCCTTGCGGTCCTTGCCGTCCTTTTTGTCCTTGGTCTCTTCTACTCCCGCCCGAACAGCCCGTTCAGCTCGCCGAACGGCGCCGCGCCGGCCAGCCCTGTTCAGGCAGGCCCGGTGGTGCCGAGGAGCGTGATGCCCTCCGAGGGGAAGCGCTCATCGAAGGTATAGATGCGCCCTCCGGGACCGGATTCCAGCACCTGCGCCCAGAGAAAGGCATCCGTGAACGAATAGCGTTTCGAGGACCGGCACATTTCCAGAGCCGCCAGGATGCGGGGCTTCGGCAGCACCGGAAGAAGAATGTTCTTCCGTTGTATCAGCCCGATCAGTCCGTCGACAATATCCTCGCGAGAAGCCTTGTAGACAGACGCCAGAACATAGCCGGTCTCCAGGATCACGAGCTCGCTGAGGACGAGCGGCTCCTCGCCGTCGATGACCTGAGCCGCCTGCGCCGCCATCGCGGGCGGGCTGTCCGTGAGGTAGCGCACCACATAATTCGTGTCCAGGAACGTGGGTGCAGGGCTCAACGCTCCTTTCCCTCCCCGTTCCAGTCCACGGTCACCGCCTCGTCCCAAGCCTTCTCGCGTGCCTCCCGGAGCTCACCGGTAGAGAGGGTCTGCGTCGCATATTTCTTCAAGGCCCCCCGCAAGGAGCGAGTGTGCTCCGGAGGGTAGAAGCGAATCTCGACATGGTCGTTGACCAGAGTCTGAACCGTGACAAAACCTGGCTGGATGCCAAGCGCCTCTCGGAGGGGCTTTTGGATCACGACTTGACCTTTTTCTCCTACTAGATTGCTCATGTCATACTCCTCGCGAAAAGTATACCTCTTCGCCGACCCCAGTGCCCCTGCCCGCAGACCTTCGCTTGCCGTTAACCTCTTCTGGACCTCCGTCTCCTACTCCCGCCCGAACAGCCCGTTCAGCTCGCCGAACGGCGCCGCGCCGGCCAGGCCGTCGAACGATCCCGCCTCGGCCATGCCTTGGGCGGCCTTCATGAAAGACCCCCAGGCCACCCGCGCCAGCGCCGAGCCCACCGAGATGCGCCGGACGCCCAGGTCGGCCAGACGGGAGACCGTGAGGTCGCCGCCCGGCGCGCTCACCAGCACGTTGACCGGCTTCGGCGCGACCGCCTTCACGATCGCCGCGATCGCTTCCGGATCCTTGACGCCGGGAGCGTAGAGGCAGTCCGCGCCCGCCGCGGCGAAGGCGGTGAGGCGCCTCAGCGTCACCCGGGCCGCGTCCGGATGCCCGACCAGCCACGCCTCACAGCGCGCCGTCAGCACCACCGGCACGCCGGCGATGTCGATCGCCGCCCGCGCCGCCCGCACGCGGTCGATCGCCAGGCGCTCCTCGTACAGAGGCGAGGCGGCGTTCCCCGTCGCGTCCTCGATCGACAAGCCCGCCACACCCGTCGCGACGCACAGCGCCACGTTGGCGGCAACCCCCTCGGGCTCATCCGCGTAGCCGGCCTGGAAATCCGCGTTCACCGGCAACGGCGTCGCCGCGACGATCTCGCGGATGTGCGCCAGGATCATGTCGCGAGGGAGAGCCCGAACGTCGTCCGGCAGCCCGCGGGAAAACGCGAAGCCGGCGGACGTGGTGGCGAGCGCCTGGAAGCCCAGATGCTGGAGATACCGGGCGGACCCCACATCCCAGGGATTGGGCAGAACGAAGCACCCGGATGCATGCAGCCTGCGGAATCCGGCGATGACGGCGGACTGACTGGACGGCGGGGTCGAATCGGCGTTGTTCATGGACGCGAATCCTATCACCGGCACGGAACCTGCAACCCCGATGAGAGGAAAGGAGGCCTTCATGCCCGTGACCACCGAGCCCGAAACCATGAACTCCCTGAGCGGTCGAGTCATCCGCTGGACCTTCGAAAGCGGCCCCACCGCCGGATCGACCTACGAGCACACCTTCGAGCCTGACGGCAGCGTCTCCTTCGCCAAAGTCGACGGCGATACGAAGGGCAAGCCGAAGCGCGAGAAGAAGTACGGCTCCTTCGAGGTCACGAAGGGCGTCCAGCTCGTCTCGTATCTCTCCGATTCCGGCTACACGCTGACGGTGGCGATGAATCTCGACGATGGCCGGCTGGTCGGCTTCGCGTCCAACGAAAAAGACTGGCAGCCCGTCCACGGCACCCTGGAAGTGGTGCAGTAGGAGGGCGGTAGAGGTCCTCCCCCCGTAGGGGCGCAGCATGCTGCGCCCCTACGCAACATCCATCGCCCCCTATGCAACATCCATCACATCACCGCCCCGCGAACCCCTCCAGAGCCGCCAGCACCGAATCCACGTCGTGCGGCGTGTGATCCGCCGAAATCTGGAACCGGATCGACTCGTCGCCGCGCGGCACCACCGGGTACTTGAGACCGGTCGCCAGCACGCCGTGCTGCCGCAGGTGAGCTACCAGGGCGTTGGTCTTCGGCGTGTCGCGCACCATCAGCGGCACCACCGGATGCTCGCCCGGAAGGGTTTCGTACTTCAACCGCACGAGCCCCTGCTTGAAGCGGCCCGTCATCGCGCGCAGATGCTCCAGGCGGCTCACCCCCTCGGAGCTGTCGATGATCTCCAGCGACTTCAGCGCCGCCGCGCACTCGCCGACGGTGATCGGATTCGAATAGATGTACGTCGCCGCCGTCTCGCGCAGAAAACGGGTCAGCACGTGGCTACCGGTCACATATCCGCCGTTGACGCCGAACGCCTTGCCGAGCGTGCCGATCAGGATATCCACCGGCCCCGAGCCCGTGACCTCTTCCGTGCCGCGGCCGGTGCGGCCGAAGGCGCCGACGCCGTGCGAGTCGTCCACCACCAGTACCACGTCCTCCGCGAAGCGCTCCGTCCAGCGCCGGCAGATCGCCGCCAGCTCCGGCAGCGGACCGTGATCGCCGCGCATGCTGAAAATGCCGTCCGTGACCACGATCGCCCGCTTGCAGGTGCCGGCCACCGCTTCGAGCTTGGCCTCCAGGCCGGCGAGGTCGAGGTGCTTGTAGACCAGCTTCTCCTTCGGCCGCGCCAGCCGCATCGCGTTGATGATGCAGTTGTGGTTCAGCTCGTCGCTGATCAGCGCCGTCTCCGGCGTGATCAAGGGGACGATCACCCCCAGCGCCGTGGCATAGGCCGAGCTGAACAGCATCGCCGACTCGCGGCCGTGGAAGCCGGCGAGGCGCGCCTCCAGATCGATGTGCGCCTGATACGTGCCGCTGATGAACCGCACCGCGCCGGGGCCGACGCCGAACTCGCGGCTCGCCGCTTCCTCGGCGTGGATCAGCTCCGGCCGCAGGGCCATGCCGAGATAATTGTTCGAATTCATCTTGAGGAACGGCTGGTCGCCCTCCCCCGCCAGCAGATAGCGCGGCCCCAGCTCGCCGGACGCCGGCAGGACGCGGGTGATCACCGACTCCGCCCCCTTCATCGTGCCCCGCTCGCGCAGGGCTTCCAGCTCGGTCGACAGGGCGGCTTCGAAACGTTCAACGGGCATCGTGGACCTCCTCGGCGGCCAGCTTCTTCTCCAGGTTCTCCAGCATGTCGCGGACCATCGCCGCGAGATCGTACTTCGGGTTCCAGTCCCACTCCCGGCGCGCCGCGCTGTCGTCGAGCGACTCCGGCCAGGAATCGGCGATCGCCTGCCGCATCGGATCGATCCGGTACTCCATCTTGAAATCCGGCAGGTGCTCGGTGATCGCCGCGCACAGCTCGCGCGGCGTGAAGTTCATCCCCGTGACGTTGAACGAGTTGCGGTGCACGAGGCGGTCGGGATCGGCCTCCATCACGTCCACCGCCGCCTTCACGGCGTCGGGCATGTACATCATGTCCAGCCGCGTGTCCGGCTTGAGGAAGCAGGTGTAATGGCGGTGGCGGAGCGCCTCGTAGAAGATCTCCACCGCGTAGTCCGTGGTGCCGCCGCCGGGAGGGGCGCCGTGCGAGATGACGCCGGGGAAGCGGACGCCGCGGGTGTCGACGTCGAAACGCTGGTGGTAATAGTCGCAGAGCAGCTCGCCGGCGACCTTGGTGACGCCGTACATGGTGGTGGGCCGCTGGAGGGTGTCCTGCGGCGTGTGCACGCGCGGCGTGCCGGGGCCGAAGGCGCCGATCGAGCTCGGCACGAACACCGCGCAGCCGTTGACCCGCGCCACCTCGAGGATGCGGTAGAGGCTCCCGAGGTTGACGTCCCAGGCCACCTGCGGCTTGCTCTCGCCGAGCGCCGAGAGGAGGGCGACGAGGTGATAGATGGTCTTGATCTGATGGCGCTGCACGACGTCCTGGATCTGCCGCTCGTTGGTGCAGTCGAGGAAATCGAACGGACCGTTGGCGCGCAGGAGCTGCTCGCGCGACATCATGCGGATGTCCGACGCGACGACCTGGTCGCCGCCGTACTTCTCGCGCAGCGCCGGCACCAGCTCGGACCCGATCTGACCCAGGGAACCCGTGACGAGGATCTTCGTCTTCATCCTGCTCCTCACTCCTCCCAGACGTGGCTGAACGGAAAAACAGGTCGCCCCGAAGCGACGCGGCCCCATCGTATGCGGCCACCCCACCCACCCACAAGAGCGGACAAGAACAAACTGTCCACCGGTCCCTGCCCGCCCGTGCTCTCCTCCCCCTTGCCAACGCGCTTGTGTTGCGTTCTACTCGCGCACGACATGACCCACAACGAATACGAACAGGCCAAACACCGCCTCGAGGACTCCCGCCGCGCCGGCCTGGATCTGGTGGAGGCCGCCTACCAGTCGCAGCTGCGGGCGCTCGATATGGTCCGCGACCTGCTCGCCGGCACCGCAGACGTTCCCCTTCCCACCGCGCCGCCCGCGGCGTCCCCACCAGCCGTCGAGGCCCTGGCGCCGCCTCCGCCGCCGCGCCGGCAGCAGCGCGCCGGGGACGTGGCCGGGGACTTCCGCCGCATCTACCGTCAGCTGCCGGAGACCTTTGGACGCAACGACATCCACGCCTTGCTCGGGTACGAGCCGGACCGCGGCGCGCTCTACCGGATCCTGGCGGCGCTGAGCACCAGGAAGGTCATCTTCATCGAGACGGTCTCCCTGGGCCGCCGGCCCGCCGTCTACCGCAAGCTCGCCGCCGACCTCCCGCCGGACCGCTGACCGCGGGGCCGTCCCCCGCCTCCCGCGCCGCCCCTTTCGGAAAACCCGCCCGGCCTCACGCCGTTGCGGAGCGCCCCTTCCCGAGCGTCTTCCGGAACACAAACGGAGCACAACGGTCCCCGCGAGCGCCAATTTCCCCATCCGCCCGGCCAATCGCCCTCTCCGCCTGACCCAACGAACCACTCCTTGCGTCCGCTGAACGCCACAATCCGCCAGGCATAGCGTTGCGTCGCTCAGGCGAATGCACGAATGGACCGGATGACCCGTAACTTCGCTTGGGGGAAGCGGGCGCCCGAGCAGGCGACCTCATCGCCTGCGCAGGCGAGGCGGGCAACTGGGCAGGCGAATCAGGCGGTTGGGCAGGCGAAGAGGGCGGTTGGGCGGGGGAAGGGGGCGGGTGGGGAGCTCCGAGCTTTCAAGGCGCCTATACGACAGTCTTCATGACAGGCGGCGTGTCGCGATTGTCAACTCTTTTCAAGGAGCAAGCACCCCGTGTCTAAGCGATCTTGCTCCGAATCTCCATGGACATTAACATCGACAATCCATGATAGAAGCCGGCGCCGATAAAACCCGCAGTCACCATTGGTCAGCCACACGCTTCGCGTTTGTCGGATTTCCAACCACAGCCCATGTAAAGCAATCGTCGGAACAGATGCCTAGTGCCTTCGGCGCGGCGAAGGGAGTGAACGACGTACTGTAGGAAAAGTCTCCCCAATACTTAGCTCAGCCACTTAGATGCCCCAGAGGCCATGGATAGCGCAATGCGGATATTTACCTGCCGCGTCCACTCGAAGTTCTTGTGGAACTCACCCGTTCTTGCGCTATAATCGTTCCTGGGGCGCGCAGGTTCTAGTGAACGAGCCGTCTTGTCTAATCATCCTGCCAGGGGGAAGCGCCAATGGGGGCCTATCTCAGGACGAGCATTAAGGTCGGTCCAGTGCGGTTTAATCTTTCGAGCGCAGGAGTTGGAATTTCAGGCGCAAGGGGATTCAGGGTCGGCACCGAGGCGCGCGGGAATTATATCAGCGTGGGGCGGCAGGGCCGGCGCTATCAAGCGGCCCTCATCGCAAGCAATAAGGCAGAAGGCGGCAGGCCGCGGGCGCTTCGAAGGCTGCCGCCCCTACCGCCCGGAGAAACCTCCAGCGAAATAGATAATGATGTGGCAGGGGAGATGATCTCCTCGTCCTCCTCTGAACTGTTGAATGAAATTCGATCAAAGGCACTTCTGTCGCGGCGCTGGCCGCTTGTCTTCATGATGGGAGTGATTGTCTGGCTCATAGCCGTGGCTGTTATGCCTTGGTGGATGAGCCTCCTGACGCTTTGCGCAGTTCTTGGGTTGACATATAGATTTAAGCGCCGAGACGAGCTGCGCAAGACCGTCGTTCTCATGTATAATCTGGATAAGAACACGGAAACGGCCTGGCAAAGTTTTCACAATGGATTTGACTGGTTGGCGAGTTCGCAGCGCACTTGGCACCTAGAGGCGAGAGGTGATGTCACAGATTGGAAGAGGAACGCTGGCGCCACAGGACTTGTGCGCCGCACCGCTGTCCGACTTACAAAGGCAGACCCGCCTGGCATAAAGACAAATCTTTCGGTACCAATCCTTCCGTCCGGAAGGCACGACTTTATCTTCTGGCCTGATCGAATACTTGTGTTTCAAGGCTCGGCAGTGGGGGCAGTGGACTATAACCAGATCGTCGTGGAAACCAAGATCACTCGATTCATAGAAAACGAAAGAGTCCCCAGCGACGCACCCGCGGTGGGTGCGACTTGGCAATACGTCAACAAAAACGGAGGGCCTGACCGACGGTTCAACAATAACAGACAGCTACCAATTCTACAATATGGCGAAATACATCTCGCCAGCCTCACAGGGCTCAACGATATTATTCAAATATCGAACCCTCGAGCGCCCGAGCACTTCGTGGCGGGTTTACGCGGCTTGGCGAGCAGTCTGGCCGTCGAGCCACCACGTCAGTAGAAGAGTAATCTTACTACCGCCGCCCTTGCTAACACAAAGACAACACTGAACCCATGCGGAGATCACGCCATGCGAAAACTTATCGTCCTTTTCGCTGTTCTCTCTTTATTCGCAGCAATCGCCAGCGCGCAGTTTCCTCCCCAGCAAATGGTTCCGCAACCTGTAGATATTCCGATCCAGAATATCACTCAACAAACCCCAGTTTGGTGTTGGGCCGCCGTAGCACAACAGATCATCGCCGCCATCGTGGGACCGAATCAAACACCCGCGCAATGCGCGCTGGTCGAGAATGCGTATGGAGCTCCTCCTGGTTCCTGCTGCTCAGGAGCTGACCCAAGATGTGTAACGGTGGGTAGTCTTCCTCAAATCCAGACTCTTATTCTTCGCTTCGGCGGTCAAGTCAGCAGCATCGCGCCGCCTACAGACCCGATGACCCTCTACAACACCCTAGCTAACCGTCACCCTATTATTCTTGAAGTTCAAACCGGGCCCATGTCCACCCACGTAGTTGTCCTTCGAGGAATGAGCTTCCAACAGAGCCCCTATGGCGTTCAGCCGGTGCTTGAGATCAATGATCCAATGTCATACACAACCCAAACCGTTCCATTTGCAAGTCTAGTGGGGGTTTGGCGCGACGCTATCGTCGTTTACTAG
>DATBAW010000513.1:0-5308 GCA_036271335.1 Thermoanaerobaculia bacterium
TGGAGCAACGCTGCCTCGCCACGCTGCCGGTGCCGCTGATCAACCTGTATGGTCCGACCGAGGCCGCGGTCGAGGTGACGGCCTGGAGCTGCCGGCCGGCGGCCCGGCCGCGCGCCACCTCCACGCCGCCGATCGGCCGGCCGGTCCGCAACACGCGGATTCACGTCGTGGGCCGGCGGTTGGAGCCGGTGCCGCCGGGGGCGGTGGGGGAGCTGGCGATCGGCGGGGTGCAGGTGGCGCGTGGCTATCGCGGGCGTCCGGACCTGACGGCGGAGCGGTTCGTCCCCGATCCGTTTGGGCCACCGTTTGGGCCAAAAGGCGCCCGCCTGTACCGGACCGGCGACCTCTGCCGCCATCGGCCCGGGGGGGAGATCGAATACCTCGGCCGGCTCGACGATCAGGTGAAGATCCGCGGCTTTCGGATCGAGCCGCGCGAGATCGAGATCGCCCTGGCGGCCCAGCCGCAGGTCCGCGAGGCCGCGGTCGTCGTGCGCCAGGTGATGCGCCAGGACGGCGCGGGGGAGCCGTCGCTGCTCGCCTGCGTGGTGCCGGCGGTGGCGGATGCCGGTGTCGCCACGGCGGCCGAGCTGCGCGCCGCCCTGGCCGCCTGCCTGCCGCCCTACATGGTGCCGGCCTTCGCCTTCGGCCGGACGCTCGACCGCCTGCCGAACGGCAAGCTCGACCGCCGGTCGCTCGCCCGCTGGAGCCCCGTGGCCTTGCCCGGCCGCCCCCTCGAGACGCCTGAGGCGCCGCGGACGCCGCTCGAGGAGCTGCTGGCCGGCCTCTTCGCCGAGGTGCTGGGAGTCGACCGGCTCGGTGTGGAGGAGAGCTTCTTCGAGCACGGCGGCCACTCGCTGGCCGCCATGCGGCTGGTCGCGCGGATCCGCGAGGCTCTCGGCACCGAGCTGCCGCTCCACCGCGTGTTCGAGACGCCGACGGTGGCGGCCCTGGCGCGCGCGATCGCGGGCGAAGCCCGGAGCGGCCGGAGCGTGGCCCCGCCGCTCGTTCCCGTATCCCGTGCGACACCCCGCGTGACACCCCTGCCGCTCTCCTTCGCCCAGCAGCGGCTCTGGTTCCTCCATCGGTTGGAGCCCGAGAGCCCGGTCTACAACATGCCCGCCGCGCTGCATCTGCCGGGCCGGCTCGACCGCGCGGCACTCGCCGCGGCTCTGGGGGAGGTGGCGCGCCGCCACGAGTCGCTGCGGACCCGATGCATCGCAATCGATGGGGAACTGGGGGAGCCGGTCCAGGTAGTCGATCCGCCCGCTCCGGTCCCGGTGCCGGAGATCGATCTCGCGGGCCTGCCTGCCGCCCGGCGCTTGGAGGAGGCCCGCCGGCTGGCGCGCGAGGAGGCTCTACGTCCGTTCGACCTCGGTGATCCCGAGGGTGGACCGTTGCTGCGCACGGCCCTGGTGCGCTTGGGCGAGGCGGAGCAGCTCCTCCTGCTGACGATGCACCATGTGATCAGCGACGGCTGGTCGCTGCGGGTGCTGGCGCGGGAGCTGAGCGCCCTCTACGATGCCGGCCTGGAGCGCCGACCGTCTCCCTTGCCGGAGCTGGAGATCCAGTACGGGGACTACGCGGTCTGGCAGCGCGGCTGGCTCCGTGGGGAGGTGCTGGAGGCCGAGCTGGCCCACTGGCGGGCCCGCCTGGCCGGTGCGCCTCCGGTGCTCGACCTGCCGCTCGATCGCCCGCGGCCGGCGAGATTGAGCTCGCGCGGCGCGAGCCGGGCCCTGGCTCTGCCCCCCGCTCTGCTGCCGCTCCTGCAGGCGCTGGCGCGCCGGCAGGGGGTGACCCTGTTCATGGCCGTCCTGGCCGCCTTCCAGGCCCTGCTGGCCCGCATCAGCAATACCGACGACGTGAGCGTCGGATCGCCGGTCGCCGGCCGCGGCCAGCTGCGGACCGAGGGGTTGATCGGGTTCTTCGTCAACACGCTGGTGCTGCGGACCGACCTCTCCGGCGCGCCGTCGTTCGCGGAGCTGCTCGCGCGAGTCCGGGAGACCTCTCTGGCCGCCTATGCCCATCAGGACCTGCCGTTCGAGAAGCTGGTCGAGGAGCTCCACCCGCAGCGCGACCTCAGGCTTGCGCCGCTCTACCAGGTCTCGTTCGTTCTGGACAGCGATCCGCTCCCCGCGTTGCGGCTGGGCGACATCGAGGCGTCCCTCTGGCCCCTGGAGACGGAGATCGAGAAGTTCGACCTGAGCCTCACGTTGGGAGTCGGTGCGGAAGGTCTCTCCGGAGCGATCGGCTTCCGCTCCGACCTGTTCGACGGCACGACGATCGAGCGCTTGGCCGGGTCTTTCGCACGCTTGCTGGCCGGTGCCGTGGCGGCGCCGCAGCTTTTCCTCCAACAACGCCTGCCGGAGCTGCCGCTGCTCTCGGCGGAGGAGCGGGAGCAGCTCCTGCGGATCGGAGACGGCGAAGGGGAGAGCTACCCGCGGGAGGCGACGCTCCACGAGCTGTTCGCCGAGCAGGCGGCGCTGCGGCCCGATGCCGTGGCCCTGGCCGGACTGGCCGGCGATGGCACCGTCCTCACCTACGGCGAGCTCGCACGCCAGGCCACCCGTTGGGCGCACCGGCTGCGCGCCTTGGGCGTCGGTCCGGAGGTGCGGGTGGCCCTCTGTCTCGACCGCTCTCCCGCCTTGGTGGTGGCGACGCTCGCCGTGCTCGCGGCGGGGGGTGCCTACGTGCCGCTGGACCCCGCCTACCCGCAGGAGCGGCTGGCCTTCTTGCTGCGGAACAGCGCCGCCCCGGTTATGGTCACCGAGGAGCGCTGGCTGCCGATGTTGTCGGAAATGTTGTCGGAGCTGCCGGACATCAAGGCGGCGGTGCTCTGTCTGGACGGCAAGGCGACGAAGGAGGAGGAGGGGAGGGAAGCAACCCTGCCCGCGGTGGCTGCCACCGGCTTGGCCTACGTGATGTACACCTCGGGCTCGACGGGCGAGCCGAAGGGGGTCGCGATGACGCACCGGGGAGTGGTGCGGCTCGTGCGGGGGACCGGCTATGCCCGGTTCGGCCCCGACGAGACCTGGCTCCTTTACGCCCCCTATACGTTCGATCCCTCGGCGCTGGAGCTGTGGGGAGCGCTCCTCCACGGCTCCCGCCTGGTGATCCCGCCGCCCGGTGTGCTGACGACCGCCGAGCTGGGCGAGGTGGTGAAGAGGGAAGGGGTGACCACGCTCTGGTTGACCACCGGGCTGTTCCGGCAGATGGTGGAGGAGAATCTGGGGGCGCTCTCCGGAGTGCGCCAGTTGCTGGCCGGTGGTGACGTGCTGCCGGTGGCGCACGCCGCCCAAGTGCTCGCCGAGCTCCCCGCAACCCGCCTGATCAACGGCTACGGGCCGACCGAGAATGCGTGCTTCACCGCCTGCTACACGGTGCGTGACGCGGCGGAGCTGGACCCCTCGGTACCGGTGGGACGCCCGGTCGCCCACACCTGGGTCGCGGTCCTGGACCGCGATCAGATGCCGGTGCCGCCGGGAGTCGCCGGAGAGCTGTGCACGGGAGGGGACGGCCTGGCGCGCGGCTATCTGGATCATCCGGACCGGACGGCGGAGCGCTTCCTGCCGGACCCAGAGGGGAGGGAGGCGGGCGGGCGCCTGTACAGGACCGGCGACCTGGTGCGCTGGCGCCGGTCGGGAGACCTCGAGTTCCTCGGCCGGATCGACGCGCAGGTCAAAGTGCGGGGCTTCCGGGTCGAGCCGGGAGAGATCGAGACGGCCCTGACGGCTCACCCGCGGCTGAGCAGCGCGGTGGTGCTGGCGCAGCGGGAGGAGGCCGGGGGGCATCGGCTGGTGGCGTATGTGGTGGCCGCGGCTGACGCGGCCACCGCGACCGGCGCGCCGGAGCCGTCCGAGCTGCGCGATTTCCTGCGCCAGCGGCTGCCCGAGTTCATGGTGCCGTCCGCCTGGGTCTCCCTGCCGGCCCTGCCCCTGACCGCCAACGGCAAGGTCGACCGCAAGGCGCTCGCCCTCCTGCAGCCGGACCGGCCGCGGAGCACCGGCGGAGCACCGCGCACGCCGGCCGAGCAGCGGATCGCGGGCATTTTCTCCGAGCTTCTGGGCGCCGAGCTGCTGGGCGTCGAGCCGGTGGGGCTGGAGGCGAACTTCTTCGACCTGGGCGGGCATTCGCTGCTGGCGACCCGGCTGGTGTCGCGGGTGCGCGCGGTGTTCGGAGTGGAGCTGCCGCTGCGGGCGGTCTTCGAGACGCCGACCGTCGAGGGCCTGGCCGCCCGGATCGGGCACTCCCCGGCGCCGCCCCTGGATCCCATCGCGCGGCTGCCGCGCGAGCAGCCGCTGGCGCTCTCCTTCGCGCAGCAGCGGCTCTGGTTCCTGGAGCGGATCGAGCCCGGCGCCGCGTACCTGCACCTGCCGGCGGCGCTCGACTGTGAGGGGCGCCTCGATCCGGCGGCGCTGACGGTGAGCCTCGGCGAGATCCTGCGCCGTCATGAGGGGCTGCGCACCCGCTTCGTCCTCTCCGGGAGACATCCGCTCCAGATTCCGCTCCCGCCGGCGGAGCTCGCCGCGGTCCCCCTCGTGCCGTGCATCGACCTGAGCGCCCTCCCCGCGGCCGCGCAGGAGGGAGAGCTGGCCCGCCGGACCGCCGCGGAGGCCGCCCGCCCCTTCGATCTCGCGCGCGGCCCCCTGCTGCACGCCGTCCTGCTGCGCCGCGGGCCGGAGAGCCACCGGTTGCTCCTGACCGTCCATCACATCGCCGCCGACGCCTGGTCGCTCGGCCTGCTCATCCGCGAGCTGGGGGAGCTCTACGCGGCCGGCGTCGAGGCCCGGCCGTCGCCCCTGCCGGAGCTCTCCGTGCACTACGCCGACTACGCCGTCTGGCAGCGCGAGCGTCTGCGCGGCGACCGCCTGGAGGAGCTGCTGCGCTACTGGCGCCAGCGCCTGACTCCGCGTCCTCCCGCCCTGGAGCTCCCCACGGACCGTCCGCGGCCGCCGGTCCGGAGCCCGCGCGGCGCGCGCCGCCCGGTGCGCTTCGACGCCGCGGCGGTGGACGCGATGCGGCGTCTCGGCGGCCCGACCGGCGCCACCCTCTTCATGACGGTCCTGGCGGTGTTCCAGGCGGTTCTCGCGCGCCATGCCGGGCAGGACGACGTCGCGGTCGGCACCGCGGTGGCGGACCGCCCCGATCCGGCGCTGGAAGGGGTGATCGGCCTCTTCCTCAACCTCCTGGTGCTGCGCGGCGACCTGTCCGGCGACCCGACGTTCCGCGCTCTTCTGCTGCGCGGCCGCGAAACGGCGCTGGGCGCTCTGGCGCACGCCGAGCTGCCTTTCGAGCAGCTCGTCGAGGCCCT
>DATBAW010000514.1:0-3322 GCA_036271335.1 Thermoanaerobaculia bacterium
GGCGTTGGTGAGGTATTCGCCGTAGACCCGCCGCTCGCCGGTCGCCGGGTTGCGGGTGAAGGCGACGCCGGTGGCGCAGTCGTTGCCGCGGTTGCCGAAGACCATGCTCTGCACGTTGACCGCCGTGCCGACGTCGGCGGAAATCCCCTCGATCTTCCGGTACTCGCGCGCCCGCGGGTTGTTCCAGCTGGCGAAGACGGCGCCGATGGCGCCCCAGAGCTGCTCCTGCGGGGCATCGGGGAAGGGCTTGCCGCAGCGCTCCGCGATCAGCTTCTTGTACGCCGCGGCCACGCCGCGCAGCGATTCCGCGGTCAGCTCGGCGTCGTTGGCCGCTCCCTGCGCCTCGCGTGCGGCGCCGAGGATCTTCTCGAACTCCTCGTGGGGCACGCCGAGGACCACGTCGCCGTACATGGTGAGCAGCCGGCGGTAGGCGTCGAGGACGAAGCGGGCATCCTCGCCGCGCTCGATCCAGGCGGCCACGGCCGCCTCGGAGAGGCCGAGATTGAGGATCGTGTCGAGCATCCCCGGCATCGAGAACGGCGCTCCGGAGCGGACCGAGACCAGCAGCGGGTTCGCCGGATCGCCGAAGCGCTGGCCGGTCAGCTCCTCCACCCGCGCCAGATGCTCCGCGACCTCGTCCGCCAGCCCGTCGGGATAGGAGCCGTCGTGATCCTGGTCGTGATTTTGATAATAAGTGCACACCCCGGTCGCGATCGTGAAGCCGGGAGGGACCGGGATGCCGAGCCGGCTCATCTCGGCGAGGCCGGCACCCTTGCCTCCCAGCAGGACCTTCTGGGTCCCATCCCCTTCCGCCGAGCCACCGCCGAACGCGTAGACGCTCTTGTCAGCCATTCCTGGTCTCCTCGGGGTCGAATCTCGTGCACCAGCTTGGAGCAGCCGTTTAGACGCAATACTAGACGCAATATTCCCTCTGATACACCCTTTGCTACACTAGGGGCACGGAGGAATCATGGCGGATATAGAGACGATCGAGAGCCTGCCGGCGCTGGACGCGCTGATCGAACGCTCGAAGGAGACGCCGGTCTGGGTCTTCAAGCACAGCCTGACCTGCCCGATCTCGAGCACGGCCTGGAGCGAATTCATGCGCTTCGCCGGCCGCCCGGTGGGGACGTCCGGAGCGGTCTACGCCCTGATCGAGATCCAGCGGGCCCGCCCCGTCTCGAACGCCCTGGCCGAGCGCACCGGTGTCCGCCACCAGTCTCCGCAAGCTCTCCTGCTCCGCGACGCCCGGGTCGTCTGGCACGCCAGCCACTACGACATCCAGGTGGCCGCGCTGGAGAAGGCCGCCTAAGACATCGGTTGCCGCCATCCGGCGGGTCCTCGGTTCGCGGCAGGAATCGCGGCTGATCGAAGGGCTTGTAGAGACGTCCCAGCCCGTCCACGACACCTCCTTGGAGGCCACGGGGACGGCGGGACGTCTCCGCCGGAGAGGAACCATTTCCTTCCTCCACCGCCGGTGAGAAGACCACCGCGCCGACCGCCTTGGTTCGAGCCGCGGCCTGCCCAGAAGACGTTTGCCGTCGGCACCGGCCAACCCTCCGCCGGAGACGTCCCGCCGTCCCCGTGGCCCGCGCAGGTTGTCGTGGACGGGCTGGGACGTCTCTACAAAACCCCTTGGACAGCGAATTTCTGGCGCGCGGAATCCTACGACCGTGGCAACTCACTCCGCAGCTCCGGCGAAAGCCGGTCCATGGCCTTCCGGACCGTCTTCACCACGGCGGGGCTGCGCTGCAACGCGTCCCAGGCCAGCAGGACGTCCCCGGGGCGGTCGCGCAGCAGGACTTCGAGCAGCGCGCCGGCCTGCCGCCGGTCCTTCGTGGCCTTCGTCTGCTCGGAGACCGGCCGACGTTCCGAGATCCAGAGCTTGTGGAAGGCGAACCGCCCGGGGTCCGGAACGTTGACCAGGACGCCGCTGCCGCTGACGACCACCGCCTGCGCCGGGTTCTCGATCAGGTAGTCCAGGAACCGGAGGGGATGGGCGGCGACCCCGAGGGCCGGCAGGAAGACCGGAGCCTCGGAGTCCCGGCCCAGAAGCGGCGTCAGAAAATCCACCCGCAGATCCCGGCCGCGGACCTTGAAGGAGGTGCTCGGCTGCTTGCTGTCCGTCTCGATCGAAAGGGCGATCCCGATCGAACGGTCCTGCGCGATATCGATGTCCTGGGTCCGTAGCGCCTGCTGCTCGAAGCGGACGCCCAGCATGTTGCCGTAGGCGCTGAAGGCCTGGGTTCCAACGAGCACCCCGCCCAGACGGAAGACCCCCACCTGGGCCAGCAGAGCGAGGACCCGGGTGATCGGAGCGCTCTCCGTCACCGCCCCACCCGCGATCAGCATGCTGCACAGCCGGGCTCGCTGGCCGGCGTCGGCCGCGAGCCGGACCCGGGCTTCCCGGACACCGTCGATCCAGCTCAGCAGGGAGGGCGACTCACGGCCGAGGTACTGCTGCCGCTTCCGGTCCCCTTCCATCCGCTGCAGGTACCAGTAGGTTCTCCCCTTGATGTTCTTGGAGACGAAGGAACCTTGAGGCGCTGCAGACATCGCCGCCTCCGCCTCGCCCTGGATCGCCTGATCGAGGAGCTCGGCATAGAGGGACTGCACCGATTCGGGGAGCCGGTCAAAAGCCACAGAGAACCTCCGGAGTTATACGCCAGCCTCCGCGGCCGTGCGTATAACCGGGATCTTACGTCAACGAGGTAACGCCGCTCTTACACGATCGTCCCGGTTCGGGTTACCCTTTGCGCCCATGTTGCACGCCGCGCTGCTCGCCCTCGCCCTGCTCGCACCCCAGTCGCCGGCCGTTCCTTCGCGGCAGCACGTTTCCCATTCCCCCCCCCAGAGGGTGAAGGGGGTGCCGCTGATCGAGATTCCGGCGCAGGCGCCCGGAGGCGACGAGCTCGCCGTCCTGCTCAGCGGCGACGGCGGCTGGGCGGTGACGGACAAGGGGCTCTCCGACCGGCTCGCGAAGGGGGGCATCCCGGTCGTGGGCTGGAACGCCCTCCGCTACTTCCTGCACCGGAAGAAGCCGGACCAGGTGGGCCGGGACCTCGAGCGGGTCCTGCGCACCTACCTGCCGCTCTGGCACAAGGAGAAAGTGATCCTGATCGGCTATTCCTTCGGCGCCGACGTCATGCCCTTCATGGTGACCCGCCTGCCGCCGGACCTCGCGGACAAGGTCTCGCTGATCGTGCTGATGAGCCCCACGGGCACCGCCGATTTCCACTTCCACCCCTCGGAGTGGCTCCGCAAGCCCGCCGACGACAGCCTGCCGATGCTGCCGGAGCTCGAGAAGCTCCGCGGCCGGAAG
>DATBAW010000515.1:0-3628 GCA_036271335.1 Thermoanaerobaculia bacterium
GACCCCAGGCGGATGCCGAAGCGGCCGAGCAATCCGTCGACCAGCACCGGCAGGAAGGGGAGCACGAAGCCGGCAAGCAGGAAGGCGTTGATCGCCCCGCCGGCGATGGTCCCCACCGCCAGGCCCTGCGCCGAGTAGACCAGGGCGAGGGGAGCGACGTGGAGCAACCAGGGACCCGCGAAAGGTCCGGCGGCGGGGAGCGACCCGGTTCCCACGGCCGCCAGCGCCGCCGCCACGGCCAGGGGGAGCGCCGTCAGCGGCACCAGGAGGATCTGGATCGCCAGCCAGCGCCGCAGGAGATACCCGGCGCTCGACATCCCGGCCAGCGAGACGACCGACCACGCCCCCTCGTCCTGCTCGCGGGTGATGGCGTCGAGCGAGATCAGGAAGGCGACGACGGCGGCCAGGACGGGGAGCACCTCCAGCGTCTCGGCGGCGTAGGTGGCGGCGCCGACCGCCGAGTCGGCCTGCTCCCGCCGCAGCCAGATCAGGGCCGCCGGCGCCGAGCCCAGCGCCACGTAGAGCGCCGCCAGCACCCGGAAGCGCAGCGATCTCCCCTGCGTGCGCAGCTCGTGCGCGGCGAAAGCGGCGGTGAGCCTCACGCCGCCTCCGCCGTGGCCGCGGCGGGAGCGGCGACCCCTTCGAGGGCGAGGAACGCCGAGTAGGACTCCTCCAGCGTCGGCTCCCGGGAGATAGCGCCGGGCACCGGCGTCGCGCTGTGGACCACCCGCTCGATCCCCCCCTGGCGGTCGGCCCGGCGGGTCACCTCGACGGCGCCGGCCGGCAGGGGCTCGTCCGCCGGCATCTGCCAGAGCCGCCCCGCCGCCCGCCGCAGCAACTCGGTCGGCGCGCCGTCGAAGAGGAGCCGTCCCCCCGCGATCACCCCCAGCCGCGGGCAGGTCGCCTCCACGTCCTCCACGATGTGGGTCGAGAGGAGCACGGTCGTGCTGGCGGCGACGTCGGTGATCAGGTTGCGGAAGCGGATCCGCTCCTCGGGGTCGAGGCCGGCCGTGGGCTCGTCGACCACCACCAGCCGGGGCGAGTGGAGGAGCGCCTGCGCGATCCCCAGCCGCCGCTGCATGCCCCCAGAGTAATCTCCGGCCGCCCGATCCGCCGCGCGCTCCAGGCTCACGGCCTCCAGCAGCTCGGCGACCTTGCGGCGGAGAGCGGCCCGCCCGAGCGGCACCTCGCGCAGCCGGGCGCAGTGGAGCAGGTACTCGCGCCCGGTCAGATGGCCGATCGGGTGGAAGTCCTGGGGGAGGAAGCCGATCCGCCGCCGGATCGTCGCCCGCGTCCCTGCCGAGGCCGCGTCCAGCCCGTCGTAGACCCGCCGCCCGCCGCTCGGCTCCAGCCCAAGCACCAGGATCGAGAGGAGCGTCGTCTTGCCCGCTCCGTTGTGGCCGAGCAGGCCAAACATCCCCTCGTCCAGCCGCAGCGAAACGCCCTTCAGCGCCTGCAGGCCGTCGGCGTAGGTCTTGGTGATGTTCTCCAACTCGATCATCGGCTCTCCCGCAACGTTCAGGCGAAGCTGGCGCCAAGGCGGCCACCGGCCGCGTCGGCCCTGAAGTCCTGACGGATCTTCTGAGGAACAGTGTACTACGCCAGCAACACAGTTGTACGGAAGAGAAGGGGAAAATGTTTAGGGAGGGGGATCGCCCTGGAGGGGCGGGCTTTGAAGAGCCTGGGGTTTCAACCCCAGGCGGGAGCGGCGTCGGGGCCTCCTCTCCGCGGCGTCCGGATCTCCTCCCCCTTGGGTTGAAACCCTGGACGAGGCGGCGTCGGGGTCCTCTCCGGCCCAGGCGTCCTCCTCCGCCTGGGGTTGAAACCCCAGGCTCTTCAAAGCCCGCCCCTGCGGGGCGATCCCCCTCCCGGGAACCCGGGCCCTCGGAGGAGCGCGGCCTGCCCCCTGCCGCCGCAGGAAATCCCCACCCCCCGGGTTTCAGTTAGGGATTAGAGAAGACGCCACCCGCCAAAGGAGTCCTCCATGAAGCCAACTCTTCCCGCCCTTCTGACCGCCGCCTCCGTCGCCCTCGGCGCGGCGTGGGCCGGCGTGGCCCATAGCGAGCCGGCGAAGCCGGTCGCCGTCCACATGCCCTGGAAGCAGGCGGGGCTGACCGAGCGGCAGGCGGCGGCCCACCTGCTGAACCGCTTCGCCTTCGGTCCCCGGCCCGGCGAGGTGGACGCCGTCGTCAGGATGGGGCTCGACCGCTGGCTCGATCGCCAGCTGGCGTCGGACCTCCCCGACCCCAAGGCCCTGGAGGATCTGCGCGAGCTGCCGGCCCTCAATATGTCCACCGCCCAGATCTTCAAGACCTATCCGCCGGCGGGCACCATCCTCGTCCAGGCGAAGCTGGCCGGGATCATTCCCGACGACATCAAGCGGGGGGACCTCAAGGTCAAGAACAAGGAGAACGATCCGGAGCGGGACGAGCTCAAGGCCAAGCTGAAGGAATTCGCCGCCGGGCAGGGGTACCGGCCGGAGAAGGAGCTGATCGGCCAGTTGATGACCCAGAAGCTGGTGCGCGCCGTCGAGTCCGAGAACCAGCTCGAAGAGGTGATGACCGACTTCTGGTTCAACCACTTCAACGTCTCGCAGACCGACGCCAAGGTCCGCCCCTTCCTTCTCTCTTACGAGCGCGACGCCATCCGCCCGCAGGCCCTCGGCAGCTTCCGCGGCCTCCTCGAGGCCACCGCCAAGAGCCCGGCGATGTTGACCTACCTCGACAACGCGCAGTCCACGGCGGCGGCGGGCGAGCCGACGACGATGCAGGACGAGATGGACCGCACGCCCCTCCGGCGCGCCCGCTTCGGCGGCCGCGGCGCGGCTGCCACTGCCGCCGATGACTCTGATCCGGCCATGGTGCGCTACAACGGCCAGGGGATGCTCGCCGCCCGCCAGAACCGACTCGCGCGCTCCCCCCTCGCGCCGAAGAAGAAGGGGCAGCAGGGGGTCAACGAGAACTACGCCCGCGAGCTGATGGAGCTCCACACACTGGGCGTCGACGGCGGCTACACCCAGAAGGACGTCGTCGAGGTCGCCCGCGCCTTCACCGGCTGGGGGATCCTGCCCGGACAGCCCAAGGTCCGCGCCGCAGCCGAGACGCGCCTCGCTCGCGCCGAGCGGGCCGGCGGCCTCGGCTTCCGTCAGGAGGGGGATTTCCTCTTCCGCGCCGACCAGCACGACGCCTCGCCCAAGGCCATCCTCGGCGCCAGCTTCCCGGCCGGCCGCGGCATCGAGGACGGCGAGGGGGTGCTCGACCTGCTCGCCGCCAACCACGCCACCGCCCACCACGTCGCCACCAAGCTCGCCGTGCGCTTCGTCTCGGATCACCCGTCGCCGGCGCTCGTCGACCACCTGACCGACGTCTACCTGAAGACCGGCGGCGACGTCCGCCGCCTGGTGGCCGCGATCGCCGAGTCTCCCGAGTTCTGGAGCCGCGACGTCGTGGGCGCGAAGATCAAATCCCCCTTCGAGCTCGCCGCCTCCGCCCTGCGGATCACCGGCGGCGACGTCATCGATCCCACCGCCCTCTTCCAGTGGATGAACCGGATGGGCCAGCCGCTCTACGCCTATCAGGCGCCGACCGGCTATCCCGACCGCGCCGAGGCGTGGGTGAACACCGGCTCG
>DATBAW010000516.1:0-2148 GCA_036271335.1 Thermoanaerobaculia bacterium
GGCGACGGTGGCGACGGCGCACTCTTCCTCCGTCAGCAGGAGCGTGAGCCGGGCGTCTTCCGTCACGAAGGCCCGCCAGTCCTCCGGATAGGCCGGATCGAGCGGCACGTAGGCGGCTCCCGCCTTGAGGATGCCCAGGAGCGCCGCGATCAGCTCGCCGGAACGCCTCATCAGGACGCCGACGCGCTGCTCCGGGCCGGCACCGAGCCGCCGCAGATGGTGAGCCAGCCGGTTGGCCCGGCGGTTGAGCTCGGCATAGGTCCAGCGCTCCTCGCCGACAACCAGTGCCGTGACTTCCGGGGTGCGCGCCGCCTGCGCCTCGAATAGCTCGTGCAGGCAGCCGGCTCCGGCGGGCGCGGTCGCCGCGCCGCTCCAGGCGAGGAGGATCTGATCGCGCTCCCCGGCGGCCAGCAGCGGCAGCTCGGCGACCGGTCCGGTCTCCATCCGGGCCATCCCCGCGAGCAGGCGGTCGAGGTGATCCAGCATCCGTCCGGCGGTCGTCCCGTCGAACAGATCGGCGTCCCATTGCAGCGCGACGGCGAGCCCCGCGGGGAGCTCGGCTGCCGTCAGGGAAAGATCGAGCTGGGCGGCGGGTGACGCCAGGGGGAGCGGCTCCAGAACCACCCCGCCGAGATCGAGTTGGACCCCCGGCACGCCCACGGCGAACGCCGCGAGTCCGGCGAGCTCCGGCGCCGGGGCCTTCTCGAAAGCCAGCATGGCCGCCACCAAGGGTGGCCGGCCGGGGTCGCGCTCGGGCTGCAGGCGCTCGGTGAGGAGGGCGAAGGGGAGATCCTGGTGCGCCAGCGCGTCGAGCACGGTGCCGCGCGTCCGCGCCATCAGCTCGCGGAGAGTCGGATCGCCGGACAGATCGGCGCGCAAGGGCACCAGATTGACGAAGTACCCGACCACCTCCGCCCACTCGCGGGAGAACCGGCTGGCCATGGGGGCGCCGGTGAGGAACTCCTCCTGGCCGCTCCAGCGGGAGAGCACGGCCTGCCAGGCGGCGAGCAGGGCGACGAAGGGCGTCGCGCCGTGGGTGGCGGCGAGCCGGTGGACCGCCGCCGTCCGCTCCGGCGAGGGCGGGAGAGACAGCGCGCCGCCGCGCAGGGACTGCACCGGGCGCCGCGGCCGGTCGGTGGGGAGGTCGAGCTGCGGCACGCCGGCCAGACGCTCCCGCCAGTGCTCCCACGACCGCTCACCCTCAGGGCTCGCCAGCCAAGAGTCCTGCCGGCGGGTGAAATCGGTGTACAGGACCGCCGGCGGGGGAGGGGCCTCGCCGGCGACGAGCGCCCCGAGCTCGCGGGCCAGCACCGCCATCGACCAGAAGTCGGCCACGACGTGGTGCACGGCGAGGACGAGGAAGGCCTCGCCGCCGCGCCGCAGCAGGACCGCCCGCAGGAGAGGACCTGACGCGAGGTCGAAGGGGCGGAAGGCCTCCGCGTGTAGCCGCGCGTGGACCTCCTCGTCGCTCCAGCCGGCCGCATCCACCATCGCGAAAGCCGCGTCGCCCCGCTCCGCCACCCGCTGCACCGGTCCGTCGGGCGTCTCGGCGAAGGTGGCGCGCAGCTGGGGGTGGCGGTCCACCAGCGTCTGGAGCGCGCGCCCCAGGGCCTCCGGGGAGACCGGTCCGAGCCGCGCCGCACCGGCGATGTTGTAGGCCGGGCTCTCCGGCGCCAGGCGGTGGAGGAACCAGAGGGAGCGCTGGTTCCAGGAGAGCGGGTGCTCGCCCACCTCTTCGCCGGTCGCGGGCGCGGTTGTGGACGGACAGGGCGCCGCCGCCGGCCCGGCGTCTCCGGCGACCCGCCGCTCGAGCTCGCGCAGGGTCATCCCCTCCAGCAGATCCGTCAAGGAGAGGGAGACGCCGGCCGTCTCCTCCAGCGTCTGCTTCAGCTCCACGGCCGCCAGCGAATCCAGCCCCAGGGCGGCGAGCGGCAGATCCGCGTCGATCCGCGCGGGATCGATCCGCGCCGCGGCGGCGACGGCGCGGCGGACAGGACTTGATGATCCCGGCGATCCCTCGTTCGCGTCGATTTCCGTAGAGCCGATTTCAGCAGAGATTTCGGCGAGACGGCTCGCGCCGACGACGCGCAGCCCGCCCTGGAGATAGAGATCGCGGCAGGCGCTCCGCCGCACCTTGCCGCTCGACGT
>DATBAW010000517.1:0-35241 GCA_036271335.1 Thermoanaerobaculia bacterium
CTCATCACCCCGACCCTCTTCTCCCAGCCTCCCCCCCTTCCCGACGGGAGAAGAGGGAGTGGTTAGAGGAAGAAAACCTACTGCATCCTCTTCTTGCCTTTCTCCCCTCTCTCCCGTTGGGAAGGGGGGGAGGCTGGGAGAGAGGGGCCGGGGGAGTGAGGGCCGGGCGGGGGCCTACGTCTCAACCGCCGCCGCCGGTCTTTCGCTCTCCTCGATCCCCCGCCAGGTCTCCTCGCTGTCGTCGAAGATCGGCAGGTTGGGCCCACGGCCGCGGGCGGCGTTGATGTGCCAGCCCCAGAGGAGCGCCCACTTGAGGTAGGTGCCGTACGCCTGGAGCATGCAGAAGACGAGGCCGTGCATGCCGTCGAGGATGCCGAGCTGGAAGATGTAGGTGCGGAAGAAGCGCCAGATCGAACGGCCGAAGATCTCGGCGAAGCCGGCCTTGCGCTTTTCCCGCCAGTGCTGGGCGGCGCCCCAGAAGCTGTACTTCTCGATCCGCCGGACGTACTCGTCGAGCGAATCGGCCATGTAGTGCTCCATCGGGCTGCGCAGCACCGGCGCCGGTCCGCGGGTGATCATGTCGGCGTGCACCCGGCGGTTGGGATAGCGGGCCGAGCCGTTCCGGATCAGCCGCACGACGCGGTCGTGCTGCCAGCCCGAGAAGCGGATCACGCGGTCGAGGAAGTAGACCCGCCGCTTGATCGTGTAGGCCTCGTGGGTGGGACCGGCGGCGAGCAGCTGCTCGATCTCGCGCTGGAGGGCCGGGGTGCAGCGCTCGTCGGCGTCGAAGATCAGGATCCACTCGTTGGTGACCTGGTCCATGGCCCAGTTCTTCTGCGAGGCCGAGCCGTAGTAGGTGCGCTGGTAGAAGCGGACCTTCTCGAAGCTGCGGACGATCTCCGCGGTGCGGTCGGTCGAGAAGGAGTCGACGACCAGGATCTCGTCGCACCAGAGCAGCGACTCGATGCAGCCGGCGATGTTCGCCTCCTCGTTGAAGGTGGTGATGATCGCCGACACGCGCGGTCGGGCGGACGGGGCCTGCTGGGTGGGGGAAGGTGGCATACGGATCTCCTCGGCAAGCGTATCAGAGCGCTCCTCCTGCTAGAATCCCGGCCGTCCTCTCATCAACAGCCCGACCCCTAAAGCCGACGACCCACACCCGTGCGCTCCTACCTCGTCTTCCTGATCCTCTTCGCGGTGAAGGTCCTGGCCCGGATCTTCTACCGGATAGACGTGAAGTTCATCGGCGATCCGCCCCCCGACCCCTGGCGCCACCATCGCCTGGTGGCCATCCTCAACCACACCAGCCTGTACGAGGCCCTGTTCACCGGCGCCTGCCCCAATTCCTTCCTCTGGCGGCTGGCCCGGCACGGCGTGGTGCCGATCGCGCAGAAGACCACCGAGCGCGCCCTGGTCGGCCGCTTCTACCGGCTGGTGGCGGCGCGGGTGGTCTCGATCACCCGCGAGCGGGACGAGACCTGGAGCCAGGTGCTGCGCGAGATCGATCCGGACGCCATGGTCCTGATCCTCCCCGAGGGGCGGATGAAGCGGGCCACCGGCCTCGACTCGCAGGGCAAGCCGATGACCGTGCGCGGCGGCATCGCGGACATCCTGGAGACGATGGGCGAGGGGCGCATGCTGCTCGCCTACAGCGGCGGCCTCCACCACATCCAGATCCCCGGCCAGCGCCTCCCCCGCCTGTTCAAGACGATCCGCCTGCGGCTGGAGGTGGTGGACATGGCCTC
The DNA here is from genome assembly GCA_036271335.1 of Thermoanaerobaculia bacterium. Taxonomy (GTDB): domain Bacteria; phylum Acidobacteriota; class Thermoanaerobaculia; order Multivoradales; family UBA5704; genus DATARR01. The sequence goes on from DATBAW010000517.1 coordinate 1,746, forward strand.
CTACCGCGCCGCCCGCCTCGAGGAGGGGGGGGCCAAGGGCTTCCGCCGCGCCGTGGTCCACGACCTCGAGCGCCGGCGCGACCTCCACTGCCCCGCCGACGCCGAGACCGACGCGGCGGTGCGCCGGCGGGGGGAAGAGGCCGGAGCGACGGAGTAGGTCTATGTAGGGGCGCAGCATGCTGCGCCCTGACGCTGCGAGGCCTCACCCCCGGGCGCAGCATGCTGCGCCCCTACACCAGCTGGAGATCCCGAGCCCGGGGTCCCCCGCCGTACTACAATGCCCCCGTGTTCGGCAGACCCATCGAAATCGTCGCGCTCTTCGGGATCAGGATCCGGATCGACCCGTCGTGGTTCATCGTCGCGGTCCTGGTCACCTGGAACTTCGCGGCGCTGGTGTTTCCCGCCCAGCTCCCCGGCCGCGCGCCGGCCACCTACTGGTCGATGGGGGTCGCCGGCGCCCTGGGGTTCTTCCTCTCCGTGCTCCTCCACGAGCTCTCGCACGCGGTGGTGGCGCGGACCTACGGCGTCCACGTGCGCGCGATCACCCTGTTCATCTTCGGCGGCCTTGCCGAGATGCCGGTCGAGCCCCCTACCCCGCAAGCGGAGCTGGTGATCGCGGCGGCCGGGCCGGCGGCGAGCTTCGGCCTCGCCCTCGCCTGTGGCGGCCTGACGCTGGTCGGCAGCATCGCCGGCTGGCCGGCGGCGGTGATCTCGGTGCTCGGCTATCTCGGCATCCTCAACGGCACCCTGGGGCTGTTCAACCTCGTCCCCGCCCTGCCGCTCGACGGCGGCCGGATCCTGCGCGCCGTCCTCTGGGGGTGGCGCCGGGACCTGCGCTGGGCGACCCGCGTCGCGTCGGCGACCGGCTCCGGCTTCGGCCTGCTGCTGATCGGTCTCGGCGTGGTGTCGCTGGTGTCGGGGAACTTCTCCTCCGGGCTCTGGCTGTTCCTGATCGGCCTCTTCCTGCGCAACGCCGCCTCGGCCTCCTACCAGCAGCTGCTGCTCCGCCGGACGCTCGAGGGGGAGCCGGTCTCCCGCTTCATGCACGCCGACCCGGTGACCGTGCCGCGCGCCATCTCGGTGCTCGAGCTGGTACAGAGCTACATTTATCGCTACCATTTCAAGATGTTCCCGGTGGTGGACGACTCCGGACGCCTGCTCGGCTGCGTCACCGCCCGGCGGGTGCGCGAGCTCCCCCGCGACGAATGGGACCGTCAGACCGTCGGCGCGCTGGCCGAGCGCTGCTCCCCCGAGAACACCGTGCGGGCCGACACCGACGCCCTGGAGGCCCTCACCCGGATGAGCCGGTCCGGCGCCTCCCGCCTGATGGTGGTCGACGACGATCGCCTGCTCGGCATCCTCTCCCTGAAGGATCTGCTCCACTTCTTCTCGCTGAAGATGGAGCTGGAGGAACCGGGAAGAGGCTGACCTCGCCGCTCGGAGGACGGCGCCTCCAGGCGAGTTTCAAGTTGCTGCGCGCAAACGACTCGCTCGCATCTCCTGGAAGCACCACAGTATTTAGTGGAGCGAGAGGAGTGAAGCCTTGACGACATCCATCGACGACCGTGGAACTCCCCTGTCGTACCCGGCGACAGCGCCCTCCCGCCGCCCCCTCGGCGCGGCGGTGAAGCGCGCGCTCTTCGGCATCGCCCCCGGGGAGACGTCGTTCGCCCGCCGGGGATTCCGCGGTGAGCCCGGCGCCCTCCGCGACCGCCTGGAGAACGTCGGCCACTGTTTCGTGGCCGGCTACCACGCGGCGCTGGAGGAGAACGGAGCGCTCGCCGTCGCGGCGCGCGTCCACGCCGAGGTCGACCGCGACTTCCATGGCTTCGCCTACGAGGGGGCCGGCATGGCCCTCGCCCTGCTCGACACGCTCCCCGGCCGCCACGACCGTCTCGACCGCTTCCTCCTCGGCCCGGGCGACGCCCACGCCTACATCGTCGTCGTCGGCGCCGGCTGGATCCTGGCGCGGCTGCCGCTCTCCCCCGAACGGTTGCTCCGCCGCCTCGATCCGATCCTCGGCTGGCTGGCGCTCGACGGCTACGGCTTCCACGAAGGGTTCTTCCACTGGCCGCGAGCGGTCACCCGCCAGGAGGTGCCGCGCAAGCTGCGCGGCTACGCCCGTCGCGGGTTCGACCAGGGGCTCGGCCGCAGCCTCTGGTTCGTCGAGGGGGCCGACGTCGAGCGCCTGCCGCGGACGATCGGCGCCTTCCCCGCGGCGCGCCAGCCCGACCTCTGGGCCGGCCTGGGGCTCGCCACGGCCTACGCCGGCGGACGCTCGCAGGCCGAGATCGAGGCGCTGCGGCGGTCGGCCGGCGCGTTCCTGCCGGAATTCGCGCAAGGCGCCGCCTTCGCCGCCAAGGCGCGGGAGCGGGCCGGCAACCTCAACGCCCACACCGAGATGGCCGCCCGGGTGATCTGCGGCGCCAGCGCCACGCAGGCGGCGGCGGTGACCGACCGGGCCCTGCAGGACCTCCCCGCCGACCGCCCGGGAGAGCCCGCCTTCGAGGTGTGGCGCCAGCGCATCCAGGACCATTTCGAGAAGGAGACCTCCTGATGGAGCCAGCGCAGACCGGCTTCTTCCGCCGCAACTCGACACGCCTGGCGGCGGTGGCCGTGATCGCGGGCCTCTACGGCTTCGCCCGCCAGCCGACGCTGCCGCAGGCCGAGCGCGACGCCCTCGCCTCCCGCTTCGCCTTCACCCGCGAGCCGCTTCAGGCCCCCGCCGGCACCCCCGACCGCAACGTGCGCGACGTGCATCCGAGCCTCCGCGACATCCGTTCGTGGATCTCGGCCGTCGGCGCCGGGGTGGCGCTCAACGACCTCGACGGCGACGGGCTGCCGAACGACGTCTGCTCGGTCGACACGCGGGTGGATCAGGCGCTGGTGCAGCCGGTGCCCGGAACGGGCGCCCGCTACGCCATGTTCGCCCTCGATCCCGCGCCGCTCCCCTACGACAAGCGGACCATGGCGCCGATGGGGTGCCTGCCGGGCGACTTCAACGAGGACGGGCAGATGGATCTGCTGGTCTACTACTGGGGGCGCTCGCCGGTCCTCTTCCTCCGCCGCGCCGGCACCACCACTCTGAACGCCGCGGCGTTCCGGCCGGTCGAGCTCGTTTCTGGGCCAACAGCGGGGAATGAGATCTGGAACACCAACGCCCTGACCAGCGCCGACGTCGACGGCGACGGCCATCTCGACCTGATCGTCGGCAACTATTTCCCGGACGGCATGCGGGTGCTCGACGCCAAGGCGACCGACATCGCCCACATGCACCGCTCGATGTCGCGCTCGGAGAACGGCGGCAGGAACCGGCTGCTGCTCTGGAAGGGGGGGACCTCCGGACCGGAGCCGACCGCCACCTTCACCGACGCCTCCGACGCCTTCGACACCAAGACCGCCTACTCCTGGACCCTGGCGGCCGGCGCCGCCGACCTCGACGGCGACCTGCTCCCCGAGATCTACTTCGGCAACGACTTCGGCAACGACCGCCTGCTGCACAACGTCTCGACGCCGGGCCATCCGCGCTTCGAGGTGCTCGAGGGGCGGCGGACGTTCACCACCCCGGCCTCGAAGACCCTCGGCCACGACTCCTTCAAGGGGATGGGGATCGACTTCGCCGACATCAACGGCGACGGCATCCCGGACCTCTACGTCAGCAACATCGCCCAGAACTACGCCCTGGAGGAGAGCCACTTCGTCTGGGTGAGCTCGGGGGACGTCAAGCCGATGCGCCACGGCGTCGCTCCCTACGCCGACCAGAGCGAGGACCTCGGGCTCGCCCGCAGCGGCTGGGGGTGGGACGCCCGCTTCGCCGACTTCGACGACGACGGCGTGCCCGAGGCGACCCAGGCGATCGGCTTCCTGCGCGGCGAGAAGAACCGCTGGCCCGAGCTCCACGAGCTCGCCATGGGCAACGACAACAACATGCTCCATCCCGCCGCCTGGGCCCACTTCGTGCCCGGCGACGACCTTTCCGGCCATCTCCACAACCCCTTCTTCGTGCGGGCGAAGGACGGCCGGTACTATGACATCGCCCACGAGCTGGGGCTGGACGACAGCCACGTGACGCGCGGGATCGCGATCGCCGACTTCGACGGCGACGGCGCCCTCGACTTCGCCATCGCCGACCAGTGGGAGACGTCGTACGTCTTCCACAACATCAGCCCGCACCGCGGCGCCTCGCTGGAGATCGAGGCCCGGCTCCCCGCCACCATGGGTCCGGCCGGCGCCTCGCGGCCGGCGATCGGAGCCGAGGCCACCGTCTGGCTGCCGGACGGCCGGCGGATGGTGGCGCAGGTCGACGGCGGCAGCGGCCACTCGGGCAAGCGGGCGCCGGAGCTCCATTTCGGCCTCGGCAAGCTGGCGCCCGGCACGCCGCTGCGGGTGGACTTCCGCTATCGCGACGCCACCACCGGCCAGGTGCGGGCGCAGACGCTCCGCCTCGTTCCCGGCCGCCATACGATCCTCCTCGGCGCACCCACGACCCCGCTACCCCCTCCGGCCGTGGCCGCGGGCGGGCTCCCCAGGACGCAACCGGCCGGCAGCGGAAAGGCGGGCTGAGAGACATGGCAGACACCCCAGGGACCCAGGCGCCGCAGGCCAGGCCACCGCAGAAGGACATGCGCCTGGCGGCGCTGCGGCGCTTCGCCACCGCGATCACGATCCTCAACATCGTCGGGCACACCGTGCTCGGCTTCGAGCAGGCGTACGCCACGCCGCTGGTGGCGCTGCTCGCCGCCTACTCGACCGAGATCCTGCTCGAGCTGATCGAGGCGCGCCGGCTCGGCATCAAGCCCCGCTTCCTGGGGCCCGGCACCACTTTCATCGACTTCATGCTGCCGGCCCACATCAGCGGCCTGGCGGTCGCCATGCTGCTCTACGCCAACGACCGGATGCTGCCGATCGCCTTCGCGGCGGCCGCGGCGATCGCCTCGAAGCATCTGTTCCGCGCCGGCACCAACGGCGCGCGCCGGCACATCTTCAACCCGTCGAACCTCGGCATCACGGCGACGCTCCTCGCCTTCCCCTGGGTGGGGATCGCCCAGCCCTACATGTTCACCGAGAACCTGTCGCGCGGCTGGTCCTGGTTCCTCCCCTGCCTGATCATCTGCACGGGCTCGTTCCTGAACACGATGTTCACCAAGCGGATCCCGCTGATCGTCGCCTGGCTCGGCGCCTTCGCGCTGCAGGCGGCGGTGCGCCACTTCCTGTTCGGCAACCTCTTCCTCCCCTCGCTCAACCCGATGACCGGCGTCGCCTTCCTTCTCTTCACCTTCTACATGGTGACCGACCCGGCGACCACGCCGCGCACGGTGCGCGGGCAGATCGCGTTCGGCGTGGCGGTGGCCGCGGCCTACGGCACGCTGATGGCGTTCCACATCGTCTTCGGCCTCTTCTTCGGCCTGACGGCGGTCTGCGCCGGCCGCGGCCTGATGCTCCACGCCAAGGCCGTGGCGGCGCAACGGGCGGAAGAGAAGGAGCGGCTCGACATGCCGATGCCGGCGGGTGCCTGAGATGAGTGGCGCGACCGCCAGGGAAGGGATCGCGATCGTCGGGATGGCCTGCCGCTATCCCGATGCCCGCAATCCCGGCGAGCTCTGGGAGAACGTCCTCGCCCGCCGGCGGGCGTTCCGGCGCATCCCGCCGGAGCGGCTGCGGCTGGAGGACTACCTCACCGAGTCCGGACCTGACGGTGCCGCCGACCCGGACGGCCTCTACGCCACCGAGGCCGCCGTGCTCGAGGGGTGGGAGTTCGACCGCGTCCGCTTCCGCGTCGCCGGCCCCACCTACCGCTCGGCCGACCTCGCCCACTGGCTGGCCCTCGACGTCGCCGCCCAGGCGCTCGCCGACGCCGGGTTCCCCGACGCCGTTGGGCTGCCGCGCGACGCCGCCGGCGTGCTGCTCGGCAACACGCTGACCGGCGAGTTCTCGCGCGCCAACCTGCTCCGCCTGCGCTGGCCCTACGTCCGCCGGACGCTCGGTGCCCAGCTCGCCGCCGACGGCTGGGACGCAGAGCGCACCGCGGAGTTCCTCGCCCGCCTGGAGGTCACCTACAAGGCGCCGTTCCCGGAGCCGATGGAGGAGACGCTCGCCGGCGGCCTCTCGAACACCATCGCCGGCCGCATCTGCAACCACTTCGACCTCCACGGCGGCGGCTACACCCTGGACGGCGCCTGCGCCTCCTCCCTGCTGGCGGTGGCCAACGCCTGCTCCGGGCTCGCCGCCGGCGACCTCGACGTGGCGCTCGCCGGCGGCGTCGACCTCTCGCTCGACCCCTTCGAGCTGGTCGGCTTCGCCCGCACCGGCGCGCTCGCCCATGGCGAGATGCGGGTGTTCGACGCCCGTTCCGACGGCTTCATCCCCGGCGAGGGGTGCGGCTTCGTGGTGCTGATGCGCGAGGGGGACGCCGAGCGGCTCGGCTGCCGCGTCTACGCCGTGATCCGCGGCTGGGGCGTCTCCTCGGACGGCGCCGGCGGCATCAGCCGGCCCGAAGCGGCCGGCCAGCAGATCGCTCTCGCCCGCGCCTACCGGCGGGCCGGCTTCGGCATCGACAGCGTCGGCTACTTCGAGGGGCATGGTACCGGCACGGCGGTGGGGGACGCGGCCGAGCTGGCGGCGCTCGCCGGCGCCCGCCGCGAGGCGGCCCCGGACGCGGCTGCCGTACCGGTCGGCTCGATCAAGGCGAACATCGGCCACACCAAGGCGGCGGCCGGCGTCGCCGGCCTGATCAAGGCGGCCCTCGCCGTCCACGCGCAGGTGATCCCCCCCGCCACCGGCTGCGACGAGCCGCACGCGCAGCTCACCGGACCGGCGGCGGCGCTCCGCGTCTCCACCGGCGAGCCCTGGCCGGCGGGCAGGCCGCTGCGCGCCGGCGTCTCCGCCATGGGCTTCGGCGGCATCAACGCCCACCTGGCGATCGAGGGGGTCCCGGCCACCCGCCGCCGCGCGCTGCTGACGCGCGAGCGCGAGCTGCTCGGCTCCTGGCAGGACGCCGAGCTGCTGCTGCTGGCGGCGGCGGACGCCGAGGCCCTGGCCGTTCGGGCCGAGCGGCTGGCCGACACCGCCGCCCGCCTCTCGCGCGCCGAGCTGACCGACCTGGCGGCGAACCTCCAGCAGACCTTGCGGGACGGCGCGGCGCGCGCCGCCGTGGTGGCCGCCACCCCCGCCGAGGCCACCGCGCGGCTGCGCCGGCTGGCCAACGGCCTGCGCGGTGTCGAGCCGGTCCGCCTCGACGCACGCCACGGCGTCTTCTTCGGCGCCGGCCCCCGCGGACGGCGCATCGGCTTCCTCTTCCCCGGCCAGGGCTCCCCCTCGCACCTCGGCGGCGGCCTGCTGCGCCGGCGGTTCGACGGGCTGGAGGCGATCTACGCCGAGGCCGGGCTCGACCCGGCGGCCGACGCCGTCGACACCGCGGTGGCGCAGCCGGCCATCACCGCCCACACCCTCGCCGGCCTGGCGCTGCTCGACCGCCTCGGTCTGCGCGCCGCCGTCGCCCTCGGCCACAGCCTGGGCGAGATCGCGGCGCTCCACTGGGGGGGCGCCCTCGACGCCGGCGGCGCCCTTCAGCTCGCCGCCGTCCGCGGCCGGGCGATGGCGGAAACGGGAGACCGGGACGGCGCGATGGCGAGCCTCGGCGCCGATTCCGCGACGGTTGAGGCGCTGCTCGCGCCCGGGGCCAATATCGCCTCCAATATCGCCTCCAATATTGCCGCCTATAACGCGCCGGACCGCACGGTGATCTCCGGCGATGCCGCCGCCGTCGAGGCCGCCGCCGAGCGGGCCCGCGGCCGCGGCATCGCGGCAACCCGGCTGCGCGTCTCGCACGCCTTCCACTCGCCGCACATGGCCGCCGCCGCGCCGCGCCTCGCCGAAGAGCTGGCGGGGATGATCCTCGCGCCTCTCGCGCGCCCGGTGGTCTCGACCGTCACCGGCGGGCTGCTGGCGGCCGACGCCGATCTCCGGGCCCTCCTCTGCGAGCAGCTCACCGCCCCCGTCCGCTTCGCCGGCGCGCTGCTCGGCGCGGCGGGGCGCGCGGACCTCTGGATCGAGGTCGGCCCCGGCCGCGCCCTCTCCGAGCTGGCCGGCGAGATGATCGCGGCGCCGACGATCCCGCTCGACGTCGGCGGCCCGTCGATCGCCGGCGTGCTCAACGCGGCCGGCGCCGCCTTCGCCCTCGGCGTGCCGGTCGATACCGCCGTCCTCTTCGAAGGGCGGTTCGCCCGCCCGTTCGATCCCGACCGGCCGCTGAAATTCCTGGCGAACCCGTGCGAGACGGCGCCGGAGCCCTTCACCCCCCGGCCCCCTCTCCCGGCCCTCCACCCTTCCGTCCGGGGAGAGGGGGAGAGGGCACCCTGGAGGAGGGTCGAGGTGGAGATTGCGGCCGTTCCCTCGCCGCTCGTGGCGCCCGCTGCGGTGCCCTCCGCAATAACGTCCCTCGACGTTCTGCGCCAGCTCGTCGCCCAGCGCGCGGAGCTGCCTCCCGAGGCGGTGAGCGACGACAGCCGCCTGCTCTCGGATCTCCATCTGAACTCGATCTCCGTCGGCCAGCTCGTGGTCGAGACCGCGCGCCGGCTGGGGCTCCGCCCCCCCTCCTCGCCGACCGACTACTCGCGGGCGACCGTCGCCGAGGTGGCCGAGGCGCTGGCGCAGCAGGCGCCGCTCGAGGTCGCGACGGCGCACGAGAGCCTCGCCGCGCCGGCCGGCGTCGACTCCTGGGTGCGGCCGTTCACCGTCGAGCTCGTCGAGCGCCCGCTGCCGAGAGGTACCCGGCCGCCGAGGCCCGTAGGGGCGCAGCATGCTGCGCCCTCTTCCGCCCTCCGTCACGACTGGCAGATCGTCGCGCCGCCCGATCATCCGCTCACCGCGAGGCTCGCCGTCCGCCTGGAAGGGAGCGGCGTCGCGCTCCTGCTGCCGCCGGACGTGGACGAGCGCCATCCGCCCCTGTTCGTCGAGGCCGCGCAGGCCGCTCTCGCGCTGCCGGGGCCCGGCCGCTTCCTGCTGGTCCAGCAGGGGGGCGTCGGCGGCGCCTTCGCGCGCACGCTGCACCTGGAGATCCCGGGGACCAGCACCTGCGTGGTCGAGCTCCCCTTCGACCATCCGGACGCGGCCTCCTGGGTGACCGCCGAGATCGCGGCGACAACCGCCGGCGCCTATTCGGAAGCTCATTACGACGCCGCGGGAGTCCGCCGCGTTCCCGTGCTGCGCCGGCTGACCGATGAGCTCCATCAAGCCGGCGCGCCCGGCGCCCTGCCGATCGGCCCGGAGGACGTGCTGCTGGTCACCGGCGGCGGCAAGGGGATCGCCGCCGAGTGCGCTCTCGACCTCGCCCGCGCCACCGGCTCCCGCCTTGCCCTGATCGGCCGCTCGCGGCCGGAGGAGGACGCTGAGCTGGCGGCCAACCTCGACCGGTTCGCCGCCGCCGGAGTCCAGGCGCTCTACCTGTCGGCCGACGTCACCGACGCTCCGGCGGTGCGCGCGGCGGTCGCCCGCGCCGAGGCCGAGCTGGGGCCGGTGACCGCCTTCCTGCATGGCGCCGGCACCAACTCCCCGCGCCGCCTCGCCGCGCTCGACGGCGCCGCCTGCCTGCGCACCTTCGCGCCCAAGGGGGCCGGCTTCCGCAACGTGCTGGCGGCGCTGCACCCTGAGCGCCTGCGGCTGCTGATGACCTTCGGCTCGATCATCGCCCGCATCGGCCTCCGGGGCGAGGCCGACTACGCCCTCGCCAACGAGTGGCTGGCGCGGGCGACCGAGCGCTTCGCCCTGAGCCATCCGGCATGCCGCTGCCTGGCGCTGGAGTGGTCGGTGTGGGCCGGCGTCGGCATGGGCGAACGGCTGGGCACGCTGGAGAGCCTGATCGCCCAGGGGATCACGCCGATCCCGCCGGGGACCGGCGTGGCGCTGATGCGCGACCTCCTCTCCCGCCCGCAAGGCGCCGTGTCGACCGTGATCGCCGGCCGCTTCGGCGATTCCTCAACGCTGGAGGTCGAACGCCCCGACCTGCCGCTGCTCCGCTACCTGGAGACCCCGCGGGTCTACGTGCCGGGGGTGGAGCTGGTGGTGGACGCCGAGGTCTCGGCCGACTCCGACCCTCATCTCGCCGATCACGTCTTCCGCGGCGAGCCGCTGTTCGCCGCCGTGCTGGGGATGGAGGCGATGGCCCAGGCCGCGATGGCGCTGCTGCGGACGGACGAGATCCCGGTTTTCGAGGACGTCGTCTTCCAGCGCCCGGTGGCCGTTCCCGCCGGCCGCTCGACGACGATCCGCGTCGCCGCCCTGGTGCGCGAGCCGGGCGTCGTCGAGGTCGTGCTGCGCGACGCCTCCACCCACTACGCCGCCGACCACTTCCGCGCCGTCTGCCGCTTCGGCCGGCCGGCCGACGGAACCGACGACACGCCGCGCCTCCTCGCCCCCTTCCCGGGCGCCGGTACGCCCGGCCGCATCGCGCTCGACCCGCGGGGAGACCTCTACGGTGGCGTCCTCTTCCACCAAGGGCGCTTCCAGCGCCTGGAGGGGTACCGCAGCCTGCGCGCCACCGAGTGCCTGGCCGACATCTCGGCGGACGGCACCACCGTCTGGTTCGGCCGCTACCTCCCCGACCGGCTGGTGCTCGGCGACCCCGGCGCGCGCGATGCCGCCATCCACGCCATTCAGGCCTGCATCCCGCATGCGACCCTGCTGCCGACGGCGGTCGAGCGGGTGGTCAGCCACGGCCTCGCCGGCGACGTCCCGCTCGTGCTCGCCGCCCGCGAGCGGAGCCGCAACGGCGACGAGTTCATCTACGACGTCGAGCTGCGGACCCTCGACGGCCGGCTGCGCGAGAGCTGGCAGGGCTTGACCCTGCGCGCCGTCGACCGCATCGCCCCGCCCGTGGCCTGGCCGGCCGCCCTGCTCGGACCTCACGTCGAGCGGCGGCTCCAGGAGCTCTTCCCCGGCGCCGGCGTGCGCGTCTCGCTCGACCGCGAGGCCGCCGATCCCAAGCCGTCTTCGCGCCGCCGCCGCCGGCCGGACGGCGCGCCCGACGAAGCCGGGCTGTCGCGCTCCCATTCCGGCGGCCTGGTGCTGGCGGTGACCGGCGTCGGACGGCTCGGCTGCGATCTCCAGGCGGTGGCCGAGCGCTCGGAGGAGGTCTGGCTCGGCCTGCTGGGACCCGAGCGCTCGCGGCTCGCCGCGCTGATCGCCCGCGAGCGCGGCGAGGGGTATGGCGACGCCGCCACCCGCGTCTGGGCGGCGGGCGAGAGCCTGGTCAAGGCCGGCGTCGCCCACGGCGCGCCGCTGACGCTGGAGCTCGGCGGCGAGGACGGCTGGCTCCTCCTGCGCTCCGGCGACCTGCGCATCGGCACCCTGCTCGCGCCGGTGCGCGAGCTGGCGGGCTCCGCCGCGCTCGCCGTCCTCGCCGAGAGCACGCATTGAAGGCCTACGAGTTCCGCCACCTGGTGGGGTTCGAGGAGACCAACCTGGTCGGCAACGTCTACTACGTCAACCACCTGCGCTGGCAGGGGCGCTGCCGCGAGATGTTCCTGCGCGACCATGCCCCGGAGATCCTGGAAGAGCTGAGGGACGGCCTCGCTCTCGCCACCGTCCGCTGCTCCTGCGACTACCTGGCCGAGCTGGAGGCGTTCGACGAGATCGTCCTCCGCATGCGCCTCGGCGGCGTCGTGCAGAACCGGATCACCCTGAGCTTCGAATATTGGCGCCAGAAGAGCGGCGAAGGCGAGGAGCTGGTCGCCCGCGGCGAGCAGGTGGTCGCCTGCATGCGCCGCGAAGGGAAGCGCGCCGTGCCCACCGCCATTCCGGTGGCGCTACGCGACGCGCTGAAACCCTACGCGTGAAGCCGGCCCTGGCAAGCCTTCCGCGGCCGCTTCTCGCCGCGCTGGAGGGCGAGCTCGCGGGCGATCTCCGAGTTGATCTCGCCTCCCATCAGGATGGCGAAGGCGGTGAAGTAGAACCAGACCAGCATCACGATCACCGCGCCGAGCGAGCCGTAGGCGGTGGTGTAGGAGTGGAAGTACTGGAGATAGATCCGCAGCCCGAACGAGGCGAGCAGCCAGAGGCCGACGCCGAGGACGGCGCCCGGGCTCCCCCAGGTCCGCTTCTGCGCCTTGCCGAGGTCCGGGGCGTAGTTGTAGACCATCTCGAAGGAGAGGATCACGAACCCCAGGATCAGCGGCCAGCGCAGCAGGACGTGCCAGGCCGCCGAGAAGAGCGGGCCCACCCCCAGCCGGCTGGCGATCGCCTCGCCGACCGCCGCGCCGTAGAAGATCAGGAACATCGCGCAGACGATCAGCACCGCGAAGCTCAGCGTCAGCAGGACCGCCACCAGCCGCCGCCACCACCAGGGGCGGCTCTCCTTGAGCCCGCAGGCGATGTTCAGCGTCCGCGACACCGCCAGCATGCCGTTCGAGGCCACCCAGAGCGCCGCCGCCAGCGACAGGTAGAGCTTGAACCCGGTGCGGGCGCTGCGGATCTCCAGCAGGGTCCGGTTGAGCAGCGCCGTCACGTCGAGGCTGGGAGACACCCGCGCCACGTAGTGGAGCAGGCTCTCCTGGAGGCGCGGGTTGGCCTCCGCGATGTAGCCGAGCAGCGCGGTCATGAACAGCAGCAGCGGGAACACCGAGAACAGGAAGAAATACGCCAGTTCCGCGCACCGCCCCAGGATCTCGTCCGCATAGACCTGCCGCCAGAGCCGCTCCCCCAGCTCCCGCCAGGTGAGTCCGGCGCGGGTCCAGAGGGCGCGGGTGTGGCCCCTCACTCCCCCGGCCCCTCTCTCCCGGCCTCCCCACCATCCCGACGGGAGGGAGGGGAGGCGGAACGATTGCGGTAAAGGCGGCGAATCACGTCGAGGATGGATGCGATGTCCTCCCGAACGATCCGGTTGGGAAAACGCAGGATCCGATAGCCGAGAGCCTGGAGATTGGCATCCCGGTTCTCGTCATGCGCGACCTGGGATTCTTCATCGTTAATCGAGCCGTCGAGCTCCAGGACGAGCCGCAACTCGTGGCAGAAAAAGTCGGCCACGTAGGGACCGATCGGCACCTGCCGCCGGAATTTCAAGCCATCGACCTGCCGATCCCGAAGACGCTCCCAGAGAACCTCCTCTGACGGCGTGAGGACTCTCCGGAGGCTCTTGGCGCGTTCGAGGGCATCTTTATTCGGAATTCGCACGCAGGGATCATACCGGCTTGGCCTGCCGAGTTCCCCCCGCCCGAGCCCTCACTCCCCCTGACCCCCTCTCTCCCAGCCTCCCCCCCGACCGCCGGGAGAGAGGGGGAAATAAAAAAGCCGCCTCTAGGAGCAAAATCTCCAGATAACAAATCCCCTTTACTAACCACTCCCTCTTCTCCCGGCGGTCGGGGGGGAGGCCGGGAGAAGAGGGCCGGGGTGATGAGGGCCCGCCCCAACGGGGCGGCCGCTTCGGCGCAGCCCGAGGTGATGCTACAGTTTTCCCCCTGACCGTTTCGAAAGAGAAACCCCGCCTATGACCCGCCAGCAAGCCGCGAAGCAGATCGCGAAACTGCGCTCCGAGATCCGCCACCACGAGTACCTCTACTACGTCAAGGACGATCCCAAGATCTCCGACGCCGACTTCGACCGCCTCTTCCACGAGCTGGAGGCGCTGGAGAAGGAGCATCCGGACCTCGTCGCCGAGGACTCCCCCACCCAGCGCGTCGCCGGCCAGCCGGTCGACGGCTTCCCCACCGTCGAGCACTCGGCGCCGATGCTGTCGCTCGACTCGAACCAGGACGAGGCCGCCCTTCGCCGCTTCGACGAGCGCCTGCGTAAGGGGCTGGGGCCGGACATCGCCGTCAGCTACGTGCTGGAGCCGAAGCTCGACGGCCTGTCGATCGAGCTGGTCTACAAGGACGGCGTCCTGGTCCAGGCCGCCACCCGCGGCGACGGCCGCAAGGGCGAGGGGATCACCGCCAACGTCCGCACCATCACCAGCGTGCCGCTGCGGCTACGCGACAGCGAGCGGCCGGTGCCGCCGTTCCTCGCCGTCCGCGGCGAGATCATCATGTTCGTCAAGGCGTTCGACCAGCTCAACGAGCGGCTGATCGCCGAGGGCAAGGAGCCGTTCGCCAGCCCGCGCAACTCGGCCGCCGGCTCGGTGCGCCAGCTCGACCCTCAGCTCACCGCCTCCCGCCAGCTCCATCTCTTCGCCTACGACATCCTCGCTCCGGCGCAGGTCCCCGGCATCGACAGCCAGTGGGAGACGCTCGCCGCCCTGCGCGCCTGGGGGCTCAAGGTCAACGAGCGGGTGCGCCAAGGGGCGACCGTCGACGACATCCTCGCCTTCCACGCCGGCCTCGAAGCCGCCCGCGACGACCTCGGCTACGAGATCGACGGCGTCGTCATCAAGCTCGACGACCTCGCCGACCGCGACACCCTCGGCTGGACCTCCCGCCATCCGCGCTGGGCCTTCGCCTACAAGTTCCCGCCGCGCAAGGAGGTCACCCGCATCCTTTCGATCCTCCCCTCGGTCGGCCGCACCGGCGTGGTCACGCCGGTCGCGATCATGCTGCCGGTCGAGATCGGCGGCGTCACCGTCGCCCGCGCCACCCTGCACAACCGCGAGGAGGTGGCGCGCAAGGACGTCCGCGAGGGGGACCGCGTGCGCGTGCAGCGGGCCGGCGACGTCATCCCGCAGGTGATCGAGCGGATCGAGGAGCCCGACCGCGAGCGCGGTCCCGAATGGCGGATGCCCGACGTCTGCCCCTCCTGCGCCACGGCGCTGATCGAGCGCGGGCCGTTCACCGTCTGCCCCAACAGCTTCGAGTGCCCGGCCCAGCTCGCCGGCCGCATCGTCCACTTCGCCTCCCGCGACGCCCTCGACATCGAGGGGCTGGGGGACGAGACCGCCAAGCTCTTCGTCGCCCAGGAGCTGGTCCGCCAGCTCCCCGACCTGTTCGAGATCCGCGCCGACCAGCTCGTCCATCTCGAGGGGTTCGCCGAGAAGTCGGCCAACAAGCTGGTGGAGGCTCTCAAGAAGGCCGCGGCCGGCGCCGAGCTCCCCCGCTTCCTCTATGGTCTGGGGATTCCGGAGGTCGGCATCGCCGTGGCCCGCGACCTCGCCCGCCACTTCGGCACCTTCGCCCGCCTGCGCGCCGCCGACGAGACCGCCCTCCAGGAGGTGGCCGGCGTCGGTCCGCGGATGTCCGAGCAGATCCTCACCTTCTTCGGCGAGCCGAAGAACGCCGCCATTCTCGACGAGCTCACCGCCCGCCTGCATCTCGTCGAGACCGAGCCGTCCGAAGAGGGGGCGGCGCGCGTAAAGCCTCTAGCGGGGCAGAAGTGGGTCTTCACCGGCGGGCTCAACCACCTCACCCGCCGCGACGCTCAAGGCTATATAGAATCCCTGGGCGCCCGCGCCACCGGCTCCGTCAGCAAAGCGACCGACGTCGTGGTGGTCGGCGAAGACGCCGGCTCCAAGGCCGAGGAGGCGCAGAAACTGGGAGTCCAAACCATGAACGAGGAGGAATTCCTCGCCTTCCTCCGCGGGAACGGGATCGACGTCTGACCTGTTCTCTAACGGTGGAGGCTGGGAAGTCCAGCCACCGACGAAGGGGAAACCGACCATGAAACTCGCAGTGACTCTGATCGCCCTCGCGCTGTTCGGCGCCCTCGCGCTCGTCGCGTCCGTCGCCCCGACGCCTGCGGCTGCGAAGAAAGGAACCACCGCCGTGATCGAGAAAGTCGTCAAGTCCGACGAGGAGTGGAAGAAGGAGCTCAGCCCCGAGGCGTACCAGGTGCTGCGGCACGAAGGGACCGAGCGCGCCTTCACCAGCCCGCTGAACAACATCCACGAGAAGGGCACGTTCGTCTGCGCCGCCTGCGGCCTGACGCTCTACAGCACGGACCAGAAGTTCGACTCCGGCACCGGCTGGCCGAGCTTCTGGGCGCCGATCGATCCGACCCACATCACCACCGACACCGACCGCAGCTTCATCCAGGTCCGCACCGAGGTCCGCTGCGCCCGCTGCGGCGGCCACCTCGGCCACGTCTTCGACGACGGCCCGAAGCCGACCGGCCTGCGCTACTGCATGAACGGCGTGGCGATGAAGTTCATCCCGGCCACGAAGTAGAGCCTGCTTTGAGGGAATGAGACCTTGGATGGAGGTTCCTCCATCCAGGGCCCTCACCTCAGCTCGATCACGTCCGACCTCGTCTCACCCTCATACAGCCGCTCCACCAGCGCCGCCCGCCGCGCCAGCACGGCGCGCTGATTGACGTACCCCTTGTCGGTGACCTCGCCGGCTTCGATCGACGGCGGTTCGGCGAGCAGGAGGGCGCGGGCGATGCGACGGCTGTTGGCGGGGTTCGCGGCGTTGTGGGCGGCGAGGGCGGCGGCGAGGTGAGCGCGCACCTCCGGCCTCTCGATCAGCGCGGCGAGAGACTCGTCCTCGTCCACGCCCTGGCAGAGCGAGCGGCAGCCGGCGAGATTGGGAAAGACGAGCAGCCCGAGCGCCTCGCGGTCGTGGCCGGTCACCACTACGTCCTGCACCACCGGTGAGCCCGCGGCGATCACCTCCAGCCGCAGCTCGCCGACGTGCACCCAGGTCCCCGAGGTCAGCTTGAAATTCTCGGCGAGCCGGCCGTCGAAGAGGATGCCGCGGGCCGGATCGCGCGGATCGGCGAGCTTGCCGGCGTCGCCGGTCTTCAGGAAGCCCTCGTCATCGAACAGCCCGGCGGTCAGCTCCGGGTGCTTCCAGTAGCCCGGCGTCACGTTCGGACCCTTGACCCGCAGCTCCAATTTACCGTCGCCCCCGGAATTGGCCGCGAGCTTGATCTCCGTGCCCGCGCCGGGAACGCCGATCACGCCCGCCCGTTCGATCAGGAAATGAATCTGCGTCGAGCTCGGCGCCGTCTCCGTCGATCCCCAGGCCGAAAGCATGACCACGCGGCGGCCCGTGGCCTGAATCGAAAGGTTTTCCAGCTTCTCCCACAGGTGCTGCGGCAGCGCCGCCGCGGCGTAGAAGCTGCCGTCGAGATCGCGGAAGAACGTTTCGTTCAAGCCCGCATCCCGCTCGAGAAACGGGATCAGCATCTCGAAGCCGCGCGGCACGTTGAAATGGAGCGTGGAGGGGATCTCGCGCAGGTTGCGCACCGTCGTCTCGATCAGGCCGGGCGCCGGTTTGCCGCCGTCGATATACAGCGTGCCGCCGTTGCGCAGCGCCAGGTTGAAATTGTGATTGCCGCCGAACGTATGGCTCCAGGGGAGCCAGTCGACGATCACCGGCGGCCGCTCCTCCAGGAACGGCCACGCCTGTGCCAGCGCCTGCTGATTGGAGGTCAGCATGCGCTGCGTATTGATCACCCCCTTGGGCTTTCCCGTGGAGCCCGAGGTGAAGAGGATCTTGGCGACCGTGTCCGGGCTCAACCGTGCGAAACGCTCCTCGACGGCGGTCCCCGCCGGCGTCGCGAGGAGAGCGCCGAAAGCGTCCGCGCCGGCCACGATCTCCGCGCCGGGCACGACCGCGGCGACCGCCGCCAGCGCCTTGGCGAAGCGTTCGCCGTCGGCGGCGTAGACAAGGCCGGGACGGGTCAGCTCGACGATGTAGCGGAGCTGGGCGTGGTCCGCCGCCAGCAGCGAATAGGCCGGCGAGACCGGCACGGCGGGGATCCCGACGTGCATCGCCGCGAGTTGCAGCAGGCCGTGATCGACGCCGTTGTCCGACAGGAGCGCCACCGGCCGGTCGGCCCCGAGGCCGCGCGCCAGCAGCGCGCCGGCGATCCGCTCCACGGCGTCCAGGGCGGCGCGGAAGGAGACGCGGCGCCACTCGCCGCGCGCATCCCGTTCCGCCAGAAACGTGCGCTCCGGCGCCGCCTGAGCCCAATGGCGCAGCAGCTCGCCGACGCAGCGCGGATAGGGGCGGAGCGCGTGCCGCGAGCGCAGCACCATGCCGCCATCCGCCAGCGCTCGCGCCTCGACGTCGACCGGGCCGAGCCGGAGCGGCTTGAACGGGGGTTTGGTCAAAGCGGGCGCCTCAGACCCGCGCGAGCAGAGCGAGCTTCTTGGGAGCGACCAGCCGGTAGCTGTCGACGACCAGGCCGGCGACCTCGTCCCAGTCGATCTCGCCGGCGTCGAGGCGCAGCCCCACCCACCCCTTGGGACCGATGTAGGCGGGCAGGTAGAACCTCGCCGGGTCCGCCGCGATCATCTCGACGTTCTCGCCGAGCGCCGTCTTGCAGCAGACGGCGACGATGCCGTCGCCATGATGGTCGGCGAGGAAATACGCGAAGGTCTTGGCGCGGATCAGGAAGGATGCATGCTGCCCCATGTCCTTGCGCGTCGCCTCCGGCAGCGCCAGGGAGATCGCGGTGAGGCGGGCGAGGCGCGGGTCCTCGCTCGCGGACTGCGACGGGTCCGTTTCCATGCGGCCGATTTTATACCTGGATCGGCTCGCGGAACGCCGCCGCCAGCCGCTCCCGGATCGCCGCCAGCTCGCTCGCTTCGTAGGGCACCGCCGCGCCAAAGCCCCAGACGGGCCCGGGCCAGGCGGGGTCCGCGGCGAAGCGGGCGACGACGTGCACGTGGAGCTGCGGCACGATGTTGCCCAGCGCGCCGACGTTCAGCTTGTCCGGCTGGAACAGCCTCTCCATCGCCTCGCCTACTCGCGCGATCTCCTCGACCAGCGCCGCCCGGTCCGCCGGCGGCAGCTCGTGGATCTCGCGCGCATCCTCTCGCTCGGGGACCAGGATCAGCCAGGGGAACCGCCGGTCGTTCATCAGTAGCAGGCGGCAGAGCGGCAGGCGGGCGACCTCGACGGTGTCCCGCGCCAGCGTGGGATGCAGAGCCATTCTCGGCATCAACCCCGCGCCGGCCGGATCAGGTCGCGCGTGATGTCGGCCACCGTGGGCGCGCCGGCGAGCGCCATCGCGAGGTCGAGCTCGTCGCGGAGGAGACGCAGGACGGCGATCACGCCGGCCTCGCCCTCCGCGGCCAGCCCCCAGAGGACCGGCCGGCCGATGAGCACCGCCCGGGCGCCCAGCGCGAGCGCTTTCATCACGTCCGTGCCCCGCCGCACGCCGCCGTCCATCAGCACCTCGATCCGATGGCCGTGGGCGGCGAGGGCGTCGACGATCTCCGGCAGGACGTCGAGCGTGGCCGGCGAGGTGTCGAGCTGGCGGCCGCCGTGGTTCGACACCACGATGCCGGCCACGCCCGCCTCGGCCGCGCGCAGGGCGTCGTCCGGCCGCACGATCCCCTTGACCAGCAGGGGCAGCCTGGTGATCGAGCGGAGCCAGGCCACGTCCCGCCACGACAGCGCCGGATCGAGGAAGGAAGCGACGTAGGCGGCGAGCCCTGAATCCTCGGCGGCCGGCGGCATGTCGCCGTACCCCTCCGGCAGCATGTTGACGACGGCGAGGCCGGGCGGCAGCCGGAAGCGGTTGCGCACGTCGCGCTCCCGCCGGCCGAGGAGCGGCGCGTCGACGGTGAGCACCAGCGCGCGGCAGCCGGCGGCCTCGGCGCGCCGCACCAGCCCTTCCGTCGCCGCGCGGTCGCGGTAGATGTAGAGCTGGAACCAGACCGGCCCGGACGCCGCGGCCACCACCGACTCGATCGTCGACGTCGAGAGCGTCGAGAGGATCATCGCCGTCCCCGCCGCGCCGGCGGCCCGCGCGGTCGCCACCTCGCCCTCGGGCGTGGCGAGGCGGTGGAAGGCGGTGGGCGCCACGAGGAAGGGCATGGCCAGGGGCTGACCGAGGACCGACGTCGCCAGGTCGCGGCGGGAGACGTCCACCAGCACCCGGTAGGCGATCGACAGCCGCTCGAAGGCCGCGCGGTTGCCGCGCACGCTGACCTCGTCGTGAGCCCCGCCCGCGTAGTAATCGTAGGCTTCGCGGGAGAGCTTCTCACGCGCGATGGTCTCGAAATCGAAGACGTTGACCGGTTCCATGCCGCCTCCTGGGTGGAAATTTTTCCGCGGGCCCGCCTCATTCTACCGGGTTGCGGAATCGTCTTTGTAACAGCCTTTAAACCTTGTCCCCGGAGGGGTGTCCATGCTTCGGGGAGCCGCCGCGCATGGTACCCTGCGGCGAGAAAAGATCGATGAAAAAGTTATTGCTGTTTCTCTTGCTGGCTTTCGCCTTCGCTCCCTCCACCCACGCCGGCGCTCCGGCCTGGCCCTCCCTCGCCGAGCAGCTCCGGGCGGACGCCGTGACGCCCCACAGCGCTCTCGAGGCCCTGATCGTCGCCCATCAGGACTTCTCCCTGCTGCGCCCCGAAGAGGCCCGCGACAAGATCCCCGTGCCGCTCTGGCTGCGGGTGATCTGGCGGCAGGCGCATCCCGAGCTGACCTACCCGGCGGCGGACCCCACGGGGGGCTATCCGCTGGTCCTCAAGGAGGTCCACGAGTGGATGCTGTCGCACCAGAGCCTCGTGCCGGGCGAGCCGGACAAGGACGCGACGCCCGAGGAGGACGACGCCGCGGCGGCGCCGACCAAATCGCTGCTCGTCGCCGGCGAGAAGCGGGTCTCCGGCGTCCAGACCTCGTCGCGCAGCGAGTCGGACATCCGCGTCAACTACTGGGATCCGCTGAAGATCGTCAGCGCCTCGAACAACATCTCGTCGAGCGGCAGCCAGGCGCAGTTCTACTCCACCGACGGCGGCGCCACCTGGGGGCAATCCAGCCTGCCGCGGCAGACCGGCGACGCCTTCCACTCCGATCCGACCGTCGAGTGGACCTCCGACGGCACCGCCTGGTCGACCACCATCGGCATCAATTCCAGCGGCTCGGTGCTCCACATGCGCGCCTACAAGTCGACCGACAACGGCGCCACCTGGACCTTCGACGCCACCTTCTCCGGCACCCAGACGAGCACCGACAAGCAGATCATCTGGGTCGATCACAGCGCCACCTCGCCGTTCAAGGACAACCTCTACGCCATCTGGCACAACGGCAACCCGGCGTACATCAACCGGCGCACCGGCCCGGCCGGCTCCTGGCAGGCGCCGATCCAGGTCAGCGGCACGGAGACCGGCGGCACGGCGATCGGCGACGACGTCAAGACCAACGCCTTCGGCGACCTCTTCGGCTTCTGGCCGGCGACGGGGAACAGCAAGGTTTTCGTCGTCAAGTCGACCACCGGCGGCGCCTCCTTCGGCACCCCGGTGCAGGTCGCCACCACCTTCGACAGCTACGACATCGGCGTGCCGGCGATGGACAGCCGCCGGGCGCTGATCTACATCTCCGGCGGCGCCTACCGCACCGCCACCAAGAACCTCGTCTACGCCTCCTGGACCGACCTCACCGGCGCCTCGGGCTGTAATGCGCCGGCCAACGAGCCGGGAGCCAGCCTGACGACCACCTGCAAGTCGCGCATCTGGGTCGCGCGCTCCACCGATGGCGGCGCCACCTGGCAGGCGCCGGTGATGATCAACAACCAGGCCTCGCTCAACGATCAGTTCAACCAGTGGATGGTGGTCGACGAGACCACCGGCGCGCTGGGGATCATGTACTACGACTCAGTCGGCGATCCCGGCCGCAAGAAGGTCGACGTCTGGTACCAGTCCTCTTACGACGACGGCGCCACCTGGTCGCCGGCGGTCAAGGTGACCTCGGCGCAGACCGACGAAACCATTTCCGGCAGCGACTCGGGCAACCAGTTCGGCGACTACAACAGCCTCTCCGGCATCGCCGGCCAGTTCTTCCCCACCTGGACCGATCGCCGGAGCAACGGCCGCGAAGAGATCTGGACGGCGAAAGTGACCGACTCGCCCTGCACGCCGCCGGGAGCGCCGGCGATCGGCACCGCCACCGCCACCGCGCCGAATCAGATCCAGGTCACCTGGGGCGGCGGCGCGCCCGCCGCCGCGACGTTCAACGTCTACCGCGCGGCCGGCACCTGCGCCGCGCCCGGCGCCTTCACCAAGGTCGGCAGCGCCGTCGCCGGCTCGCCCTATACCGACGGCGCCGTCGTCGGCGGCTTCACCTACGCCTATCAGGTCACCGGCCTCGACGCCGGCGGCACCTGCGAGTCCGCGCCTTCCGGCTGCGTCCAGGCCACGGCGACCGGCACCTGCACGCTCGCCCCCACCTTCGCCGGCCTCGCCGGCGTCGCCAACCCGGCGACCGCCACCTGCGGCCTCAACCTCACCTGGACCGCCGCCACGGCCGCCTGCGCCGGACCGGTCACCTACAACGTCTACCGCTCGACCGCGACCGGCTTCACGCCCGCCCCCGCGAACCGCGTGGCCACCAGCATCGGCGGCATCGGCGGCATCGGCGGCACCGGCTACAGCGACATCTCGATGAGCCTGGCGAGCGGCACCCCCTACTTCTACGTCGTGCGGGCGGTGGACGCCTCCAACGGCGTCGAGGAGGGGAACACCGTGCAGCGCGGCGCCACGCCCACCGGTCCGGCGGGCGGCGCCTGCACTCCGCGCAACGTGCTGTTCACCGACAGCTTCGAAGGCGGCGTGCTCCCCGGCCCGTGGAGCGGCGTGACGCCGTAAGCCTCGGCGGACATCGACCCGGAGGTTCTCAGCATGCGTCAGCCCGCTCTCCCCTGCCGTCTGGCGCTGCTCCTCGCGCTCCTTCTCATCGCCCTCATCGCCGCCCCCTCGCTCGCCGCCGGCACGGCCGCGAGCGAGGTCGGCGAGGTGGCGTTCGCCAACTCCGGCGCCGCGGCGGCGCAGGAGCACTTCCTGCGCGGCCTCGCGCTGCTCCACAACTTCGAATACGAGGACGCCGCGGAGCAGTTCCGCAAGGCGCAGACAATCGATCCGAAGTTCGCCATGGCCTACTGGGGCGAGGCGATGACGTTCACCCACCCGGTCTGGTTCCAGCAGGACCTCGCCGCCGCCCGCGCCGTCCTGGCCCGCCTCGGCGCCACTCCCGAGGCGCGGCTCGCCAAGGCGCCGACCGCGCGCGAGCGCGACTACCTGCACGCCGTGGAAACCCTGTACGGCAAAGGCACCAAGGAGGAGCGCGACTTCCTGTTCTCCGACGCGATGGCGTTGATCCATCAGCGCTATCCGGACGACGTCGACGCCACCGCCTTCTACGCCCTGTCGCTCCTCGGCACCGCGCATCACGGGCGCGACTTCGCGATCTACATGCGGTCGGCGGCGCTGCTCGAAGAGGTCTTCCCCACCCATCAGCATCATCCGGGCGTGCTGCATTACCTGATCCATTCCTACGACGATCCGATCCACGCGCCGCTCGGCATGCGGGCGGCGCGCCTCTACGGCGCCGTGGCGCCGAACGCCGGCCACGCGCTGCACATGACCTCTCACATTTTCGTCGCCCTCGGCCTGTGGGACGACGTGATCGCCGCCAACCGGCAGGCGATCCGCGTCGTCGACCAGCAGCGCGCCGGCCGGGGCCAAGCGGCGAAGACCTGCGGCCACTACCCCACCTGGCTGCACTACGCCGAGCTCCAGGAGCGGCGGCTGGACGACGCCGCGCGAGAGCTCGAAGCCTGCCGCCAGATGGCCCGCGGCCAGCTCTCCGACCACCCCGACCCCGACGCCTCGATCGTCCCCTACTATCTGCAGATGCGCCTCTTCCACCTCGTCGACGCCGGACGCTGGGAGGCCGCCGACGCGCTGGCGATCCCGCCCGGCAAAGATCCCGAAGCCCGGCTCATGCAGGCCTACGGCGATGCGCTGGCGGCGGCGAACGGCGATTCGAAAGCGTTTCATGCCGCCGCCGACCGCCTCCGCGCGCTCCAGCACGAGCTTCTCGCCCAGCCCGCGAAGAAAGAGGATGAGGCCGTCGACCGCTCCTACGCGGAGGCCGTGGTGCGGCAGATCGACGCGCTGGAGACGATCAAGGCGGGGAAGACCGCCGAGGGGATCGCCTTGCTCCGCAAGGCGGCGGAAGCGGAGAGCGCGATGCCGCTGGAGTTCGGACCGCCGCCGATCCAGAAGCCGACCAACGAATTGCTCGGCGATCAGCTCCTCGCCGCCGGCCGCAACGCCGAAGCCGAGCAGGCCTATCGCGCCGCGCTCGCCCGCGCTCCCGGCCGCACCCTCTCGCTCCAGGGGCTGCTCCGCGCCCAGACCGCCCTCGGCCAGACCGACGCCGCCGCGCGCACCCAGGCGGAGCTGCACCGCTATGTGAAGGCTTTATGACCGAATCATGACCGAAATCATGACCGAAACCATGAGCGAAGACTTCACCGGCCGCGTCGCCCTCGTCACCGGCGCCTTCCGCGGCCTCGGTTTGGCCGCCGCCGAGCGCCTCGCCGCCCGCGGCGCCGCGGTGGCCGTCAACGTCCGCGACCCCGAGCGCGCCGAGGCCACCGCCCGGCAGTTGGGAGAGCGCGGTTTCGCGGTGCCTGGAGACCTCGGCGACCCCGCCAGTCTCCGCTCGATCGTCGATCGCACCCTCGACCGTTTCGGCCGCCTCGACATCCTGGTCAACAACGCGGCCGTGGCCCTCTCGACCCGCTTCGAGCAGATCGCCGAGGAAGAGTGGCGGCGGACCTTCGAGATCAACGTCACCGCGGTCTTCCTGCTCACCCGCGCCGTGCTGCCGGCGATGAAAGAGCAGGGCTACGGACGGATCATCAATCTCTCCTCCACCGCCGGCAAGACCGTCAGCACGCTCGGCGGCGCCCACTACACCGCCTCGAAAGCCGCCCTCCTCGGCCTCACCCGCGCCAGCGCCAAGGAGCTCGGCCCCTACGGCATCACCGTCAACGCCGTCTGCCCCGGCCTCATCGACACCGAGCTCACCCGCGAGCACGCCACCCCCGAGCTGCTCGAAGCCGCCGCGAAATCCTTTCCAATCCGCCGCCTGGGCGAGGCCGTAGAGGTCGCCGACCTCATCTGCTTCCTCGCCTCCGAAGCCGCCGGGTACATCACCGGGGCTTCGCTGGACATCAATGGTGGGGATTTGATGGTGTAGGGGCGGACGAATCAAACGCGGCTCTTCCAAACAGCTGGATCACGCCGCTGATGAAGCACCGCGATGATCACTGCCTGGTCGTCCTCGACGAGGAAATAGACGGCATAGGGAAACTTGTGAAGGAGGCCCCGCCGGACGGCATCCCCGATCGAAGGAAATTGGAGTGGAGCTTCGCTGATCCGACGGATCAGCTCGAAGAGCTCGCCCGTAAAGCGCTCGCCCAGGCCAAGCCGCTGATCCTCGTACCAGAACGCCGCCTCTTCGATGTCGGCCTGCGCCTCCGGCCGGATGAGGGAGGGCGCGATCATCCTCGGGGAGAGCGGCGCTGCTTCACTTTCTCGGAAATCTCTTCGCGGACCTCTTCCCAGGGCCGGGCGGCGCCGCGATCGAGACGATGGGACTCCATGCGATCCTGGAGGATCCTCCGGTGCCAATCAGGAACTGGCAACGCTTCAGGATGGACGGCGATATGGTCCCACAAGGACTGCACATAGTCGAGCTTCTCCTCGGCGGTCAGGTCGTCGAATCCGGGAGGTGGAAGAACAGGTAGCGTTTGGGGCATGATCGTACCTCGGTCGGAGTATAACGCAGGAGCAGGCCCTGGCCGGATCGGCGCCCATCTTCAGAGAAGGCAGGTGGACATGGGAAAATCCTTGAGGGCCATCCTCGCACTTCTGGCATCGGCCCTTCTCGCATCGCCCTTGGTAGCCCAGGCCCCACAGGACCGTGCGGCTCTGCGCGCCGAGATCGATCAGACGCGGAAGAAGATCGAAGATCTCGAGAAGGGGACGTCGTTCGAGCACTACGGCGAGCCGGAGTCTTTGGTCGCTCTCGGCCGGTTCTGGACCCTGCTCCAACAGTGGACGAGCAAATATCTGAACGCTCATCCCCAGGCGACCGCGCGGGAGATCGAGAAGGATCTGAACACTCTGGTCAACAAGGAGGATCTCGCGTCTTCGGCGGCCCGGCTGAGCGACGACGCCGTCGCGGTCTCGCTCCAATGGGATTTTCGCGGCGACGTCTTCGTCCTCTCGCGGACCCCGCCGCAACCTTTCGCCGTGACCTGGACCCTCCGCGCGCAAGCCGCGAAAAGCCCGCCAGACGAACGGCTGTCGCCCTGGCTCGGCACCGAGCCGCTGATCCATGCGGGACCGCTCGCCGGGAGGGTGCTGCCGCTGCCTCCCTCCCGCTCAGGCCGGCCGCGATTCCTGATCATCGCCATCCAGCAGTCCGGCATGGGGCTCGACGTGCCGGGTCAGCTCAGCGTCTGGGAATGGACGGGGAGCGAGGCCGTGCCGCAATTCATTCAGGACTACTCCACGACCGGCGATGGCGCGCGCATCGAAGGCGACCGGCTGCTGGTCTCGACCAAGGAAGATCTCAAAAGGTTTTTCAGCTGCGGCTCCTGCGACGATCCCGCGGACACCTGGACCCTGCGGATCACGCCGGACGGCCTGACCGACCTCGGCCGCGCCTTTCATGAGCCCCTCCTGCATTTCGTCGACGACCTGCTGGACCGCACCATCCGAGGCCAGGATACCTCCGCCATGGCCTCCCACTCCGCCCGAGCCCGACTGGCGAAGATCATCGACGCCGAGCGACCGGAAGGCTCTCAGGGCGACGACATCCGGTTCGGCCTGATCGGAGGCTTGAAGGTCCGTGCTCGCGGAAACCACCGCGTGATCGACCTCCAGTCCGACGAGCTTCACATCCTTCTCACCGTCGAACGGCGGCACGGCAAGCCCTATGTGACAGCGGTAAAGGATGTGAACGCGCAGAGCGCCCCCTTCCCCCCGTGAGGCGCTCCCTTCGCCTCGAGCCATGCACCCTCGCCCTCGCGGAGGGACCCCCTCGCCTCGCGAGGCGCGGCTTTCCCCCCGCGCACTGATCCTTCGGCCTCGCGAGGCGAAGGTCTGGCCTGACGAGGGCGTTCGTTCGCCTCGTCAGGCCGGGCGTGCGCCTCGTGAAGGGAAGCGTTCGCCTCACGAGGCGAACCGTTCCCCTCGCGAGGGGAACCGTCGGCCTCACGAGGCGAATGAGCGCTACGGCCGCCTCTTCGGCCTTCGGGCGCGCCGTTGTACACTCGCGAAATGCCTGTTTCGGCCACCTCCTCGCAGACGGTCTACGACGCTCTCAAGGCGTGCGGCATCCGCCTGCTCTCGGTGCTGCCGGAGACCTGGCTGGTGCATCTGGTGACCCTGGCGGAGGACGATCCCGAGATGGTCCTGGTGCGGCTCGCCAAGGAGGAGGAGGGGGTCGGCATCTCGGCCGGCGCTCACTTGGCCGGGGTGAAGTCGGCGATGCTGATGCAGAACCATGGGCTGCTGGCGAGCATCAACGCCATCGTCTCGCTGGCCCAGCTCTATCGCATCCCGCTGCTCATGGTCGTCAGCCACCGCGGCGGCTTCGGCGAGGAGCACCCCTGGCAGACCGAGGGGGGCGCGGTCACCGAGCACGTGCTGGACGCGCTGCGGATCCCCTATGTGATGCTCGACGAGCGGGCCCAAGTGGCGGCGCGCGTCCGGCAGGCTCAGGCGCTGGCCGAGTCGAGCCTGCGGCCGGTGGCGCTGCTGCTCTGCCGCGGCTTGATGTGGGACGATTGAATGAGAGAACGAATGGGAGACCGGATGCTCCGCGTCGACGCCCTGCGCGCCATTTATCCCGAGCTGTCGCGTTGCGTGGTGATCACCAACATGGGCTTCGCGCCGGCCGAGCTCTTCTCGCTCGGGCACCAGCCCGGCTTCTTCTACCTCTGGCACTCCATGGGCCTCGCCTCCTCGGTGGGCCTGGGGATCGCCCTCAGCCGCCCCGAATTGCAGGTGGTGGTGATCGACGGCGACGGCTCGCTGCTGATGAACCTCGGCAGCCTCACCACGATGGCCCGCTATCGCCCGGCGAACCTGATCCACATCGTGTTCGACAATGAGGTCCTGCTCTCGGTCGGCCGCAGCTTCACCACCGCCACGGCCACCGGATCGGACCTCGCCGCCATCGCCGCCGCCTCGGGCGTTCCCCGCACCGGCACCTGCCGCACCGAGGACGAGCTGCGCGGCGCCTTTGTCGACGCGCTGGCCGCGAGGGAGCTCGCCTGCCTGGTGGCGAAGGTCGAGCCGCAAGGGCCGGCGAGCTACATGATCGATCTCCATTACCTCGAAAGCCGATTCCAGTTCCAGCGCCATCTGCGCAGCCTCGCAACGCAAGGAGATCCCGGATGAGCATCCTCCAGCAATTCGTGGCCGAGCTCGACGCCGGCCGCATCCGCGTCGTCGATCTCAGCCAGCCCCTCGGTCCCGAGACGGTGGTGATCGACATCCCGCCGCAGTTCGCGCCCTCGCCGGGAGTGACGATCACGGAGATCTCGCGCTTCGACGAGCGCGGGCCGGGGTGGTACTGGAACACGCTCCATCTCGGCGAGCACACCGGCACCCACTTCGACGCGCCGGTCCACTGGATCACCGGCAAGGACCTGCCGGACAACGCCTGCGACACCATCCCGCCCCGGCGTTTCGTGGGGCCGGCGTGCGTGATCGACGTGACGGCCGAGGTGGAGGCGGACGCCGATTTCCTGCTGACGCGCGACGGCCTCCTCGCCTGGGAGGCGAAGCACGGCCGTATCCCGAAAGGCGCCTGGGTGCTGCTGCACAGCGGCTGGAGCCGGCGGGCCGGCGCGAAGGAGTTTCTCAACGTCGGCCCCGACGGTCCGCACAGCCCGGGATTCCATCAGGAGACGTCGCTCTTCCTGATCCACGAACGCGACATCCTCGGCGTCGGCGTCGAGACCGTGGGCACGGATGCCGGCCAGGCCGCGACGTTCGATCCGCTCTTCCCCAATCACACCTTCATGCACGGCGCCGGCAAGTTCGGCCTCGCCAGCCTGCGCAACCTCGACCAGCTTCCCGCGACCGGCGCGGTGCTCATCGCGGCGCCGCTGAAGATCGTCAACGGCAGCGGCAGCCCGCTGCGCGTGCTGGCGCTGGTCGAGGGATAGCGCCTACTTGGGAGGCTCCGGCGTCGCTTCGTCCGGCTTGGCCGGGCTCGGCTTCGCGGCGCCCTGGTCCGCTCCTTCTCCATCCTTGGCGGGCCGTGCCGGGCGGTTCTGAACCGAAAGAATATTGCCGTCGGGATCTTTGAACCACGCGACGACGATGTCGCCGGCGCGATGGACGTCGTCGGTCCGCTTCGTCTCGGGGAGGTTGTCGTAGTGCTCGAAGCTGACGCCCTTGTCCTTCAGCTCCTTGACCGTCCCCTCGACGTCG
This sequence comes from Thermoanaerobaculia bacterium, assembly GCA_036271335.1. Taxonomy (GTDB): domain Bacteria; phylum Acidobacteriota; class Thermoanaerobaculia; order Multivoradales; family UBA5704; genus DATARR01. The sequence continues at coordinate 30,859 of DATBAW010000517.1, forward strand.
CCCACTTCCCAGAGCGCGGCGGTGCCCTGGTTGGTGCCGGCGAACCGCGAAAGGTAGACGCAGAGAGTGCCGTTGCCGCTCTGGTAGACCACCGCGGCGCCCGGCTCCTCGCCGACCCGCTTGAGCCCCAGTTTCTCCTCGTAGAATTTCTTGGCCTCCTCCAGATCCTTCACCGGCAGCATCGGTTGTACGTTGGTATCTCCCAGCATGGTGATCTCCTTTCGACGCGGCCTTGCTCGGCCTCCTCACCCACCGTGCAAGACCGGGGCCGGACGCCTCACTTCTCCAGGGGGACGTCGAGGAAGCTGCCGCCGAGCCATCGGATGTTCAGCGGCTCCCCGGCGTCCGCTACCGTCTCGTCGCTGACGTCCTTGCCGGTGCCGTAGTCGATCTGGGCCCCGAGGTTCTTGACCACGCTGATCACCGCGACCAGCCGGCTTCCAGGCTCGAACCTGCGGCTGGTCAGGCGTCCGCTCTTGAAGGCCACCGTCTGGCGCCGGTCCGGCGTCAGGAGATGGCGATGGGTGCGGTCGCTCGCGTAACTGGCGCGCGCGATGGCGTAGGAAAGCTGGAAATACTCGTTCTTCGCCGTGCGCTCGTAGAGCTCGACGCTGAAGTCCAGGTCCTTCTTGTTCGTCCTCAGCTCGAAGCTTCCGGAGAACAGGCCGCTCAGCTCGACCGGATTCGGGAATGGATCACTCGTGAAGACGATGCCGTTGGCGCTGTTGATCTCTTTGTCGACGGTGGCGCCACCGGGCAAAACGCGGTCGACGTCGCTGCGGTCGGCGAGATCGACCTTCAGGGGGACGGTGGCTCGGGCCCCGGGCTTTCGCGGGCTCAGCCGGTATCCGTCACCCGATCGATTCGCGGTCAGATAATACTTGACCCTCCGGCCGCCCATCGCGGCGAGCGACGGCGCATGCTTCCACTCGTTGGCGCCCATCACCTCGTAATTCACCCGGTCCGCGAGCAGAGCCGGCTTGGGTCCCCTCTTGAAGACGTAGTCGAACCATTGATAGCGCAGCTCGCCGAGATCGATCCATGCCACGGGATCGATCTCGTATCCGTTCAGCACCCTCTGCGGACCGCCCAGCCGGCCGAAGTTTCCCCGTTGCCCCCAGATGTGATCGTAGGGGCCGATGAGCAGATAATGCTCGGCGCCTGGATTGTATTGATGGTGCTGGAGGAAGTAGTAGAGCGCGCCGATCTGCCCGCCGTCGTAATAACCGGTGGTGGTCAGGACAGGGATGTCGATCCGCGCGAAGTCCGCCTTGTAAGGGATCATCGCCTGCCAGTACGAGTCATAGCTCGGGTGATCCAGCCAGCGGTCGAAGAACGGGTTGGGCGTGCCCTCGATCCTGTCCAGGCCCCGATAGGCCCTGCCGCTGGTGTACCACGTGGATTGCATGCGAAACCAGCGCTGGCGGTCCTGGTAAGGCGCGTTGTCGAGCGTCTTGTTGGTGGTGGTGTAGAACGGCCAGTAATAGACGAAGGTCTGGAACACGTTGCCTTCCATCGGCACGTCAATCCCCGGCGCCACGGTCACCGAGGGCATCAGCGCCTTCAACGCTTTCGGCAGGTGCTTGGCCGCGGCCCACTGGGTGAACCCTTCGTAGCTCCCGCCGTACATGCCGACGCGCCCGTCACTCCAGGGCTGGCGGCTGATCCAATCGATCACGGCGTCCGCGTCGGCGCCGTCGTGCTCGTAGGGGACGGGCGCATCGGGGCTGCACGCCTTGCCGCGCGTGAACCCCTCGACTCCCGCGTAACCGTTCGACGCCGTCCGCCGCGCCTCGTCCATCGACGTGCCGGGATCGGCGTAGATGGTGAAATTGAGCAGCGCCGTCAAGCGGTCGGAGGCCTTGCGGGGCCGGACCACCAGCGCGCAGACCGTCGCGCCGTCGACGGTGCGGACCTGAATGTCTCTGTCGATCGTGTAGCGGCGGGCATCGTCCTCGGCGATCAGCCCGGACGCGAGGGGCGCGGCCGCCGCGAAGACTTGCTCGACCTGATACGCCCGGATCAGCGCCAGCGCCTCGGCGAGCGGAAGGGAGCTCTTCCCCTTCTCCGCCTCCAGCGCGCCCTTCCAGGTCTGCTCGATCGACGCGGGATCGGCGCCGAGGGCCCGGATCACCAGCGCCGCGGTGCGGTCGTCCAGCGGGCCGAGGACCTCGCGGAACGAGGCCTGAAACGCCGTGTCGAACGATCCTTTCTCGCCCTGGCTGGCCTTCCCCCGGGCGAAGACATCGTAGAGGACGTTCGTCGCGCCGGCCTGGGGCGACCAGCTGTTGCCGGCCGGCACCGGCAGCGCGCGCAACGACGCCAGGGTCGCGCTCGCCTCCGCGTCGCGTCCGGCGACGAGCTGCAGGCGGAAACGGTTGTCGAGATCCGTCCGGCGATCGTCGTCCCGATAGGCCGCGAGCACCTCGCCGGCCAGCTGGGGCAGGGCCTTGGCGAGAGCCGTGGGATCGGCCGCGAGCCCTCCCGGAACGTCGAACGATTGCGCCGCGCAGGGCAGGGCTGTCAGAAACAGACCTAGAAACCAGACGGGCTTGAACATTCAGAGCTCCCCCAGAGCGTCCCGTGGACGAAGGAGAGCGAGGGTATCAGCAATCCCGCGGCGCCAAAACGACAAGAGGCGGCCGGTTACCCGGCCGCCTCTCCATCAACCGATCGCGCGATCGCGCGGTCGTTCTACAGCGCCGCGCGCCGCCCTTGCCGCCGCTGCCGCCGCAGCGTGAAGAGCGCGCACGCCATCAGCGAACCGAGCAGAATGAGCAGGCCCCACTCGTTCAGCGTCGGGACGGGAGCCGGCGGCAGAGCGACCGGGATGCTCGTCGGGTCGCCGGGCGTTCCGGTGCCAGGGTTGTCGGTGGGCGTGGGCGGAATGTTGGTGCCGGTCACCGTCCCCTGGCAGGTGATCTGGGTCACGCCGGCTGGCAGCGGATCGTTGATCTTCACCTGGAACATGACCGTCACGGAGCCGCCGCCGGGGATGGTGCCGACGTTGACCAGAACGCTCGTGTCGCCGGCGGTGTTGCCGGTGGTCACCGTTCCCTGCGTCGTCGTCACCGAGCCGACCACCAGCGCCGTGTTGGCCGGCGCCACGTTGGTGTACATCACGCCGGAGGCATCCTGGTCGCCCGTGTTGTTGATGACGATCGTGTACTTCAGCGTGTCGCCCGCGTTGGCCTGGCCGTTGCCGTTGACGTCGACCGCCAGGACGACGGTCTTGAGCGCGGTGACCGCCGGCGCGGCGGAGACCGGAATGACCGTCGGGTCCATCGGTCCGGGCTGCGTCGGATCGTCGGTCGGCACGCCGGTGGGGAGCGAGGGAGCCGTCACCGTGCCCTGGCAGGTGATCTGGGTCACCCCCGCCGGCAGTGGATTGTTGATCACGACGTCGAACGTGACCGTGGCGGTGCCGCCATCGGCCAGGGTTCCGACGTTCACGGCGACGCTGTTGTCGCCGGCGGTGTTGCCGGTGGTCACCGTCCCTTGCGTCGTCGTCACCGAGCCGGTGGTCAGCGTGGTGTTGGCCGGGGTCGGGTTGGTGAAGACCACGGCGGTCTCCGACGCGCCGCCGGCGTCGGTGGGATTGGAGATGATCACCGTGTAGCGCAGCGTGTCGCCGGGGTCGGCCATGCCGTTGCCGTTCACGTCGGTATGAAGGGCGACGGTCTTCGTGGCGCTGACCAGCGAGGTCGTCTGGAAGAAATCGATCACCAGGTCCGGCGCCGTGGTCGTCGATCCGACGCTCAACGTGATTGCCCCGACGTTCGCGAAGTTGGCGCCGGTGCCCAGCGTCGTCGTGAAGGAGCTGTAGGGAATGACGAAGTTGGTCGAAGAGAAGACCAACCCAGGGAGGGCGACCGTAAAGGACGAAGCGTTGCCGGCGTCGGTGTAGACGGTGATGACCGAGTTGACCGGCAGGTCATCGAAAAAGACGTTCAACAGGAAAGCGTCCTGGGTGCCGCCCGCCGTCAGATCGACGCCGCCCAGGCCGGTGGGGTTCAACGCGGCGGAGCCGTCCGTGCCGTCCCACTGGAGCACACCGTTGCCGGCGATCGTGGCATCCTGCGAGTACGAGAAGAACCCGCTGCTCACCACCGCCGACTCGGTGTTGCCGGCGATGACGCCGCCGGTCAGGTTGATCTGCATGTCGCGCTCGCCGCCGAGAATGCCGGAGCCCGAAACGCTGGACGACGCCGACGTGCCGGCCGGGGGAAAGGTGAGGGTCAGAGCCGACTGGTTGGTGGAGAAATCGTCGATGGTGATCGACTGGGCCATCGTCGGAGCCGGCGCGATCAGCGCCGCGAGCAGAGCCGCCACGACAGCGACGTGGATGCAGGTGGAACGCAGAGCACTCATAACGACCTCCTC
>DATBAW010000518.1:0-4415 GCA_036271335.1 Thermoanaerobaculia bacterium
GGGGCCGTAGATGCAGCTCATCCGGAACACCACGGTCTCCAGGCCGTAGGTGCGGGCATAGTCGAGCACGTACTGGTCCGCGCCCCCCTTCGAGCAGCCGTAGGGGCTGTGGAAGTCCAGCGGCCGCTCCTCCGAAATGCCCTGGCGCAGGATCTCCTCTTGCACCGGCGCGTAGCGGTCGCCGTCGCGCCGCAGCTCGACGTCCGGCAGGGAGCCATAGACCTTGTTGGTGGAAGTGAAGAAGAGCCGGGGCGGGCGCGACAGGCGGCGCACTCCCTCCAGCATCGCGAAAGTTCCCCCCAGATTGACCTGAAAATCGTCGCGCGGATCGTCGAGGCTGGTGGTCACCGCCACCTGGGCGGCGAAGTGGAAAACCGCCTCGACATCGTGCAACGCCCGCCGCAGCACCGCCTCGTCCCGGACGTCGGCGCGCACCAGCTCGATCTGCCCGCCATGGCGGCGCCGGAGCCATTCGGCGTTGCGCTCCACGCCCGGGCGGGAGAGATTGTCGAGGATGCGCACCTTGCGCCCCTCCCGCGCCAGCCGGTCCACCAGGTTGCTCCCCACGAAACCCGCGCCGCCGGTGACCAGGGTCCACCGCTCGCCGCCGTCCACACCATCGCTGTGATCACCCGTTGTGCTGCTCAAGGTTTCTCCCTCCTGACGTCAAAGGGTCAGGCCGCGGGACGCCAGCTCGTCCCGGGCCGCGGACACGCGATCGACCGCCTGCTGCCGTGGCAGCCATTCCGCCAGCTCCTGCAAGCCCTCCTCGATCGCCACCCGGGGCGCGTATCCCAGGATCTCCCGCGCCCGCGAGATATCGGAAAAGCAATGGCGGATGTCCCCCGCCCGGTACTTGCCCGTCACCTCCACCCCCACCCGCTGCAGGCCGAGCACCTCGGCCATGCGCTCGGCGAGCTCGCGGATGGAGAACGACTCGCCGCTGCCGACGTTGAACACCTCGCCCGTCACGCCCGGGGACTCGTAGGCCAGCCGGCACCCCTGGACGACGTCGTGGACGCTGACGAAGTCCCGCCGCTGCTCGCCGTCCTCGAAGATCAGCGGCGGATTGCCGTTGAGCAGGCGCGAGGCGAAGATCGCCAGCACGCCGGTGTAGGGGTTGGAGAGGGCCTGGCGCGGGCCGTAGGCGTTGAAGAAGCGCAGGGCCACGGCGGGGATGCCGTAGGTCTCGCCGATCATCAGGCAGAGGCGCTCCTGGTCGTACTTCGACAGCGCGTAGACCGAGGAGAGGTCCGGCGCCTTGCTCTCCGGCGTCGGCACCGGCGACAGCCAGCGCCCTTCCTCGTCGCGCACCTCCCAGTCCGCCCGCTGGAGCTGGGCGCGGTCGCGGCGCAGGCCGGAACGGACGCGGCCGGACTCGTCGACGTAGAGCCCTTCGCCATAGAGGCTCATGCTGGACGCCACCACCAGCCGCGCCACCGGCTTTTCCACCAGCGCCTCCAGCAGCACCGCCGTCCCCAGATTGTTGACGCTGGTGTACTCGGCGATCTCGTACATGCTCTGGCCGACGCCCACGGCGGCGGCGAGATGGAAGACTCCCTCCACCCCCTGGAGCGCCCGGCGCACCGCGGCCGGATCGCGCACGTCGCCGACCATCAGCTCGACCTCGGGGTCGAGGTACTCCGGCGGCTTCCTCTCGGGGTGCACCTGCGGCGTCAGGACGTCGAGGGCGCGCACGGGGTACCCCCGCCGCAGCAGCTCGTCCGCGAGGTGCGAGCCGATGAAGCCCGCCCCTCCCGTGATCAGGACCTTCCCTTTCATGCCATCCCCTCCTCATAGATGCGATCCACCACCGCCGCCACCCGCGCCGCCGACTCCACCTCCGGGTCGAAGCCGCGATCGACGGCCAGCCGGCGGGCCCAGTGCTCGAGCGCCCGCCCTCCCCAGGCGTCGGGGGGGCCGGCCAGCGTCTCGCGCGCCGTGCCACGGAAGCGCTCGGCCACGAAGTCGTAGAACGAGCCGTCGACGTTGCGCAGCTCGGCGCCGCCGGCCGTGCCGTAGAAGGCGGCCGAGATGACCGCGTCCTGACCGGCGGGCAGGTTCCACGAGCAGGCGAGCTCCGCCACGGCGCCGCCGGCGAGGTCCAGCCGCGCCACCGCGTAGTCCTCCACCGCGCGCTCGGCGCCGCGCAGCGGCGCGCCGCCGGCGAAGCAGCGGGCCGTCACTTCCGGCACGCCGGGCTCGCCGAGAGTCCAGAGCAGGAGGTCGATCAGGTGCGTGCCGAGATCGATGACGCAGCCGCCGCCGGAGCGGGCGCGGTCGTAGAACCACTCCTTGTCCGGGCCATAGGCGTTGTGGAAGACCAGGCGGGCGGCGTAGACCCTCCCCAGCTCGCCCGCGGCCACCAGCTCGCGGATGCGCCGCGCCCCCTCCACGAAGCGGTAGGAGAGGTCGACGCCCAGCCGCAGATCCTGGCGCCGCGCGGCCTCTACGACCTCCCGCGTCTCGGCGGCGTTCCGTCCCAGCGGTTTCTGGCAGAACACCGGCAGCCCGGCCGCCAACGCCTGCAGGCTCTGCTCCGCGTGGAGGGCGCTGGGGGTGGCGATCACCACGCCGTCGAGTTCGCCGGCGAGCTCCAGCAGCTCGTCCAGATTCCGGCAGGGGCGCGCGCCGGGAGCGGACGCCAGAGTCGCCGCCAGCAGATCGGGATCGGGCTCGGCGATGGCCGCCGCCGTCGCCGCGCCGAGCGCGCAGACGGACTCCATGCGATGGCGGCCGATCCAGCCGGCGCCGACGAAACCGAGCCGGGGCGCGGCGACGGCCGCGATCACATCTCCACCCAGCTTTTCATGAAGCCGTCGGGGCGCGTGGCGGTGATCTCGAGAGCGTCGGCCAGCCGCTCCAGGGGGAAGCCGTGGGTCAGGAGAGGAAACGGATCGAGCCGTCCCGCCTCCACCGCCGCCACCGCTTCCCGCAATCCTTCCGTATAGATCTTCGGGTCGCGCTCGTGGGCGTTGATCACGTCGATCCCGCGCCAGTTCCACTGCTGCAGGTTGACCTGGCGCAGGCCGTCCTGGTGATAGCCGGCGATGACCAGCCGGCCACGGACGCGGGTGAGCTCGCCGGCGAGATCGAGCGGGCCCTGCTTGCCCACGCACTCGATCACCCGCTCGCACCCCTCGCCGGTGAGCGACATCACCTCGCTCACCACCGAAGCGGGATCTTCCAGGGAGAAGGTGCGCTCCGCGCCCTGCTGGCGGGCGACCTCGAGGGCGAAGGGGCGCCGGGAGACCGCCAGCACGCGCGCGCCGAGCTTCGCCGCCAGTCCGGTGAGCAGGGCGCCGAGAAAGCCGATGCCGACGATGGCCACCGTCTGACCCGGCTGCAGCTCGCTGCGCCGCAGGATGTTCATCACGCAGGCCAGGGGCTCGCCGGGAAACGACCTGCCCGCAAGCCCGGCCGGCAGCGGCACCACCGCGCCGGCGTCGGCCACGTCGTACTCCGCGAAGGCGCGCTCGGAGAGGAAGGCCACCGGCTGGCCCGGCTCCAGGCCATCGACGCCGGCGCCGACCTCGGCGACCTCTCCCCATCCCTCGTGCCCGGGTTGTCCCGGCGGCAGGGGATAGTGGAACCACTCACGCCCCTCGAAGACCGGCAGGTTGGAAGCGCAGATGCCGCAGCCGCGCAGGCGCACCAGGACCTGGCCGGGACCTGCTTGAAGGAGCGGGACCTGCTGAAGCTCGACGGTACGCGGTGAGGAAATCCGTGCAGCTCTCACAGCGCGCCGTTTATTCAAGAACCGTGCCGAAACACTAAACGCCTGGGTTTCGGTGACGCTCCGGGGCGAACACCCGTCCTGGTCGCGGAAAGAGAAGAAAAATTTACAGGCCCGTGTAGAGGCGGCCTTGCGGCGGCCGCCGGCGTTTTCCTCCTCCCGGGGCGAATCGAATAGGAGTCTGCCCCGACGGAGAACCCCGTTTTCCTGCGTGGCACGGCGCTTGAAGCCGCGAGCCCCTCATGTCGTGGAAAAGCCTTCTCCTCGGCCGCAGGCTGGCGAACCGTGAGCAGTCGGAGCAGAAGCTCGGCGTGATCTCCGGCCTGCCCGCGCTCGGCCTCGACGGGCTGGGCTCCTCGGCGTACGGGCCGGAAGCCGCTCTCACCGTCCTGATCCCGCTCGGCGCCGCGGGAACGCGCTACATCGGACCGCTCACCATCCTTCTCCTGGTCCTCCTCGGCCTTCTCTATGTCTCCTACTGGCAGACCATCGCCGCCTATCCGACCGGAGGGGGGGCCTACACCGTCGCCAAGGAGAACCTCGGCGCCAACGCCGGCCTGCTGGCGGCGGCGGCGCTGATGATCGACTACGTCCTGAACGTCGCGGTCGGCATCTCCGCCGGAGTCGGCGCGCTCGTCTCGGCCCTTCCGGTCCTGCACCCCTACATCCTCTGGATCTG
>DATBAW010000519.1:0-6533 GCA_036271335.1 Thermoanaerobaculia bacterium
AGGTGTTGTGCCAGACGCCGTTCTGGTCCTGATAGGCGGTGGTGTTGAGGCCGCCCTCGGGGACCAGCTCGAAGCCGCCGTTGACGCGCGAGTAGAGACCGGTCAGGTAGAAGCTGGAGCTGAAGATCTGAGTGTCCTCGATCTTGTCAGCGGTCGGCTTGTCACCGAAGTGACCCTGATCCCAGGTGGTCTCCTGAGGACGCTGCGGGGACGCGTTACGGCCGATCTTGACCTTGTCGTTGTTGAAGTAGAAGGCGGTGATCGAGTTGCTGGGGGCGATCTGCCCGTTCAGCTTCACGTTCTCCGTCTTGAGGTCGGTCTTGTCGCTGACGCTCTGAATGGTCAGGAGGTCGACCTTCTGGCGGCCATAGGAGCCCCAGACCCACAGGCGATCCTTGACGATCGGGCCGCCGATCTCCGCGCCGTAGTCCTTCACGGTCACGATGCGGTTGCCCTGGTTGAAGCTCGCCTGGCCCGGAGCCAGGTCGACCTTGCTGGAGTCGAGGCCGTCCTGCCACTTCTGGTCGGCATCGTAATAGCGGCCGGAACCGCGCCACTCGTTGGTGCCGCGCTTGGTGACCATGTTGAGCACGACGCCGCCGGTGGCGATCGTCGAGTCGGAGCCGCCCGTCGTGACCTGCATCTCCTCGAACGCGTCGAAGTCGAAGTAGGCCGGGGAGGAGCCGAGGGCCGCCATGTCGGTGATCACGACGCCGTCCACCGCCCAGATGGCCTGATCGCCACCGGAGCCAGGGCCGACGTACGTGGACTGCTGACCGCTCTCGTTGCCGCCGACGTTGATGCGGTCCGTGAGGACGCCCGGGGTGGACTGCAGAATCGCCCAGGGGTCACGGGCCGTCGGGATCTTCTCGAGCTCGGTCTTGCTGACCGTGTTGCCGGTGGAGATCCGGCGCTCGTCCAGCAAGGGGCTCTCCGCCGTGACCGTGATCACGTCCTCGACCGCCGGAGACAGCTTGACCTCGATCGTCGTGTTGCGACCGATGTTGATCACGATGTTCGGATAGTCGATGGTGGAGAAACCCTCCAGCTCGGCCTTGAGGTCGAAGCTGGCGGGCGAGAGGTTCGGGAAACGGAACGCTCCCTGCGCATTCGTCACCTGGACTTGCGGAGCGCCTTGACCCGTCAGGGTCACGGTGACCCCGGGGAGCGAGGCTCCCTTGTCGTCTGTGACGGTGCCGAAGAGGTTGCCGGTCTGCAGCTGGGCGAAGGCGGTCCCGCCGACGGCCAGCAGCAGCAACGCGGCGACGACTGCGATCCGTCCCCAAAAGTTGATGCTCTTCATGTTCAATAAACCTCCCGTTTGGTGGTTGTCAGCCATCCGCGAGAGGTCGCGGAGGCCTAGCAAATCAGAGTCACAGTGCAGAAGCAGTGGTTGCAGCGCCGAGCGACACCCCCTTCCTGTAGAGACCGTTTCAGGTTTGGCAGAGGCGAACTCTAACCAACTTGGCTGACCCGGGTCAAGCAAGTGAGGTGCCACTCGCCGGGCCTTCCAAGGTTAAATCTCAAGTTACTGATTCTAAAAAGCTTATTGGATTCGCCGCACGCCGGCGGCGAGCTTGCGGGCGGCTTTATCCAGCCTCTTGAATGGATCGGCTCCAAAAATTTGAAGCACCAGCCTCGTTGCGCGAGGACGTTGAGGGAAGGGCGGCAAGGATGAAGAATCTCCATGCTCCGGGCGCGCTCATCCCTGCTATATTGAAGAACGAGGAGTCAAGATATCATGAGCCCGATCAAGCTCCGCCCCTTGCGCCAACTGCCGCCGTCCCTGTTGCCGGTGCTCGCCGCGGCCCTGCTCGCCGCCGGCTGCTCCGAGTACAAGCCCCTCAACACGGGAGAGTTCCTGCGCCAGCAGTACACCCGGGAGGTCGGCGCCCAGGAGGCCACGAAGATCGAGATCCCCTTCGCGGTCGACCCCGAGATCCGCGCCGCGCTCAAGCGCATCCCGCCGCTCTCCAGCGAGAAGCGCAGGGTCAACCAGGTGAACGAGTTCATCTTCGACGGCCTGAAGCTGAAATACGAGCTGACGCCGACCAAGAACGCGGTCGACACCTACCGCACCCGCTCGGGCAACTGCCTCTCCTTCGTCAACCTGTTCGTGGGGGTGGCGCGGGAGATGGGGCTGAACCCCTCCTACGTCGAGGTGACCGACCTCCAGAAGTGGAACCACCGCGAGGGGATGGTGGTCAGCCAGGGGCACATCGTCGCCGGCATGTACATCGACGGCGAGCTGCACACCTACGACTTCATCCCCTATCGCGCCAAGGCCTACAAGCAGTTCAAGCCGATCGACGACCTCACCGCCGCGGCGCACTACTACAACAACCTCGGCGCCGAGGCGCTGCTCGCCGGCGACCTCGCCCGGGCCCGCGAGCTGATCGCCACCGCCAACCGGATCGCCCCCCGCTTCGACAAGGCGCTCAACAACCTGGGCGTGGTCCAGGCGCGTTCCGGCGAGCCCGAGAAAGCGCTGGAGACCTACAAGCGGGGGCTGGCGATCCTCCCCGACGATCCGACGCTCCTGGTCAACATGGCGCGCGCCCTCCAGCAGCTCGGCCGCGGCGCCGAAGCCGACCAGATGCTGGCGAAGGTCGAGACCTCGAGCACCACCAACCCGTTCTTCTTCCTCTACGAGGGGGAGGTGGCGCTCGGCCGCGGCGATGCCACCAAGGCCCTGTCGTACATGGCCAGCGCCCTCCGGCTCGACAGCGAGCTCCCCGAGGTCCATCTCGGCCTGGTGAAGGTCTACCTGGCGCTGGGGGACCTGGAGAAGGCCCGGCACTATCTGGCGCGCGCCCTCAAGCTGGACGCCACCAACCAGGACGCCCTCCGCTACGCCAAGCTGGTGGGCGGCGGATGACCGGCGGCGCCGCGCGCCGGCCCCGGGAACCGGCCGCGGGAACCGATGGGCCGCCGACGCGGTCTAACCGGCAGAGTCCAGACGCTCGTCCCTTGAAGGAGTCCATCATGCGCGCTTTGCCCGCTCCCCGTCCCCTTCTCGCGAGTCTCCTCGTCCTCGCCGCCGCGGCGGCGTTCCCGGCCCGGCCCCAGACCTTCGAAGGCGCCGCGCAGGTGGTCTCCGTCGAGGTCCCGGTCAACGTCGTCACCCGCGACGGCCAGCCGGTGCGGGGGCTGACGGCCGACGACTTCGAAATCTATGACGGCAGCGAGCGGCAGAAGGTCGCCTCCTTCGAGGTGGTCGACCTCAAGACCCTGAACCAGGACGCCGGCGCCCCCCCGTCGCCGGGCACGCCTGCCGCCGCGCCCGTTCCCGACGAACTCCGCCCGGCGGCGCGGCGCCACTTCCTGCTCCTCTTCGACCTCTCCTTCTCGACCCCGACCTCGATCCTCAAGGCGCGCCTGGCGGCGCGCGACTTCGTGCTCAACTCGCTGGCGCCGACCGACCTGGCGGCGGTGGCCACCTACTCCCTGCAGACCGGCCCGAAGCTGATCGTCACCTTCACCCCCGACCGCGTCCAGCTGGCGCGGGCCGTCGAGACCCTCGGCTATCACCAGAGCTTCGACTCCCGGGGCTCCTCCCAGGAGCCGCTGAGCTTCCTGGTCGAGTCGCCCGACAGCGCGGTGCTCAGCCAGTCGGTCGGCCACACCGAGTCGGCGGTGCGGTCGCAGATCGACCAGGCGCTCTACGACTACCTGCAGTCGGTCGCCCTGACGGCCGAGAAGCAGGAGCGCGACTTCCAGATGGGGCGGATCAACGCCTACACGCGGGCGCTCGGGCAGATGGCCAAGACGCTCAGCGCGGTGCAGGGGCGCAAGCAGGTCCTCTTCTTCTCCGAGGGGTTCGACAGCCGCCTGCTGGTCGGCCGCGAGACCACCGACAAGGAGTCCGAGCAGGACGCCGAGCGGGTGCTCGGCGGCCAGTCCTACTACGTGGACAACGACCAGCGCTACGGCAACACCGGGCTCCAGGAGAGCGTCCGCAAGATGCTGGAGGTGTTCCGCCGCGCCGACTGCGTCATCCAGGCGGTGGACATCGGCGGCCTGCGGGCGGGCGCCGACCAGCAGGCCCGCCCGAGCGGCGAGGCGGCCCTCTTCTACATGGCGAACGAGACCGGCGGCGAGCTGTTCAAGGACGCCAACAACCTGCGCGATCCGCTCGACAAGGTGCTCGAGCAGACCAGCGTCACCTACCTGCTCACCTTCGAGCGCTCGGACCTCAAGACGGACGGCGCCTACCACCGCCTGCGCGTCAAGGCGAAGCAGCTGCCGGCGGGAGCGCGGCTGACCTACCGCGAGGGCTACTTCGCGCCGCGGCCGTTCAAGGACTTCGATCCGGTGGAGCGGAACCTCCTCGCCTCGGACGAGATCGCCAGCGCCGCGCCGCGGCGGGACCTCGACCTCAACGTCCTGGCGGCGCCCTTCCGCGCCGCCGTCGGCCAGGCCTACGTGCCGGTGATCATCGAGGCCGGCGGCAAGAGCCTGCTCGCCGGTACCACCGGCAAGGAGAAGAAGCTGAACGTCGAGATCTACGCCTACGTCAGCGACGAGAAGGGGCGGATGCTCGACTACTTCAACCGGCGGGTGGGGCTCAGCCTCGACAAGGGGAAGGCGCGGGAGTCGCTCGCCGAGGGCGGGGTCAAGTACTACGGCCACTTCGACCTCGAGCCCGGCACCTACCACGTGCGGGTGCTGGTGCGCAACGCCGACAGCGGCCGCACGGGGGTCGAGACGGTGGTGGTGACGGTGCCGGCGTACAACGACCAGCCGGTCCTGCTCCCCCCCTTCTTCATGGAGGAGCGGCGGAAGTGGCTGCTGGTGCGCGAGCAGCCCGCCGACGGCTCGCAGCAGGGGACGGTCGTCTATCCGTTCACCGTCGGCGGCGAGCCCTACGTGCCGGCCGCCCGCCCGGTGCTGGAGGGGGCGAAGCCGGCGCGCCTCTGCCTGGTGGGCTACAACCTCGGCAAGGGCGCGCTCGCCGTCAAGGGCGAGGTGCTGACCGCCGACGGCAAGGCCTCGGCGAACGGCCGGCTGTCGGGCGTCGAGCGCACCGCCACCGGCATCCAGGGGTTCGACAAGCTGACCGCCACCTTCGATCCGGCGGGCCTCAGCGCCGGCCGCTACGTCCTGCAGGTGGCGGTGACCGATCCCGCCGGCCGCCGGCAGACCAACTCGCTCCCCTTCCAGGTCATCCGCTGAGCTGAAAATCCCCTGAGGCCAGGGGGGGACAAAGATGCCATTGATGGTATCTTTGTCCTTTCCCTATGTTGTTTTGTCTCGGAGGAGTTGGAGCACCGAGGGCTGAAAGGATCTTTGGATGAGCGAGTCGATGAGCAAGGCCAGCCGACTTACCCGTTTCACCGCCGGGGTCGCCGTGGCGGGGCTGGGGCTGCTGCCCCTGCCCGGCGCCGCGCAGCAGACGTTCACGGAATCGACGCAGGTCCTCGCGGTCGAGGTTCCCGTCCAGGTGGTCAAGGACGGCGAGCCGGTCCGCGGGCTGACCGCCAACGACTTCGAGCTCTACGACGGCCGCAAGAAGGTGCCGCTCACCGGCTTCGAGGTGCTCGACCTGGCGACGGCGCCGGCGGTGGCCACCCCCGGGGCGGCGGCGCCGCCGGTCCCGGTCTCGGCGCGGCGCCACTTCCTGCTGCTGTTCGACCTCTCCTATTCGGAGCCGAAGTCGGTCCTCAAGGCGCGGCAGGCGGCCCAGAAGGTGGTCGACACCATGCATTCGACCGACCTGGTGGCGGTCGCCACCTACACCGTCCTCCAGGGCCCGCAGCTGGTGACCGGCTTCACCCCCGACCGCCGGCAGATCGCCGCCGCCATCGAGACGCTGGGGTCGCCGAAGCTGATCGACCGCTCTCCCGATCCCCTGAGGCTGGTGCTGAGCGACACGTACGGCACCCGCTTCCAGTCGGAGGTGCAGCCCATGGGCAAGCCGATCCGCGCGGAGAACAAGGGGAATCAGGAGGCCGAGCTCCTCGACTCGCTGCAGAACTTCGCCAACGCCACCAAGAACGCCGAGCGCACCGCGCAGACCAACCAGGTGCTCGGCCTCACCCGTTCGTTCGCCGACCTCGCCCGCCTGATGGCCGAGGTCGAGGGGCGCAAGTACGTGGTCTACCTCTCCGAGGGGTACGACAGCTCGCTGGTCTCCGGCCAGGCGCCCACCGGCGCGCAGAGCGGCGAGGACCCCGACCCCGTGCAGGACATCGGCAACAGCGACCGGATCCGCGCCAACACCAGCGGCACCGGCGCCGACGACAAGTTCGGCAGCACCCGCGCGCAGAACGCCGTCGAGAAGATGCTCGAGGCCTTCCGCCGCGCCGACTGCGTGATCCAGGCGGTCGACATCGGCGGCCTGCGGGCGGGCAACGACCAGAGCGGCACCCAGCGCGGCCAGGGGCGCGAGTCGCTGTTCAACATGGCGAAGAGCACCGGCGGCGAGCTGTTCGAGAACTACAACGACCTCTCCGTCGCGATGGGCCAGATGCTGCGCCGCACCGCCGTCACCTACGTGCTGTCGTTCCAGCCCGCCGACGTCAAGTCGGACG
>DATBAW010000520.1:0-2023 GCA_036271335.1 Thermoanaerobaculia bacterium
CCGCGGCGAGGCGGAGAGCGAGCTGGTGATGCGCTTCCAGCAGCTCACCGGCCCGGCGATGGCGAAGGGGGTGGAGGATACCGCCTTCTACAACTTCCACCGCCTGGTGGCCTTGAACGAGGTGGGGGGGAGCCCGGGCGAGTTCGGCTTGTCCGTCGAGGCTTTCCATCACCTTTCCGCCGAGTCGCAGCGGCTCTGGCCCACGGCCCAGCTCGCCACCTCGACCCACGACACCAAGCGGAGCGAGGACGTGCGGGCGCGCCTCAGCCTGCTCGCCGAAATCCCCGAGGAGTGGGGAGACGCCGTGCGCCGCTGGTGCGAGCGCAACGCGCGGCACCGGCGGCAGGACGGCTGCCCGGACCGCAACGCCGAATATCTCCTCTATCAGACGCTCGTCGGCGCCTGGCCGATCGACGCGGAGCGCCTGACGGCCTACATGGAGAAGGCCACCCGCGAGGCCAAGGTCCACACCTCGTGGACGCGCACGAACCCCGACTACGAGGAGGCCCTGCGCGATTTCGTTCGTGGCGTGCTCGGCGACGCTGCGTTCGTAGCCGATCTCAAAGCCTTCGTGGCACCGCTCGTCGAGCCCGGGCGGATCAATTCGCTGACCCAGACGCTGCTCAAGCTCGCCGCGCCGGGCGTCCCCGATCTCTACCAGGGCTCCGAGCTCTGGGATCTCTCGCTGGTCGATCCCGACAACCGCCGGCCGGTCGACTACGACCTCCGGCGCCGCCTGCTGGCCGAGTTGAAAGAAGGAATGACTCCGGAGGCGATCCTCGCCCGCATGGACGACGGCCTGCCGAAGCTCTGGCTGACCCACCGCGCGCTCCAGCTGCGCCGGCGCCTGCCGGAGGCTTTCGACGCGCGGGGAAGCTACGAGCCGCTCCAGGTCTCGGGGCCGCGCGCCGACCACGCGATCGCCTTCGCGCGTGGGGGCGAGGTGGCGGTCGTGGTGCCGCGCCTGCCGCTGCGCCTCGGCGGCGATTGGGAGGATACAACGGTGGCGCTGCCGCCGGGTTCCTGGCGCGACGAGCTCACCGGCGAGGAGGTCGCGGGAGGGGAGCGGCCGGTGGCGGAGCTGCTGGCGCGCTTTCCGGTTGCCCTGCTGGCCCGCTCCAGGATGTAGACTTCAGCGCGCCATGAGAGACGACGAGATCGAAGACGCGCAGAAGCCGTCCGACCATCCGGTCACCGCCATGCTGGAGCGCCTCGATTCCGACGACGAGGACTTCGACGCCGGCGGCGACGATCCGATCCCCACCATCGGCCGCCGCGAGGTCGACGCCCTGGTCGACATGATCGTCGAGGAAGAGCTGAAGCGGCTCAACGGGCGCAAAGGGTAGGCGGGGAGACTCACCGGCGGCGGCGATGGGCGGCGCGTCGCGGGCTCCGGTGGAGACGTTTCGCCGCCTTCGGGGCCGGCGCGGCAGAGCGGGGCGGAACGGTCGGGAGCATCTCCGCGACCTTGGCGTGCGCCGTGCTCTCGTGGACTGCCGGATCTTCCGCCGCGCTTCCTTCCGCGCCCTTATCCACGCCACTGTCCGCGCCGCCCACCGCCGTCGCCGGCAAGGTACCGGCGGCCGCCTGTGCCAGGACGTTGCGGTCTCTGGAGTAGCCGCACGCGGCGAAACGCCCCGCGATCTCTCCTTTGCCCGCCTCGCCCTGATAGGTGCCGTCGAGCGTGCCGCCGAGCAGCACGGCGGCGCCGGCGGCGGCCTCCTGCCGCATCTCCAGATGGGCCTCGCCGGTCGCGGTGACCAGCCCGCCGGAGGCCGAGCGGCTGGTCACGAAGACCTTGGCGGCATAAGGGCCGGCGCCGCGGTAGCCGTCGATCCGCAGGGCCACCGCCGGCGTGTCGGCGTCGCCGGTGCGGAAGTTGATCTGCACTCCGTCCGGATCGCTCAGCACGCAATGCACGGGCACCGCGCCGGCGAAAGCCGCCGGGCCGGTCAGCGTCAGCGCCGTCGGCGAGGTCGTGTCCGGCGCGCTCTCCTGCGCCGTCTGCGCCCCGGCATCAGCG
>DATBAW010000521.1:0-7136 GCA_036271335.1 Thermoanaerobaculia bacterium
GCGCGCACCGGCGAGCTGCTGGCCGGCGACTGCGTGGCGCGGCGGCCGCACGAGCTCCGGCTGTTCACCCTCTACCCCCCCGAGCTGGTGGCCTGGTGGCGGTCGCAGGGGACGCCGGTCGCGGACGTGCCCCGCCTCGCCGCCGCCTGCGAGGGGATCCCGGACGGCGATCCGCCGCGGATCGTCTCGCCGGACGCCAACACCCCCTACCGGCTGCGGCGGGACTCGCCGGTCGAGTATCAGAAGATCGCGCTGGTCGCCCAGGTCTCCCCGGGCGTCCGGCACCTCTACTGGTACCAGGACGGCGCCCTCGTGGCGACGACCGAGGCGGCTGCGGCCGCGGGGCGGTTCCTGCCGCCGGCGCGCGGCGAGCACCGGCTGGTGGTGACGGACGACCTCGGGCGGTCGGACGGAGTGACCTATAAAGTGGAGTGACTTGGATTCAATTTATTGATTTTTGACCCGAATCTCTTCACCTTTGTGGCATAGTATCCGTCATGACATCCGGGATTCGGAATACGCCCTCGTCCGCGGCCGTTCTCGCCGGCAAGGCGGATGAATCTCGCATCGGCGTTTGTCAATATGACTGGACAACATTTGACACTGTCGGCGTCCGGGGCGTACATTCCCTACCCTGTGGTAACCGGTAAGATGCCAGCACTCCGCAAGAGCTTGCCGCTGCTCCTCGCCCTGGCCCTCCTGGGACAGGCCGCGGGCGTTCGCGCGGAGGCTCGCCCCTCGGGGGTCGGCGGGCGGGTGGTCGGCGACTCGAACCCGCTCTCCGCGGCTCACATCTACGCCTACCAGCTCTCCGATCTCTCGCTCCGCAAGGTATTGACGGACGGACAGGGGAGCTTCCTCTTCCAGGACCTTCCCGCGGGGCTTTACAAGATCATCGCCCACAAGGCGGGATTCATGCCCGCCGTGATCATGCTCACCCGCACGACGGCGCAGGCCTACCAGTTCCTCGAGGTGCAGCTCGCCCAGCGGCAGGCCGGGCTGGCGGCGGACGGGGACGACTTCTGGGCAATACGCGCCCGGGTGCCGGCCGACGTGCTGCACCAGATCGAGACTGCGGAGGCTGACGCGAATACCGTCCGCATCGCCGGTCTCGGCTCCTTCGGCACGCGGCAGCGGCTCGCGCTCCCCGCCAGCGGCTTCAAGACCCAGTGGCAGGCCGTGACCGGCGTCGACGAGATCGCCGCGCCGGGCGGCGGCCAGATGTCCGGCGGCGACGTCGGCGTCCAGGGGCTGCTGGGGACGACGGCGGTGGACGTGCACGGGCACTTCGTCCAGCTGAGCCCGGAAGGCACCTATCAGCCCGCCGGTGGCAGCCCCGCCGGCAGCAGCACGGGTCAGGCGAGCAGCCTGGCGATTGACCTCGCGCACGGGCCGAACAGCCGGATGAGCTTCCAGTCGTACAACAACCGGATCATGACGCGCAGCGATTCGGGACACGACTCCCCGGTCGACCTCGAGCACTACCAGGTGAACTGGTCGCAGAACGTTGGCGAGAGCGGCCACTCCGAGGTCGCCGCCCGCTACACGGCGGAGAACAACTTCAACCGCCAGGCCGCGATCGATCCGCTGAACATCCCGGACGCCTCGCGGAGCTGGAACATCGAGGCCGCGTACACCGAGGCGTTCAGCGACAGCAACTCGCTGCAGGCCGGCCTGCGCTACCGCGACCGCCAGTTCGGCCTCGGCGACGCCGACCGGCCGCCGACTCCGGGACCCGGGCCGGTGAACAGCAAGACCAGCGACTGGCAGGACCAGTCGAGCATCGACATGTTCAGCCGTGGCGGCCTGCGCATCGAGCCGACGGTGCTGGTGGAATACGGCCTCTACAGCACGCTCTCGGACGGCAGCCTGACCCTGACGCCCAAGGGTGGCCTGGTCTTCCAGGTCAGCCAGAACTGGCAGCTCGAGACGTCGGCGGCCCGCCGCATCTATCAGGACCAGCCCCCGACCCCCGACTTCCTCCCCACCCTCTACGAGCAGCGCGACCTCTGCGAGCAGGGGAGCGAGTCCTGCTACCAGATGAACCTGACGCGCAAGGTCGGGACGGACGACTCGCTGACCTTCGGCGCCGTCCAGCGCAAGGTGGGAGACACCCTCCGGCTCTACTTCAGCGACGACTTCTTTGACCGCGACGAGAGCGTCTACCTGGTGCGCGGCGACAAGCTGCCGGAGCTCCGCGTCGGTTTCCAGCACAAGCTCTCGCCCAACGTCGTGACCAAGCTCGATTCCAGCCTCGCCTCGGGCGGCGGCGGTCTCTACATGGGCTCCGATGGTGTGGCCTACAAGAATCAGGTTCGCTATCTGGTGACCTCGCTCGACACCAAGTTCCTCGGCAGCTCGACGGGGATCTTCGTGGCCTTCCACCATCTCCAGCAGCAGCTCGATCCCAGCGCTTCCGTGGGCGGGCCCACCACGCAGATGGACTTCGAGCGGCTGCAGCTGATGGTCAACCAGAACCTGAGCTTCCTGCTCAATCTGGCCTCGGACTGGGCCGTGCAGCTCAACATGGAGCTCAGCCGCGGCACCGATCCCACCACCGGCCTCGCCTCCGACGCGATCCGCAAGCGGATCCTCGGCGGCATCGCGGTCAAGTTCTAGACACCACCCCTTCACTACTCCCTTCGTTGGGGCGCAGCATGCTGCGCCCTTTGTGGTACGCCAACGTTGGCGGGCGCAGCATGCTGCGCCCCTACGATGAAGGTATCGCCCCTCCCCCCAAGCCGTTGAATCCAAAAAACCGGATGGCATCCGTTTTTCTGGAGTGAAATCTCCAAAAGCATGGCAAAATCGATAGTTACGGGCGGTTCAAATTGCCGTTCCCGTGGCACAGAAAGTGCTTCTTCGACCCGAGAACCTGGGAGGGGTAGCTCTATTTTCTCCGTCTTGTCATGAACCGGTTGCGTATCTTTCGGCTGGCGATCTGTCTCGCTCTCGCTTTCCTGGCGGTAGGCCTTGGTGGCTTGAGCGTGTATCGGAAGGTCCAGGCCTTCCAGCCGCTCGGCTTCGAGGCCGTGACCCGCGCCGGCGCGTTCGCCGTGACCGGTGCTCCGGGGGCTCCGTCCGGCTTGCGAGCCGGCGACCAGATCGTGCTGGTCAACGGCGGCGAGGTGGCGACGCGGGCTCAGCTCGCGGAGCGGCTCAAGGAGCGGCCGGAGAGCGTGATCACGGTCCTGCGCGGTGCCACGGGATCGGCCGCTGCGAGCGCGGCCGCGGGCGGTGAGCAGCTGGTCCAGGTCCACTACCGCCGGCCGGCGGTCGAATTCGATTTTGCGTTCCTGATCCTGGCCCTGATCGGCGCCGGCTATCTCGGCGTCGGCCTGTTCACGCTGGTCCGCCATGGCGGCCGGCAGAGCTTCCTGTTCTACCTCTGGTGCCTGACCTCGGCGACGCTCTATCTCCTCAGCCCGACGCCGCCGGTCGATCTGGCCTTCGTCGCCATCACCCTGTTCGATTCGGTCGCCAACATCCTGCTGCCGGCGCTGACCGTCCATCTCTTCCTGGTCTTCCCGTCGCCGCTGCCCGGCGCCGAGCGCTTCCGGCGGTGGCTGCCGTTCCTCTACCTCCCGGCCGCGGCGCTGCTCGCCCTGCAGCTCGACCTGATGTTCGCGCGCGGCCGCTGGCTCTTCGGCGGGGTCACCGCGGCGCGGGTCCACGCGCTCGACCAGCTCCAGATGGCTCATCTCGGCCTGCTGGTCCTCGCCGCCGTGGCGATCCTCTTCTGGCGCTTCCGCCGGAACGCCGCCTGGGAGCAGCACCGCCAGCTCCAGTGGATCGCCTACGGGGTCGGCGGTGGCTACCTGCCATTCCTGCTCGTCTATTACGTGCCGTACGCGCTCCACTTCCACGTTCCCATGCTGGTGGAGTCGCTGGCCGTGGTGCCGCTGGGGCTCGTGCCCCTGACCTTCGCCTACGCCATCCTGCGCTACAAGCTCTGGGACATCGAGGTCATCGTCCGCGACACGATCTCCTGGACGGTGACGCTGCTGCTCGGCGTGATCGGCTTCTCGCTGATCAACCTGGCGGTCAACCGCGGCCTGTCCGAGGAGATGTCGCTCGCCCGCAACCTGCTGACGTTCGTCTCCGGTCTCGGCCTTGCCAGCCTGCTGGTGCCGGCCCGCTCCGCGATCTCCTCGGTGCTCGAGCGGTTCCACTACCGCGACACCTTCGGCAAGCGCCGCGCCCTCTCCGGCTTCGGCCGCGAGCTGCTCCACGAGCGCGACCTCGGCCGCCTCTGCGTGGCCCTCCTCGACGGCATCGAGGAGGGTGTGGCGCTGGAACGGGTGAACCTCTATCTCGCCCAGGGGGACGCGCTGCTCGCCGTCCGCCCGGAGGCGGAGCTCCCCGACCGGCTGGCGTTCGACGTCGTCGGCCCGGAGCTCTGGGAACGCGAGCTGCTGCCGCTCTCCGGGGTCACCCTGCCGGGCGAGCCGCTGTCGATCCCCACCCGTCTGTTCGTGGCCGGCTACCGCTACGCCTTCCCGTTGAGCGTCCGCGGCCGTGGCATCGGCATCGTCCTCACCGGTTTCAAGCAGGACCATGCGCCGCTCAACAGCGAGGACTCGGACCTGATCCGCCACCTGCTCGACCAGGCGGCGCTGGCGATCGAGAACGCCCAGCTCGTGGGCCAGCTCCAGGTGCGGCTCGAGGAGGTCCAGCAGCTCCAGCGCTACACCGAGGGGATCTTCGAATCGTCGCCCGCCGGCATCGCGGTGCTCGACGGCGAGCGCCGGCTGGTCTCGGTCAACGCCGCCTTCGCTCGTCTGGCGGGCCGCGAGCGCGCCGAGCTGGTCGGCCGCGGTCTCGAAGCGACGCTGCCGGTGCACCCCCTCCCCGCTCCCGGCGAAGGACCGATCGAGGTGAGCTGGCGCGACGCCGCCGGCGCCGAGCGCCATCTCCAGCTCTCGCTCGCCGCCTTCGACCGCGGCTGGCGGCAGGGGCTCTACGTGCTGGTGATCCACGACGTCTCCGAGCGCGTGGCGATGGAAGCCGCGATGCGCGAGAAGGACCGCCTGGCGGCTCTCGGCATGCTGGCGGCCGGCGTCGCTCACGAGGTGAACACGCCGATCACCGGCATCTCCAGCTATGCCCAGATGCTGCTGGAGGACACCGAGCCCTCGGATCCCCACTACGAGATCCTCAAGAAGGTGGAGCGCCAGACCTTCCGCGCGGCGCGGATCGTCAACAATCTCCTCGAGTTCGCCCGCAAGCGCGACAACGAGCCGAAGACGGTGGCGCTGGCGCCGCTGGTCGCCGAGAGCCTCGACCTGCTGGGCGACCGCATCGTCAAGCGGCGCATCGAGACCGTCTGGAGGCCGCCCGCGGAACCGGTCCAGGTGATCGGCTGCGACGGCGAGCTCCAGCAGGTGTTCACCAACCTGATCGTCAACGCCATCGACGCGATGAGCGAGACCGGCGGTACGCTCACCGTCAGCCTGGAGACGGGACCCTCGCTGATCACCGTCAAGGTGGCGGACAGCGGGCCCGGCATCCAGCCCGAGAAGCTGGAGATGATCTTTCAACCGTTCTACTCGACGAAGCTCAACCGGGGCGGCACCGGCCTGGGGCTCTCGATCAGCTACGACATCGTGCGCCGGCATGGCGGCGATCTGCGGGTGGTCAGCCGGCCGGGGGAGGGCGCCTGCTTCGTGGTCGAGCTCCCACGGCATCCGGTGCTCGCGGCCCTTCCCGCGAGCGGGGCGAGTCCCGCGCTGACGGCATGAACATCCTCATCATCGACGACGAAGAGGTTCTGCAGGACATCCTGACCGTGCTCATCCGCAAGGAGGGGCACACGCCGCTCGTCGCCGGCACCGGCGAGGAGGGGCTGGCGATCGTCGAGCGCGAGGAGGTCGACCTGATCCTGCTCGACCTCATGCTCCCCGGCCTCCACGGCATGGAGGTGCTGCGCGAGGTCCGCCGCAAGAACGCCGACGTCGTGGTGGTGATGATCACCGCCTTCTCCTCGATCGAGACCGCTATCGAGGCGATGCGCGAGGGAGCGTTCCACTACATCCCCAAGCCGTTCAAGAACGAGGAGGTGCTGCTCACCATCCGCAAGGGCCTCGAGCAGCGGCGGCTGACCTCGGAGAACCGCTCGCTGCGCGAGCAGCTCCGGCTCCGTTTCGCCTTCGACAACATCCTCGGCAAGAGCAAGCCGATGCAGCAGGTCTACGACCTGATCCAGCTGGCGGCGCCGGCGAAGAGCAACATCCTGATCCTCGGCGAGAGCGGCACCGGCAAGGAGCTGGTGGCCAAGGCGATCCACCATCACTCGCGGCGCGCCGAGGGGCCCTTCGTCACCGTCAACTCGGGATCGATGCCGGCCGATCTGCTGGAGAGCAACCTCTTCGGCCACATGCGCGGCGCCTTCACCGGCGCGGTCGCCAGCAAGCGCGGGCTGTTCGAGGTGGCCGACGGCGGCTCGGTGTTCTTCGACGAGATCGGCAACATCCCGATCGACACCCAGGCCAAGCTCCTGCGGGTGATCCAGGAGCGCGAGTTCATGCGCCTGGGCGGCCTGGACACGATCCGGGTGGACGTGCGGATCATCGCCGCCACCAATGCCGACCTCGAGAACGCCGTGCAGCAGGGGCACTTCCGCGAGGACCTGTTCTACCGCCTCAACGTGATCACGGTGACCCTGCCGCCGCTGCGCCGGCGCAGCGAGGACATCCCGCTGCTCGCCCAGCACTTCCTGGTCCAATACGCGGCGGAGAACGAGAAGGCCCTGCGCGAGATCTCGCCGCGCGCCATGGAGCTGCTGATCGACTACCCCTGGCCGGGCAACGTCCGCGAGCTCGAGAACGCCATCGAGCGCGCCGTGGTGCTCTCCACCGGCGAGCTGCTGACCGAGGAGCTGCTGCCGGCCACCGTGCGCCAGCGCGGCGAGTCGGGAGCCTCGGGCACCCTGCCGTCGCCGGTGCTGCCGCCGAACGGCTTCTCGTTCAAGGACGCCATCAGCCAATACGAGCGCCAGATCATCATCCGCGCTTTGCAGGCATGCGGCGGCGTCCAGAAGCGGGCCGCCGAGCTCCTGCAGGTCAAGCCCACCACACTCCACGAGATGATGAAGCGATTGAACATCTCGTCGGAGAGCCTGGTCGCCTTTTGAGCCC
>DATBAW010000522.1:0-7415 GCA_036271335.1 Thermoanaerobaculia bacterium
CACGGGCGAGGTGGCGAACAGGCCGCCGACGAAAAGGCCGATGCTGTGGATCAGCAGGTCCACGCCGCCGAAGACCTTCACCGCGCGGTCGGCCAGAGCGAGCACCGCGTGGTCGGCGCTGAGATCGGCCGCGAAGACCTCAACTCCCGGCGAGAGGTCGCGGGCCCGCTCGGCCACGAGATCGAGCTTTTCGGCGCTCCGCCCGGTGAGCACCAGCTTGGCCCCCTCGCGGGCGAGTTGCAGGGCGACCGCCTCCCCGATTCCGCCGCTGGCGCCCGTGATCACCGCGACCGTGCCTCGAAACAGGTTCATGGCTGCTTCTCCTCGATCTCCCGCAAGAGCCCCACCTCCAGCAGCGCGTCGGCCGCCTCCCGGATCGCCGCGAAGCTCATCCCCGCCCGGTCCGCGATGCTCATCAGATCGTAACTCCCATCGGAAAGGTTCAGCACCCAGAGGAGGGCCAGCTCAAGCTCGCGGCCCGATTCGTCGCCGCCGATGGTGCGGTAGAGGCCGCGGCGGCCGAGCTGCGGCTCGCACTTGGGATTAAGATTCAGATAGCGCCGGTTCCCCTCGAGCACGTCCATTACCGCGAGATAGGTGCGGAGTGACCCCTCCAGCGCTTCGGGTTTCACGAAATCGAGATCGTCCGCCGAGGTGTGGTACTCGGGGTAGCGGCCATAGGGAGTCCGGGTCAGCGACCCGACGGCCAGGTCGAAGCCTGGGGAGCCGTATTGCCGCTCGTCGTAGCCGAAGGGGACGAACTCTTCGACACCGAAGGGCTGACCGCGCAGGACGGAGAGGACGGCGCGATCGATCTCCGCGGTTCCCCTCCGGCTCTTCTTGTAGTGGAAGGCGCCCGGATCGCCAAGGTTCGCCGCCACCAGGCCATGATCGATCCTGACTTCGTTCCGGGCCAGCCAGGTGATCGATCCGATCGTGCCCGGGATGAAGAGAAAACGGTATGAGTAGCGCCGCCGTGGACGCGCCTGGAGCGCCCGCGCCAGCCAGGTCATCACCGCGATGCCGGAAAGGTTGTCATTGCACAGCGAGGGGTGGCAGACGTGCGTCGAGAGGAGGACTTCCCGCTCGGAATCCCCCGGCAGCAGGCACTCGCCGTAGGCGAGCGAGCCGTCCGCGAGGGTGGAATCGATCCGGACCTCGTACTCCCCCTCCGGCAGCGCTTCCAGGGTACGGTGGCGCAGGCAGAAACCCCAGGCCTCCTTGTAGTAGGAGGTCCGGTAGGGGATCAGGTCGGGCTTGTCCGGCAGCGAGAAGAGGTGCTTCTTCAGCTCCGAAAGAGGGAGCCTTGCATGGACCGGGACGCTATAGCCCAGGACATGGAGATTGTGCTCCTGGAAGTCCACCACCTTGCGGCCGGAAGGATCCTTGATCCAGGCGTCGCGGATGTTCCATTCCCTCGGCACCGTCCAGTCGAAGACTTGTGTGCCGGTGGGGACTTCGTGGATCTCCAGCGGGATACGCTCGCCGATCATCGCCAGCGTGCGGCGGACGCCGTCGCCTGTGAGGCTGCGACAGATGGGATAGGCCTCGGCGATGAAGGCCATCATCTCGTCTTGCACGCTCACCCCACAGACCCCGCGAAAAACGGCAGATTGCGATCCTTGTCCGAAATCACCGTCACCGGCTCCGGCCAGGGAATCGCGAGGGAAGGATCGTCCCAACAGTATCCACGGGCGGACTCGGGAGCGTAGAATTCGGAGATCTGATAGAAAACCTCTGTTGCATCCTCCAGCGTCTGGAATCCGTGCGCCATCCCTTGGGGAATGTACAGCTCGTTCCGGTTCTCCGCCGAAAGGATGAGCGAGAAATGCTTGCGAAAGGTCGGAGAGCCGGGACGAAGATCCACGATCACGTCCCAGACGGCGCCGCGGGTAACGCGTACGAGCTTGACCTCCTCGTGCGGCGCGATCTGGAGATGGAGGCCGCGCAGGGTCCCCCGGCGGTGGTTGAAGGAGAGGCTGCACTGGGCGATCGTGGGGTCAAGCCCCAGCTCCGCGAAGTCACGGCTGCACCAGGTGCGCGCGAAGAAGCCCCGCTCGTCCTCGAACCGTTCCGGCTCCAGCACCCAGGCGCCGGCGAGCGGAGTCTCGCGGAAGATCATTCGAGGATCTTGACCTCCGGGATCGCCACCACGAAGTGGCCCCCCCAGGAGCGGACGTCCGCCATCTGCTCGACGATCTCCTCCTTGAGGTTCCAGGGGAGGATCAGCACGAAGTCCGGCCGCGTCTCGCGCAGGCGGTCGGGCCCGTGGATGGGGATGCGCACTCCCGGCAGATAGCGCCCCTGCTTGTGCGGACTGCGGTCGACCGTGTAGTCGAGGAAGTCGGTGCGCACGCCGCAGTAGTTGAGCAGCGTGTTCCCCTTGGCCGGCGCGCCGTAGGCCGCGATCGACTTCCCCGCTTCCCGGGTTTCGATCAGGAAGCGGAGCAACCCCCATTTCACTCTTTGCACCCGCTCGCCAAAAGAGCGGTAGGTCTCCAGCCGGCCGAGGCCGGCCGCCTCTTCACCGGCGAGCAGGGCGGCCACCCGCTTCCCCACCGGCTTCGACGCATCCTCGTCGTGCCGCGCATAGATCCGCAGCGAGCCGCCGTGCGTGGGGAGCTCCTCGACGTCGAACAGGGTGAGCCCGTGCGCCGCGAAAACCTTGCGCACCGTGGCGAACGAAAAATAGGAGTAGTGCTCGTGATAGATGGTGTCGAACTGATCTTCGTCCATCAGCCGGAGCAGATGGGGAAATTCCATCGTGAGCACCCCGGCAGGGGCGAGGAGAATCTTCAGTCCAGCGACGAAATCGTTCAGCCCCGGCACGTGGGCGAGCACGTTGTTGCCGACCAGCAGGTCCGCCCGTTTGCCTTCGGAAACTATTTCGCGGGCGGTGGCCTCGCCGAAAAACCTGACGACCGTGGGGATGCCCGCCGCCTCGGCCGCGGCGGCGATGTTGGCGGCCGGCTCGACGCCCAGCACCGGGATCCCCCGCGCTTTGAACCAGCGCAGCAGGTAACCGTCGTTGCTGGCGATCTCGACCACCTGGTGATCGGCGCCGAAACCGAAACGCGCGATCATCGCCTCAGTGTAGGCCTCGGCGTGGCGGAGCCAGCTGTCCGAATAGGAGGAGAAGTAGGCGTAGTCGGAGAAGATCGCGTCCGGCCGCTCGGCCTCGGGGAGTTGGACGAGCAGGCACGCGCCGCAAACGTAGACGGTGAGCGGATAGAACGCCTCCGCGCGATCGAGATCCTCCGGCTCCAGATACGAATTGGCCAGCGGCGAGGCGCCGAGGTCCACGAAGACCTCCGAGAGCGGAGCGCCGCAGAAACGGCAGGCGAGGGCTGGCCTGATGACGGGCCGGCTCACCAGATCTTCCAAGGCGTTTCTCCACGCTTCCAGAGATCGTTCAGGTGGAGATAGTCGCGGTAGGTGTCCATCGGATGCCAGAACCCTTCGTGCATCCAGACCGAGAGCTGGCCGTCGCGGGCGAGGCGCTGGAGCGGCTTCTGCTCCAGAAAGAGGTTGGGGTCGTCGTCCAGATAGTCGAAGACCTCGCGCTGGAAGACGAAGAAGCCGCCGCTCACCACGCCCTCCGCCAGGGTGGGTTTCTCGTCGAACTCCATCACCTTGGCACCGGCGACCCGCATTTCGCCGTAGCGCGACGTCGGGTGGACGCCGGTAACGGTGGCGAGACGCCCCTGCGCCCAATGGAACTCGAGCAGCTTGTCGATGTCCACGTCGCCCACCGCGTCGCCATAGGTGAGGCAGAAGGTCTGGGCGTCCTGGACGTACCGCTTCACGCGCCAGAGCCGGGCGGCGGTGGCGGCCTCGGGGCCGGTCTCGGCGCAGGTGACGCGCCAGCTCTCGTAGCCGTCGCGATTGTGGATCTCGAGCGGGCGGCTGCCGTCCATCGCCACGGTGAAGTCGCAGTGCATCTCCCGGTAGCGGAGGAAGTACTGCTTGATCTCCCACCCCTTGTAGCCGAGGCAGAGCACGAAGCGATCGAGGCCGTGGGCGCCGTAGATCTTCATGATGTGCCAGAGGATCGGCTGGGGACCGATCTCGACCATCGGCTTCGGGCGGTACTCGGTCTCCTCGCGCAGACGGGTCCCCTGGCCTCCGCAGAGGATCACCACCGGCACGTCCTGTTTGTCGGGCCTGCTCAATCGGAGCTCCTTCCCTATTCTAGGTTCACATGCCGATCCCGATGTATCCCAGCGATCTCAGCTTCTCGATCTCCATCTGGTTCATCGAGCCGTCGCGGCTGGCGCCAGGCAGACGGGGAGAAAGGCCGAGATCGCGGTAGGTCGGCACCGTGCGCACCGGATGCAGACGGACGAAACCGGGGTCCAACGCCTCGGTCAGCACCTTGCCGGCGGCGTCCTGGGGCACCGGCAGCCCCAGGAGGTAGAGGACCGTGGGATAGACGTCGTAGATGCTGGCGTCCTGGATCGCCAGCCCCCGCTTCACCGGGCCGCCCTGCATCAGCAGGATACCCGGAGGACCGTGCCGGTGCTGGGTGTAGAGGCTGTGGACGATCGTCGGGCTGTGCCCGTGGTCGGAAGCAATGAGGACGACCGTGTCCGGCCCCGCCGCGGCGAGCAGGCGGGCGAGGAAGGTGTCGAAGTCGCGGTAGACCCCGGGGATGATCCCCCCCTTCTCCTGGAGATCTTTCGCCTTGACGTTGAAGAAGCGCTCCGGCTCGTACCACTTCCAGAACCAGTGCTGATCGCTGTCCGGCTGATGGGAGTAGAGATTGACCAGCTGCGGGTGAGGGCGCTCGGCGAGGAGCTTCAGCAGGGCCGCCGACTGCCAGTTGAAGTCGCCCAAGGCGAGCAGCGGCCGGATTTCGCGGAAGAGCGACGGCGGCTGATCGAACAGGTCGACCTGCGGCGTCGGGCGCTCCGCCATCTCGTCGAGCCCGTAGGAGAGGAACCAGCTCTCCGGCCGCGTTGGACGCAAGGCCGGGAAGGAGTAGAAGTAGCCGTCCACGACGCCGATCGAGAGTCCCGCCCGGTCGGCGATCTCCCAATAGGGGGGCGCCGACAGCGAGAAGCGGTCGACGGGGATCAGGCGGGTCAGCCCGAGCGGCGACACGAAGTCGGCCAGCTCCTTGAAAAAGGTGCGGTGGACCGGATAGATCCCCTTCGACGTCAGTCCGGGGAGCGCGATCTGGTAGAAGTCGAGGGCGCCGTGCCGTTCCGGCTTCATCCCGGTATAGATCGAGGCCCAGATCACCGCCGAGTTGGAGTCGTGGATCGACTCCAGGGGGCCGGTGGTTCCCTCGCGGACGATGGCGGCGAAGGTGGGGAGCTCGCCCCGGGCCATCATCGGCCGGGCCACCCGCCAGTCGGCGCCGTCGAAGCCGACGACGATCACCTTCAGGCCAGCGCTCGCGACGGGGATGGCCGGAGGGCTCGTCCGCGTCGCCATGGCCGGCTCTCCCCCGCCGGCATAGAGCGGCGCCGCGGCATGGACCGCGATCCCGAGGATTAGGAGAGCGGCAGCGGCCAGCCAGAGGCCGCTGCGCCCGACCGCCGCGCCGAGCCGGAAGAGCAGCCAGGAGCCCAGCCCGGCGCCGAGGGCGATGGGGAGGGCCAGCAGCGCCAGCACCCCCGCCATCCCCCACTTGGCCGCCGGGTGGAACGGGGCCTGGTCGTAGGTCAGCCCGTAGAGGAAGAAGATCTCCCAGAAGACCAGGTTGAAGGCGAGCAGCCCCAGCAGCAGGCCGCGCCGCCCCTGGGCCTCCGGGCGCGAGAACGGCAGCACCGCCAAGCTCGCCGCCGCGAAGAACGCGGCGCTCCAGAGTCCGTAGAGGACGAGGCAACTGGTGTAGACGACCAGCGCGTCACGCGCCGAGCCGAGATGGTTGTGGAGAACGTGGACCAGGGACAGAACGGCGCCATAGAGCAGCGCGCCGTAGAGAAAGCCGCCGAGGCAGGCGTCGCGCAAGGCTCGCAGTCTCATACTGACGACCTCTTACGGAAGCGGAGCGCGGAGCGTCTAGAGTGAGGAGTTCGTCGGGGCACGCGAGACGCTACCAGATGGCGGGCGGAGGGACAAGCCGAGGGACTTACCCCATGAACTGGTGATACTTGCGGGTGGTCTCCGGTTCGGGGGGCTGGCCCAGCTCTTCGAGGAGGATCCGGCAGAGGTGGTCGTACTGGCGCCGCACGAGATCGCGGCGCCCCTGCTCGGCGTAGAGGCGCATCACCTCGACGTGGACCCGCTCCTGGAACGGGTCCTCCACCAGCGCCGTCCGGTAGGCGTCCATCGCCTCGGCCTTGTGCCCCAGCCGGTCGAGGAGCTCGCCCAGATCCCGCAGCAGCTCGAGGTAGCGGCGCTGGTAGGTCTCCCGGCGCGCGGTGATCCAGGCCTCGTAGTAGCCTTGGAGGAACGGCCCGCGATAGAGCTTCCAGGCCCGCTGCCAGACCTCGGCGGCCGGCTCGAGCTCGCCGCCCTCCGCCAGCTTCCGTCCCTCGTCGGCGAGAGCATGGAATTCGACGACGTCGACCTCCCAGCCGACCTCCGGATTCAGCCGGTAGACGCCATTGCGGAAGAGGAGAGGCGATGGCCGATCCTTCCCCCGGTGCCCCCCTTCCAGAGTACGGCGGAGATGGCTCAGCGTGGGATGGAAGTTGCGCTCGATGGTGCGCTCCCCCTCCGTCGGCCAGACCGCCTCGATGACCTCCTCGCGGCCGGCCTGCAATCCGGATGAGGAGGCGAGGAAAGCCAGCACCTGCAGGGAGCGCCGGAGGCGCCAGTCGAGCTCGCGCTCCCCCTCCTCGTCGCGCTGCCGGCTGATCGGCGTGCCGAGCAGACCGAGCGTGTAGACGGTGGGGAGGGCTTCTGCTCCCCTCGGCGCCGGGGCCGGCGGCGGGGCGCCGCGCGCCGGACGCCGCCGCCGGCGCTCCCGCTCGAGAGCGGCGGCCAGGAGCCGCGGCAGGCAGTCGCGCTCGGGCCCGTCGATCCACAACCCCCGGTCGTCGAGCAGCCGCCAGGCTTCCTCGCCGGCTTCGCCCGCCGCCGGCCGCGCGTCCGGAGCCGCGAGGACGAGATCGCGCTCGTCTGGCGCGAAGGCGTCGATCACCTCGTGGCGCAGGAAGAGACGGACGGAGGGAATCTCCAGCATCTCCTCCGGGCTCGTCCCCTCGAGGCCCAGGCCGCCGGTGGCCTCGAACGCCAGCCGCAGCGGCCGGTACCAGCCGTCGGTCGCAAGGCGCAGCGAGCGGGCGGCCTGGGGGGAGAGGTCGCCGCCGGTCAGGACGATCGCGAGCCCGGCGATCTCCCGATCGTTCAGCAGAAGCTCCTGGGGAGACACGATGCCGCGGAGCAGCGCGCCCGCCCCGGGACCCCGGCCGGTCGCGAACACCAGCCGTTGCCCCGGCCGCAGC
This sequence comes from Thermoanaerobaculia bacterium, assembly GCA_036271335.1. Lineage (GTDB taxonomy): Bacteria > Acidobacteriota > Thermoanaerobaculia > Multivoradales > UBA5704 > DATARR01. The sequence continues at coordinate 7,401 of DATBAW010000522.1, forward strand.
CAACGCTCGGCGTCC
>DATBAW010000523.1:0-2123 GCA_036271335.1 Thermoanaerobaculia bacterium
CGCCCACCGGGCAGTGAGCCGTCCCTTCGCCTGACCCTCCTCCGGCGCAGGCCGTGGAGCCCCTGCGATAGTTCTTCCGTTCGTACCACTCTCTGGTGGAAGATACGATCGCACCGGCTCGCGGCCCTCGCGGGGCCGGTCCTCAGGAGGGGATCATGGCAACGCAATCTGCTGCGGAACAGACGTTCGACGTCGTCGTCATCGGCTCCGGCTTCGGTGGCGCGGCGGTGGCCTGCCGGCTCGCCCAGGCGGGCGAATCGGTGGCCGTCCTGGAGCGAGGCAAGGAGTACCCTGTCGAGCAGGGATCCTTCAAGACCACCGGGCATGGCACCCGGACCCTGCGGCACGGCCATTTCCTGATCGACCAGGGGAACGGCATGAACGTGATCCGCGGCATCGGCGTCGGCGGCGGATCGCTCCACTATTTCGGCGTCCGGCTGCGCGCCGATCCCGAGATCTTCGCCGATCCCCGCTGGCCGGCCGGCGTCGACCGCCGCGCCCTCGATCCCTACTACGACCTCGCCGACTCGATGATCCGGTCCATGCCCGTCGCGCCCAATCCGGTGGCGGGAATGCCGGAGCGCGGCATCGCCTTCCAGGCCGCCGCCCGCGCCTCGCGGCGTGCCCGCAAGGCGCCCGAGTGGGTGCCCCTCGCCGTCCATAGCGATCGCGTGCCCGCGCCCACGCCCGCCGGCATCCCGCTGACGCGCTGCGTCTACTGCGGCGACTGCCTCGTCGGCTGCCCCGCCTCCGAGACCTTCGAGGGGAACGTCAACGCCCGCGAGCTGCTGACCCTGAACTACCTCGCGGTGGCCCGCAAGCATGGCGCGAAGATCTTTCCGGAGCACTTCGTGCAGACGATCCGCAAGCCCGGATCCGCGTTCGAGATCCGGTTCACCGTCGGCGACGAGGAGGAGCCGGTGAGCGGTGCGCCGAAGCTCGTGCAGTCGGTGCATGCCCGGCGCGTGGTGCTGGCGGCCGGCACGATGGGCTCGACCGAGGTCCTGTTGCAGTCGCGGAACGACCTCCCGGGATTGAGCCCGATGCTCGGCCTCCACTTCTCGGGCAACGGCGATTTCATCTACGCGATGACCAAGGACGCCGCCTTCGACCTCCAGCCGAAGAGCGGCCCGACGATCGTCGCCGGCTGCGACTTCAGCACCGACAGCAACAAGATCTTCATCGAGGACCTGGGAGCGATCCCGATCCTCGGCTCGATTCTCGGTCTGGAGAAGGGGAGGCTGACCGTGCGCGGCCGTTACGCGATGCGCTACCTGGGAATGGGCACCGACGCCGCCAACGGCGTGCTGCGGCTCGACGGCCAGGGGATCGTCCTCGATTGGGACCCCACCAAGAGCCTGCCGCTCTATCACCAGATCACCGCCGCGTTGCGCGAGCTCAGCCAGGGGCTCAACGGCCGCTATCAGCACCCCCGTGGCTACGACCCGGTCACCGGCAACGGCACGCTGACCGCGCACCCGCTCGGCGGCTGCGTGATGGGGGAGACGATCGAGCAGGGCGTCACCGACGCGCGCGGCGAGGTCTTCGGCGTCCCCGGCCTCTTCGTGGCCGACGGCGCCATCGTTCCCGCCGCTCTCGCCACCAACCCCTCGTTCACCATCAGCGCCCTGGCCGAACGGATCGCGTTTCTGATGATCCATGGCCGTGAGATGGCGGCCGGAGACGCGGCCACGCCGTCGAATTCCTGACCGGAAGTACCCTTCAAGACCCTCCCAAGACCCTCCTATCGCGCGCGGCGGTTCTATGCCAGACTTAGATAGTTTGCTATAGGAGATACCGCCGTGCGCCAGCTCCGTCCTCTTCGGGTCGCCCTCCTGGCGGCCGGCGTCGCGCTCGCCGTCATTTCGCTGACCGCCGCGCCCGCCGGCGCGGCGGTGCAGACCGTCTACGACAACGCGCTCCGCAACGGCTGGCAGGACTGGGGGTGGGCGACCCGCAACCTGGCGCAGACGGTGATCTACCAGAGCGCGCCGGACGCCATCTCCTGGGAGCCCGACGATTTCCAGGGGCTCTACTTCCACAGCAATCCCGGCGCGGCGCGCCCCAACGTCGCCGATTTCACGGCGGTCCGCTTCTGGATCGACGGCGCCGGAGGCAATCAG
>DATBAW010000524.1:0-2223 GCA_036271335.1 Thermoanaerobaculia bacterium
ACCCGCTACCCAATCCGAGAATCTGTCACGAGGCCTGAAAGTCGCGTAGCAAAACCGTAGCCTGAGGAACCGTATGCGGTAGTCCCGCACGTACGGGTCTGTGGGGGGCCTGGGTGGGCAACCACCCAGGTCTACCCGGAACCCTCTTCGTCGAGCCTTCGTCGGTCATGGCGACCGGATGCGCACCTGAAGCTCGAAACGGGCAGAGGCCAGCTAAAAAGGAGCCCCTCCGTCCACAGCTGCGATTTCTGTGTCCGTGTCTCGCGAATTGGGTGGCACTTCGCACGCGCCGCACTTCGCACGCGGACTGGGTGCCACGCTTTTCGCCAAGCGGCGGCCAGCACCGAGGGAGCTCCTGCTTTCACCGTTGCGATTTCCGCATCCGTGTCCCGCGAATTGGATGGCATTTCGGGCAACGCCCGACACCCCTACAGCCCGGCGGTCTTCGCGAAATTGCCGGCGAGGTAGTGAATATGCGCGATGGCCTAGGAAATATGCGCGGCGGACGTCTCGCCGGTCCCGGCGGGTCATCTGAGATTCCCGGCGGGGTCCTCGCCGGTCCCGGCGGGTCGACTGAAACGGTCGGCGAGCTTCTCGCCGGCGCCGGCGAGTCGGCTAAGGTGGCCCGCGGGTGCTTCGCCGGGGCCGGCGGATGACCCACCGGGCCCGGCGAAGAGCTCACCGGGCGTTTCGCGGCTGTTTTCGTGCATAAAATCTTATCCGCCGGCAATTACGAGCACCGCCCATTGCTTCGTCTTCAGCGCCGTCCGCTCAAGGAGGGGCTGGTCGATCTTTGAGGGGACCGAAATAATCTTCCGTCGGACCATGGATGCTTCTATTGGCAGGCTAGCTCAGGTCCAACCCTGAGATCAGCGCGCCGAAGTGGTCGGGATCGACGTTGCCACCCGAGAGGACGATCCCGACCTTCCGTCCCGCGACCTCCGGTACCTTGCCGTGGAGAAGGGCGGCGAAGGCGATCGAGCCGCCGGGCTCGACGACGATCTTCATTCGCGATGCGAGGAGGGCCATCGCGCGGCGCATCTCCTCGTCGCTGGCGGTGAGGATGCCCCGGGTGAGCGCGGCGACGAGGGCGAGCGTTTGCTCGGCTGGACGGGTGGTCTGCAAGGCATCGGCGATGGTGATGGGGAGCGGGATGGTGACGGGGTGCCCGGCCGCCAGCGACCGTTTCATGTCATCCCCTGTTTCGGGCTCCACTCCCCAAAGGTCGATCTCCGGCCGGAGCCCTTTGGCGGCCACGGCGCAACCGGAGAGGAGGCCGCCGCCACCGCAGGGGGTGACCATCACGTCGAGATCGGGCACCTCCTCCAGGAATTCGAGCGCCAGGGTTCCCTGGCCGGCGATCACCAGCTCGTCGTCGAAGGGAGGCACCAGGGTGGCTCCCTGCTCCTCCATGATCTTGCGGGCGATCTCCTCCCGGCTCTCTCCGCCCAGCCGGTCGTAGAGGATCACCTCGGCGCCATAACCGCGGGTGGCGGCGACCTTGAGGGCGGGAGCATCCTTCGGCATCACGATAGTGGCGTGGATCCCGAGCTCTCGCGCGGCCAGCGCCACCGCCTGCGCGTGATTTCCCGACGAGAAGGCTACGACGCCCCGGGAACGCTCCTCGGCCGTCAGCATCGTCAGTCGCGAGAACCCCCCGCGCGCCTTGAAGGCGCCGACCCGCTGGAAGTTCTCGCACTTGAAGAAAACCCGAGCTCCCAGCCGCTCGTCGAGCGCGCTGGAGGTCAGCACGGGGGTGCGGTGAACATGAGGACGGATGCGCTCGCGCGCGGCCTGGACGTCGGCGAAGGTGACGGTCGAGTCTCTTACAAGGTCTGCCATGCCTCGTCCTCCTCGGAGCGAAGCCAGTCCTTACCGAGCGCTGGCTCGCTGGCTTTGGCGGTATCGAATTCGGCCTCGGCGGTCCGGTCGATCTCGTTGAGCAGAACCTTGGTTGCCATGCCTGAAGCTTATTCGAACCTGCCCTCCAGTTTCGAGGTGTCCCTTACTTAGAGGGCTCGTCACAGAATAACTGTTTCCAGTTCTGATCGAGTCAACTTCAGTCCGGCCCGACGGGTCGGGAGATCCCAGCCCAGGGCTGAGGCCGAAGGCCGATGCCCTGGGAAGACAAGGTGCCCCATCGTTGCGGCCTGAAGGGTCGCGAGAACCCGACTCGGCAAGAAGGCTCCCGCGGCCCTTCAGGCCGCAACGAATGGTCCTCCC
>DATBAW010000525.1:0-1638 GCA_036271335.1 Thermoanaerobaculia bacterium
GCGGCGTCGTGGTGGATCCATTGCCAGAGCTGGGCGCGGGAGATTTCGGCGGTGGCGGCGTCTTCCATGAGGTTGCGGATGGCGGCGGCGCCTTGGCCCTGGAGCCAGGAGTCCAGGTATTGGAGGGCGATCGAGATGTTGGAACGCAGGCCCTCTTCGGTGATCCTGCCGTCTTCGATGCGGAAGTCCAGGAGGTCTTCGGAGGTGACGGCGACGTCGTCGCGGAGGACGCTTTTCTGATTCGGCCGGCCGGCGAGGACGCGGTCGAAGACCTCTCTCGCCACGGGGACGAGATCGGGATGGGCGACCCAGGTGCCGTCGAAGCCCTGGCGGGCCTCGCGCTCCTTGTCCTCGCGGACGCGGTCGAGGGCGACGCGGTTGACCTCCTCGTCGCGCCGGCTGGGGATGAAGGCGGCCATGCCGCCGATGGCATGGGCTCCGCGGTGATGGCAGGTGTGGACCAGCAGGTCGGCATAGGCGCGCAGGAAGGGGACGTTCATGGTGATCTGGAAGCGGTCGGGGAGCAGCCGGTCGGCCGACGGCAGCTTGCGGAGGATGCTGAAGATATAGTCCCAGCGGCCGGCGTTCAGGCCGGCGGCGTGGTCGCGCAGCTCCCAGAGGATCTCGTCCATCTCGAAGGCGGCGGTGATCGTCTCGATCAGCACCGTGGCCTTCACCGTGCCGCGCGGCAGGTCGAGGAGGTGCTGGGCGATCTCGAAGACCTGGTTCCAGAGCGCCGCCTCGACGTGGCTCTCCAGCTTCGGCAGATAGACGTAGGGGCCGGTGCCGCGGCGGACCAGCTCCCGGGCGTTGTGGAAGAAGAAGAGGCCGAAGTCGAAGACGCTGGCCGAGACCGGCGCGTCCGCCAGCAGGGCGTGGCGCTCGACGAGGTGCCAGCCGCGCGGGCGGACCATCAGGGTGGCGGTGCGCCCGGCGAGCCGATACTCCTTGCCTTCGGGACTGGTGAAGGCGAGGTCGCGCCGCACCGCGTCGATCAGGTTCGCCTGGCCGGCCACGACGTTCTCCCAGGTCGGCGAGAGCGAGTCCTCGAAGTCGGCCATGAAGGCGCTGGCGCCCGAGTTGAGGGCGTTGATCATCATCTTGCGCTCGACCGGGCCGGTGATCTCGACCCGGCGGTCCTCGAGGTCGGCGGGGACCGGCGCCACCTCCCAGACGGTGTCGCGGATCGAGCGGGTGTGCGGGAGGAAGTCCGGCGGCACGCCGTGCGCGAAGTCGTCCTGCCGCAGCACCCGCTGCCGCAGCAGGTCGACGCGCGCGAGGCCCACCCGCCGCTCGAGCTCGGCCACGAAGTCCAGCGCCTCCCGCGTCAGCACGCGCTCCGCGGCGTCCGATCCCCGACCCTCGACACGGATGCTGTCCATGGCCCGTCTCCCTGACGGGTAGGGGCGGCCCTGTGTGGCCGCCCTGTTTTTTGGTTCTGCCCTCGCCAGTTGGTTCCGGCCTCCGCCTGGGCGGCCACACAGGGCCGCCCCTACAAGGGGGATCGTCAGCTCGCCTTCTGCCCTGGAAACTGCTCCTCCTCGGTCGATCCGGAGAGGGCCGTGGTGGAGCTGGCCCCCTGGGTGATGGTCTGCGCCACCTGGTCGAAATAGCCGGTGCCCACGAAGGCCTGGTGCT
>DATBAW010000526.1:0-16030 GCA_036271335.1 Thermoanaerobaculia bacterium
AACAGGATCCCCCGCCCGCAGCCGAGGTCGAGCAGGCGGCGGTCGGATTCCAGGAAGCCCAGCCGCAGGAGATTGAAGTAGAGCGGATCGTGGCGGAGCTTGCCGCGCACGAACTCCCAGTCGAGCATGCCGGACTCCAGATAGGGGAGAGCGGCCTTCTCCAGCAGCGCCTCCTGCCGGGGATGGGCATGGCGGCGGCGCGCCACCCACCAGGTGATCGCCGACAGCAGGATGGCCAGGCCGCCGCCGATGATCAGGCAGCCGAGCATCATGTCGACACCCATCTGCCGGATCCCGAGCGCCCAAAGGTTGGAGATGTGATGGATGTGAAGATAGCTCTGCCCGCGCAGGCGGCGACCGATCTCGAGCTCCGCCATCAGCAGGAAAGGGGTGGAGCCGGGCACGCTGATGTGGGCCGCCAGATAGGTGAGCGCGGGATTGAGCCGCAGCAGCTTGGCGCAGATGAGGCAGAGCGGCAGGTGGAAGCCGTAGAACGGCGTGCAGCCGATGAACACCCCCAGCGCCACGGCCCCCGCCTGCTTCCCCGGGGACATCCCCTCGGTGCGCATCTTGTAGAGGAGGTCGCGGATCTCCCGGGAGTACTTCCCCTGCCCGATCTTCTTCATCCGGCCTCGTCCCGTTCCGCCGGGTCGGGGATCGGCATCGACCGCACTCCTCGCCGGTCGAGCTCGTCGAGCAGCCGCGGCAGCACCTCGAGGACGACGGGATTGCCCCCGGTCTGGACGGTGGCGCGGCCGTCGTGGAGGAGGAGGATGTCGCCGGGCGCGAGGCCGGCGAGCAGGCGGCGAGCGATCGCTGCCGGCTTGCCGTCGACGGCGTCGAAGCCGCGCCGCGTCCAGGAGACGAGGCGGAGACCGGCGCGATGGAGCACCCAGTCGAGGAGCGGATTGCGCAGGCCGGCCGGGGCGCGGAAGAAGCGGGGCCGGCGGCCGGTGGCCGCCGCGATCGCGCTCTGCGCCCGCTCGACCTCCCGCCGCAGCAGGCCCGCGGGATAGCAGGCGAAGAGATGAGGGTGGGTGTCGGTGTGGTTCTCGACCCGATGGCCGCGGCGGGCGATCTCGGCGGTGAGGTGGGGTTGAGCGCGGGCGCGGCGGCCGATGACGAAGAAGCTCGCCCGCATGCCGGCGTCGTCGAGCAGGTCGAGCACGCGCGGGGTGATCTCGGGGTCGGGACCGTCGTCGAAGGTGAGGGCGATCTCCGGCCGGGCGCGGCCGGCCGGCGGCAGGCGGACCAGGTTCGGGCCCACGCACTGGCTGCGCGGCCAGAGGCTGGCGGCGGTGAGCGTCACGTGGCTGGCGAAGAGGGTGCCGGCCACCGCCCGCCAGTGGCGCGGGGCGGCGGCGAGGGCGGCCAGGCCGGCGGCCTGCAGGGCGAGCCCGCCGAGCACCAGCGCCGGCGGCCGGTAGGGGCGCCTAGCCAAGGCCGTCCGCCTCCAGGGCGAGCAGCGCCGCGCGGTCGAGCTTGCCGCGCGGGTTGCGCGGCAGGGCGGCGACCAGGATGACGCTGCGCGGCACCTTGTGCGCCGAGAGGTGCGAGCGGCACCAGGCCACCACCTCGCCGGCGGAGAGGCGCCCCGGCCGGCAGGCGATCACGGCGCGCAGCACCTCGCCGCGGCAGCCCAGGGGGACCCCCAGCACCACCGCCTCGTCCACTCCCGGCAGGCCGGCGAGGATCGCCTCGACCTCGCGCGGATTGACCTTCTTCCCCTTGATGTTGACCAGGTCGTCCACCCGCCCGCGGAGCGCCAGCTCGCCCCCCTGCCAGACCGCCAGGTCGCCGGCGCGGAAGCGGCCGTTGGAGAGCCGCTCCTCGTCGGGATCCGGCAGGTAGCCGGAGGCGACGGCGGCGGACTCGACGGTGACGCGTCCGCTTTCACCCTCGGCGGCCGGTTCCAGGAGGGCCGGTTCCAGGACGATCCGCACCCCCTCGACGGGCGCCCCTACCGTCCCCCGCTCGGCGGCGCCCCCCTCGCGGTCATAGCAGATGCCGCCGCACTCGCTGGAGCCGTAGAAGACGTGGACGGGGAGGCCGAAGGTCTCCCGGAAGCGCGCCGAGGTGAGGGCGGAGAGGGGGGCGCCGGCGGTGATCACCAGGCGCAGGGCGGGAGGACGGGGAGGCGGATCGCCCATCCGTGCCAGGGCGTCGAGATAGGCCGGGATGGTGGGGAAGAAGGTGGCGCCGGTGCGCGCGGCGGTCACGAAAGGATCGTAGACGCCGCCGCTCTCGGGGATCACCAGGAGCGTGCCGCGTGCCAGGGCGGGAAGGGCGAGGCTGGCGAGGCCGTAGGAATGGGAGAGGGGGATCGTGGTGAGCAGGCGGTCGGCGGCCGACAGGCCCATCGAGGCGGTGAGCGCGGCGTCGTCGGCGAGCAGCGCCTCGGAGGACGCCGCGATCCCCCGCGGGGTGCCGGTGGAGCCGGAGGTCAGCTTGATGACGGCGGTGTCCGATGAAACAGCCGGCGCGGCCCCGGGAGCCGGGCCGGAGCCGGCGGCGGGCGCTGTGCCCGGAACTTGCATAGACCACCCATCCGGGTCTCGCGGCCACCCCTCCGGGCAGCGCAGGAGGGCGGTGGCGCCGAGGGCGTCGAGGATGCGCAGGGCCTCGGGTCCGGGGGTCTGGGCGTCGAGCAGGAGGGCGGCGAGGCCGGCGCGGCGCAGGGCGAGCAGCGAGGCGAGGAAGCCCGGCCCGTTGGCGGCGGCGAGGCCGACGATGGCCCCCGGCGGCAACGGCCGTTCGAGATCTTCCAGGGCTCGTCGGGCGGCGCGCGCCAGGGCGTCGACGTCGCCGACGGTCGCCCGGCGCGCGGGCGACACGACCAGCGGCGCCAGGGGATCGCGGCGCGCGAGGCGCTCGAAGGCCTGGAGAAGAGGGTCTCGGGTGCTCAAGCCGGGGGATGATACCAGCGGCGGCGCGGCGGTTCGCGGGTGACGCCTCCGGAGCCGCTAAGGACTTGTTGAAGAATGGGTTGGGATTGCCAGCGCCCCCCGGGGCAGGCTAGCATGGAAGACCCGGTGTAAAAAAAACCTGCGGGGTTGCCGCACGGTGGACTCGAGCCGCCGGATCTCAGAGGTTTCTACGTATGTCGGAAGCAGTCGCCACGACCCCGTCCCGGATCAAGCGCTTGATCGTCGAGAGCTTGAACCTCGAGGGGATGCGGCCGGAGATGATCGAGGACGAGGCGCCGCTGTTCGGCGAGGGCCTGGGCCTCGACTCGGTCGACGCGCTCGAGCTGGTGGTGGCGCTCGAGAAGGAGTTCGGTATCCGGATCAAGAGCCAGGAGATCGGCCGCGAGGTCTTCTCGTCGGTCTCCACGCTCTCGCACTTCATCGAAGGGCGGACGTAGACGTCGCCCGCGAGGTGGAACCCCTGGAACCCGCCATGCAGCGAAACCAGCCGGTCGCCGTCACCGGGATCGGCGCCGTCTGCGGTCTGGGCTGGGGCGCCGCGGCCGTCTGGGAGGGGCTGCGGGCCGGCCGTCCCGGGATCGGCCCATTCCATCGCTTCGACCACTCCAGCCACCGCACCCACCTCGCCGCCGAGGCGCCGCCGCCGCCGGCCGCCTTCGCCCGCTCGGTCCCGGGTTGGCGCCGGCTGTCGGTCGCCGACCGCTTCGCCGTCTTCGCCGCCCTCGAGGCGCTCGGCCAGGCCGGCCTGCAAGGAGCCGTCCCGGCAGGAGAGGATCGCGAGGAGGGCGAGCTGGGGGTCTACTTCGGCAGCAGCACGGGGGGCATGTACGAGAGCGAGCTCTTCTTCGCCGACTTCCTCCGCGACCGCCGCCACCCGCGCCTCTCCGCCCTGATCCCGCAGCAGGTCAACGCCCCCGGCGACGCGGTGGCGCGGCGCCTGGGCGCGACGGGGCCGGTGATCACCTTCTCCTCCGCCTGCGCCTCCGGCGCGCTGGCCCTCGGCGCGGCGCTGGCCGCGGTGCGCTCCGGCGAGGTGGAGGTGGCGGTGGCCGGCGGCGCGGATTCGCTCTGCCAGCTCACCTACGCCGGCTTCAACGCCCTGCGCTCGGTGGACGAGGTCCCCTGCCGGCCGTTCCGCGCCGGGCGGGCCGGCATGTCGTTCGGCGAGGGGGCGGCGGCGCTGGTGCTGGAGCCCTTGGACCGGGCGCTGGCACGGGGGGCCGAGCCGCTGGCGGTGCTCGCCGGCGCCGGCGCCTCCTGCGACGCCCATCACATGACGGCGCCTGACCCCGCGGGCACCGGCGCCGCGGCGGCGGTCGCGGCGGCGCTGGCGGATGCCGGCCTGCCGCCCGCGGCGATCGATTTCGTCAACGTCCACGGCACCGGCACGCCGCTCAACGACGCCGCCGAGTGGGCCGCTCTGCGGCAGGTCTTCGGAGAACGGGCGGGCGGGCTGCCGCTGGTGGCGACCAAGGCGCTGATCGGCCACCTGCTCGGCTGCTCGGGAGCCATCGAGGCCGTGGCGACCGTGCTCTGCCTCCATCACGGCGAGCTGCATCCGGTGCGGCGGACCGGGGAGGCGGACCCGGAGCTGCCGGTCGCGCTGGTGCTCGACGCCCCCCTCCCCCTGCCGGACGCGCGGGCGGCGGTCTCCACCAGCCTCGCCTTCGGTGGGTCCAACGCCGCCCTCGTCTTCTCGCGGTGGATGGGCCGCGCCGCTTGAGAGAGCCGATCTACGTCACCGGCCTGGGCGCGCTCGGCGCCTGGGGGGGCGGCGCCGACCGTCTCGCCGCGGCTCTCGCCGCCGGCGCCCCGCTCGCCGTCGAAGTCGACCGCGCGGCGGGCTACCATCGCGGTACTTGCAAAGCGGGTGGCGCGCGCCGGGCCTGCCTGGTGCCGCCGGGGCCCTTCGCGGGCTGGCTGTCGCCGGCCGAATCGCGCCGGATGAGCCCGCCGTCGAAGCTGGCGGTGGCGGCGTCGCGGATGGCGCTGCGCCACGCCGGCCTCGGCGAGGGCGCGGACCCGGGGATGGCGGTAGTGCTTGCCACAGCCTTCGGCCCCTCCACCAACACCGAGGCGCTGCTGCGGCAGATCCTCCTCGAGTGTCCCGAGGCCGCCTCCCCCTCCCTGTTCATGGAGAGCGTCGCCAACGCGCCGGCGGCGCAGATCGCCATCGCCCTCCAGGCGCGCGGGGCGAGCCTCACCCTCTGCCAGCGCGAGGCAGGGCCGCTGCTCGCCCTGGGCACGGCCGCCGCCGAGATCGCCGCCGGCCGCGCGGGCCAGGTCCTCGCCGGAGCAGTGGACGAGATGACGCCGCTCCTCCACGCCCTGCTCGACCGCTTCGGCGCCCTCGCCCGCGAGAGTGAGGACGGCGAGGAGCTGGCGCGGCCGTTCGACCGCCGCCGCGACGGCTTCCTGGCCGGCGAAGGGGCCAGCGTGGCGCTGCTGGAGAGCGCGGCCGGCCTCGCCGCCCGCGGCGGCACCCGCGGCGGAGTCCGGCCGCTGGCGCGGGTGCTCGCCTGGGGGAGCGCCTTCGATCCCACGGCTTCCCCCTCCGGCTGGGGCGAGGGGCATCGGCCGCTGGCGCGGGGGCTCCGGCGCACCCTGGAGCGCGCCGGGCTCGGACCCGCGGACGTCGACCTCGTCGTCTCCGGCGCCTCGGGGGCGAGGGAGGGAGACCGGCTGGAGGCGGCGGTGCTCCGCGCCGCCTGGGAAGGCGCGCCGCTGCCACCGGTCGCCGCGCCCAAGGCGGTGACGGGGGAGTACGGCGGCGGCCATCTCGGCGCCGCGATCCTGGCGGCGTCCGGCCTGGGATTCGGCCCCTGTCCCGGCTTCGCGGAGGCCGATCCCGAGTTGGGGATCACCCCGCTGGACGGCTCCCTGCTGGTGTCGCCTGGAGTCGTCCTCGCCACCGCGCTGGCGGCGGGGGGAGCGGCGGCCTGGGTGGTGCTGGGCAAGGTCGACCAGGGACTTCAGGGACGGCAGGGACTCCAGGGACCCGGGAAGCCCTCTCTCGCCTGATGTCCCTGGAATCCCTGTCGTCCCTGAAGTCCCTGGTTCTCTCTCGGCCCCGCCGCGCTTGGGCTAGAATCCCGCCACCCGGCGTCCGGTCGCTTCGGGGTACGATTCCTGCAGGAGAACGAGCCACCTTGGGAGAGATTCTTTGACCTTGCGGATCGCCGGCGCGATCCCCGCCTACCAGGCGGCCCCCTCGGTGGGGGCGGTCGCCCGTGGCGCTCTCGCCGAGCTGCCGGAGGTGCTGGTGGTGGACGACGGCTCGACCGACGGCACGGCCGAGGAGGCTCGCCGGGCCGGCGCGCGCGTCCATTCTCTCCCTCGCAACCGCGGCAAGGGCGCGGCGCTCGCCTTCGCCTTCGCCGACCTTTTCGGCCGCGGGTTCGACGGCGTGGTCACCCTCGACGCCGACGGCCAGCACCTGCCCGAGGAGATCCCCAAGCTGCTGGCGCCGGCGGCGTCCGGCGCCGACCTGGTGCTCGGCATCCGCGACCACCTGTTCAGCCAGATGGGCTCCGTCCGCCGGGCCAGCAACCGCCTCTCCTCGCGGGCGATCTCGCTGGCCGCCGGCCAGCACCTCGCCGACATCCAGACCGGCTTCCGCTTCTACTCGCGCCGGCTGATCGAGGACGTCGGCTTCCCCGAGGCGCGCTTCGAGGCCGAGAGCGCCGTGGTGGTGCGCGCCGCCCGGCGGGGGTTCCGAGTGGTGACGGTGCCGGTGCGGCTCGGCTTCGCCGACGGGCGGACGACCAGCCATTATCGGCCGCTGCTGGACAGCCTGCGGATCGCCGGCGCGGTCGCCCGCGCCCGCCTGGAGATGCTGGGATGGGCGCGCTCCTGATGGGGGAAGAGCCGATGGGCACGATCCTGATCACCGGCGGCAGCCGCGGGCTCGGCCGTGCGATGGTCGAGGCGCTGGCGGCCGCACCGGACGCCCGGGTTGCCTTCACCTGGAACGCCGACGAGGCGGCGGCGCGCGAGGTGGCGGCGGCCACCGGGGCGCGGGCCTTCCAGCTCGACCTGCGCGACCGCACCCGGCCGGACGACCTGGTCGCCGAGGTCGAAAGCGCGCTGGGGCCTCTCGAAGCGCTGGTCAACAACGGCGGTCTGCGCCGCGAGTCGCTCCTCGCCATGACCTCGGACGACGACTGGGAGGCGGTGCTCGACACCAACCTCGGCGGCCTCTTCCGCTGCTGCCGGGCGGTGCTGCGGGGGATGATGACGCGGCGGCGGGGGGCGATCGTCAACGTCTCTTCCCTCTCGGCCCTCCACGGCGTGGCCGGCCAGGGGGCCTACGCCGCCTCCAAGGCGGGCATCCTCGGGCTCACCCGTTCGCTGGCGCGCGAGGCCGGCAAGCGGGGCGTGCGGGTGAACGCCGTGGTGCCCGGCTTCGTCGCCACCGACCTGACTGCAGGGCTCCCCGAAGCGGCGATCGCCCATCTGCGCGCCGGCGAGTGCCTGGCGCGGGGGGTCGCGCCGGCCGACGTGGCGCAGGCCGTCCGCTTCCTGCTGTCGGACGCCGCGGCCGCGATCACCGGCCAGACCCTGGTCGTCGACGCGGGCGCCTCATGCTGAGCCGTCTCTCCGCCGCTCTCGCCGCGCTCATCGCGCGCCGGCCGCGCCTCGTCCTGGTGATCGCGCTCCTGTTCACCGCGGCCGCGCTTCTCCCCGCCTCCCGCATCCGCGTCGAGACGCAGATCGAGGCGCTGCTGCCGGAGGGGGCGCCGGCGGCGGAGGACTACCGCACCTTCCTGCGCACCTTCGGCGGCTTCGAGAAAGTCTTCGTGCTGGTGCGCGCCCGACCCGGCGGCAAGGTGGAGCCGGAGGCCCTGATCAACGCCGCCGCCGAACTGGCCGGACGGATGCGCGACAGCCCGTTGGTGGCCGAGGCCCGCGCCGGCCTGACCGAAGAGGACGAGCGCTTCTTCTTCGCCCGCGTCGCCCCCCGCATGCCGCTGCTGCTGCGCGCGCCGGGTTGGCGCGACGACCTCGCCCGCCGCCTGGAGCCCGAGGCCCTCCATCTCCGCGTGGCCGAGATGCGCCAGGCGCTGCGCAGCCCGGTCGGCGCGGTGGCGGCGCCGCTGTTCGCCGCCGATCCCCTCGGGCTCTCCGAGGGGCTGCTGGGGGCCGCCGCCGCGTCGCTGCCGATCGACCCCTTGAGCGGCGCCTTCGTCTCGCCCGGCGGCGACGCCGCCCTGGTGATCCTCACCCCCTCGCGAGCCGAGGTCGATCCCGCCGGCGGCCGGGCGCTGCTGACGGCGCTGCGGGGAGCCTACCTGGCGACCGAAAGGTCGGCGGGGGTGCCGCTCGACTTCCAGGCCGTCGGCGGCCCCATCTACGCCGCCCAGGACGAGGCGCTCTTCCGCGGCGATCTCGAGAAGTCGGCGACCGGCACCGTCCTCGGGCTCGCCCTGGTGATGATCCTCGGCTTCGAGGGGCTCTTCCTGCCCACCGCCATCCTCGCCGCCGTCGCCGCCGGCACGGTCTGGATGGCGGCGGGGGCGGCGCTGGAGCTGGGGAGCATCAGCGTCCTCGGCGTCGGCTTCACCGCCGCCCTGCTCGGCATGGGGGTCGACTACGGGATCCTCGGCGCCAACCGCTTCCGCGACCTGCGCTCGCGCGGCGAGGGGATCGCGGCGGCGCTCGCCGCCACCTTCCGCGAGACCGGGCCGGGGGTGGTCACCACCGCCGTCACCACCGCCGCCGGCCTCGCCGCGCTCACGGTGGCCCACTTCCGGCTCCTCCGCGAGCTCGGGGCGGTGCTCTCGCTGGGGGTGCTGGCGACGCTGGTGGCCACCGCCACCGTCGGCGCCGCCGTGCTCGCCGGGTTCCCCGCCGCCTCGGAGCGCTTCCGGCCGCTGCGGCTCTGGCCGCGCTTCGGCCGGCCGGTGCTGGCGGGGCTCGCGGCGCTGGCCGCCCGCCGCTGGCGGGGCGCTCTCGCCCTCGCCGCCCTGCTCACGGCGCTCGCCGGCTGGGGGATCTCGCGCCTGGAATTCTCCACCGACCTGCGGGCCCTGCGGCCGGCCGACGCGCCGTCGGCCGGAGCCGAGCGGCTGCTGGTGCAGAGCTTCTCCGTGGGGCTCGACACCTTCTCGGTGGTGATCCGCGGCCGCACCCTGGGCGAGGCGCTCGACCGTGCCGCCGCGGCGCGGCAGATCCTCGAGGCGCGCCTGGGGCCGCGGGCGGAGATCACCTCGCCGGCCGACTGGCTGGTCGAGGGGGGGCGGCTGCGCCAGCGCCTGGCGGAGCTCCACGGCCTGCCGCTGGAGCGGGCGGCGGACGACCTCCAGCGCGAGATCGTGGCCGCCGGCTTCAAGCCCGCTCCCTTCGCCCCTGCCCTCGATACCCTGCGGGCGTTGGGGCAAGGGAAGGACCCGGGGGCTCCCGCGCTCGCCGAATGGCCGCGCTGGATGTCCGAGCTGGTGCGCATGGAGCGCGGCGGCGGCCCGGGCGCCGTGGTCGCCGTGCACGTCCGCCTCCCCCTGGGGATGGGCGCCAAAGTCGATCCGGAAGCCCTGGCCCGCGACCTCGCGCGCCTGGCGCCCGACCGCCGGGACGTCGCGCTGGCCTCGATTCCGCGCGTCGGGACGGAGCTGCGGAATCTCGCCCTGTCCGATCTCGCGCGGTCGAGCGTGCTGGCGCTGATCCTGGTCGGCGCCGTGGTCCTGATCTCCTTCCGCGGCCGGGTGCGCGACGCGCTCCTCTCGGCCCTCCCTCTCACCCTCGGGTGCGTCTGGGCCTTCGGCCTCTGGGGGCTCCTGGGCAAACCGCTCGACCTGCTCTGCGCCTTCACCGTGCCCTTGCTGCTGGGCACCGGCACCACCCTCGGGGCCAACGCCGTGCACTGGAAGCGCCTGCACCCGGACGGCGGTTTCCAGGCGGCGGTCGGCGAGATGGGGCTGGCGCTCACCCTGGCGACGCTGACCACGGTGATCGGCTTCGGGTCCTTGAGCAGCTCGCGGGTGCCGGGCCTCAGCCACGCCGGCACGCTGGTCGCCCTCGGCCTCACGGCCTGCCTGCTGGCCACCGTCCTGGTGCTGCCGGCGCTCGAGGGGTTGCTGGAGAGATCGGGGGAAGGCAGGGCACCCGGGCCTGAACCGTGGGAGAATAAGGCAACGGACGACCGCCAGACCGACGACGGAAAGGACGAAACACGGCCTTCATGAGCGTTGCCATCCCCCGCGAGAACCCGCCGCACGCCCCGGAGGGGGGCTGGAGCCGCCGCCTGCTGGGGCCGCTGCACGTCACCGGCGTCTTCTGGTTCCGCATCCACCGGTTCGCGGTCACCGCCCTCCCGCACTGGGCCCTGCGGGTGGTGCTCGACCTGTTCACCGTCTTTTTCTGGGTCGCCCTGCGCAAGATCCGCGCCGCCATCGCCTCCAATCTCGAAGCCGTGCTGGGGCCGTGCGGCTGGTGGGAGCGCCAGCGCCGCATCCACCGCACCTTCCGCACCTTCGCCTGGTGCCTCTCGGAGCGCTACGAGCGGCTGAGCACCACCCGCTCGTTCGCCATCGAGGCGGAGGGGCTGGAGGCCTGGCGCGAGCTGGCGGCCTCGTCCGCGGGCTTCATCCTGGTCACCGCCCACCTCGGCGCCTGGGAGGTCGGCTCGATGCTCCCCGCCTCCCGCGACGGCCGGCGCGTGCACGTGGTGCGCGAGCCCGAGACCGATCCGCGGGCGCAGCAGTTCATCGAGGGGCTGATCCGCAACTGCGGCGGCGAGCTCTACACCACCCACTTCGCCGACGAGCCGCAGCTCGGCATGGACCTCCTGGACGCCCTCCGCCGGGGGGAGATCGTGGCGCTCCAGGGGGACCGCCCGCGCGCCGGCGGCCGGACGCTGGAGGCGAGCCTGTTCGGCCGTCCGTTCGCCCTGCCGGTCGGCCCCGCCGCCCTCGCCCGCGCCGCCGACGTGCCGATCGTCCCCGTCTTCGTGCTGCGCGAGGGGCGTCTGCGCTACCGCTGCCTGCTGCGCCCGGCCATCCGCGTCGCGCAGAGCGAGGACCGGCAGCGCGATCTGCGCGAGGCGCTCGCCCGCTTCACCGCCGACCTCGAGGCGGCGATCCGGCGCGAGCCCTATCAGTGGTTCTGTTTCCGCCGCCTTTGGTCCGGCGAAACCGCGGGGTCCGGCGAAACAGCTGGCCTGGCGAAACAGTGATAAAGTCTTCCTAGATCTGCTGTATTCCGTTGACGTCAAGGGGAGGCCTGTGAGGTGTCGACCCGGAGGGAGATCTCTCTCCGGAATATCCTCTTGAAAGGAGCCGAACCGTGAAGTCAATCCGCCTCGCGCTGATCGCAGCGCTCGTCGCCGCCCCCCTCGCCATCCTTCTCGCCCCCGCGCCGGTGCGGGCCCAGCAGATGATCCTGGAGACCGAGCCGGGCGTCGATTCGCTGACGTTCTGCGACAGCGCCCACAACCTCAAGACCTGCGCCAGCGTCCACGTCGAGACCTCGGCCGTCCTCGAGATCGGCGCCGTGGTGCAGCTCGACGGCGCGGACTTCGTCATCGACTGGATGGGGCCGGGCTACTACCTGGAGACCGGCGTCGTGCTCGAGCCGGCCGGCAAGATGGTCTCCGATCTGAACGGACAGCGCTGGGTCGAGGTCTATCCCGAGGAGGGGAAGATCCACACCTCCCGCGGCTGGACCGACAAGGACCGCAACAAGGCGCTGAGCGTGACGGACTCCCTGGCGCTCGACGACGGCCCCGAGGTCAAGGTCAAGGACGTCCGCCTGCACCTGCGCGTCAGCCCGGCGGCCGGGAAGAAGTCGGCGCGGGAGCCGGAGCCGGAGAAGGACTAGCGGTCGTCGCCGGGGTCTCGGGGAGGGGATAGCCCCCCGCTCGCCACTCCCGGATCCCGCCGCGGAACCAGATCACGTCGCGGAAGCCGAGACGGGCGGCCAGGGCGCCGGCCTTCCGGCTGCGCACGCAGTCGATGCCGTAGCAGTAGAGCACCAGGGGGATCGTCGCCCGCTCGGCGGCCGGCCACCCCGCCCGCACCATCGTCTCGAAGTCCCGCGAGAAGTGGAGGAACGGCAGGCTGCTCGCCCCGGGCAGGTGGCCGATCCTGAAGTCGCGGGCCTCGCGCAGGTCGAGCAGGATGAGGTCGCGCGGCGGCCGGTCGCCGGAGAGGTCGGGATTTTCCCGCCTCAGGCTGGAGGCCACCTCCGCGGCCGAGAGCACCCGCACGACCGGCCGCGTGGGGTTCGCCCGCCACTCCCGCCAGCCGCCTGGGTAGATCCGGGCGTCGAGGCCGGCGAGGGTGAGGAGCAGGTAGCCGAGGGCGGGGCGGGGATCGCCGCGGTCGCCGCCGTAGAGGACGAAGACCGAGTCCTGCCGCACCGGGTCGTTGGGGCGGGGCCCGAGCGTGGCGAGGCGGCGTCTCAGCTCGCTGGGATCAGGCCAGCCGCCGCCGGTAGGGACGCCGGTAGGGACGCCGGTAGGTAGGAGCAGCGCGGCGGGGTCGAAGGGGAGGCTGTAGGGGATGTGGCCGGCGGCGAAAATGGGGGGCGTCTCCCAGCGCTCCCAGCCGCGCGCATCCCGCACGTCGAGGAGCTGGACGCCGGCCTGCACGAACGTCTCGGCGATCCAGCCGGCGTCCGCCGTGGTGGCCCGTTCGGCGGGATGGAAGGCCGCCACGGCGCCGCGGCCGGGCGCGCCCGTCTCGATCGCGCCGCCGGCGCCCCGCCAGGCGGCGAGCCCGCCGTCGAGGATCCGCACCTCGCCGCATCCCGCCCAGCGCAGGAGCCAGAAGAGGCGGGCGATCGCCTCGCGGCCACCGCCTTCGTCATAGATCACGACCGTCTCCGGTCCCGCGATGCCCGCCGCGGCGAGCCGCGCCCTGACCCGTGCGAGGTCGGAATCGTCCTCGGCCGGGCTCCAGGCCGGGACCGCCCCCGGCAGGTGACCCGCCGCGAACGCCGGGCCGGCCCCCCGGGCGTCGAGGGCGACGGCGCCGGCGGCGAGCGCCTGGGTCAGCGCCGCCGGCCTGATCAGCAACGGCGGGAGGACGGTCTCCCGGGGCGGCCCCGGCGGGGGCACCGGCCATTGGAGGGGGGAGGTCTGCGCGGCGAGCGGCGAGGCGGCGAGCAGGAAAAGAAAGATCGACCGCCATCCAGTTTTCAGGGCCATGCAAAGATGCTAATCTTTGCCGGAGCTGCCGACAAGGAGGATCCATCCCGCGGCCGCGCGGCCCGGGCTCCTGGCGATGAGCGTTCCCCTCGATGTCCGTTACGGCTTTCGCAAGCTGAACAACAACGTCGGCTTCACAGTCGTGGCCGTGGCCTGCCTGGCGCTGGGGATCTGTGCCAGCGTCACGGTCTTCGGCGTCGTCGATGCCCTGCTGCTGCGGCCGTTTCCGGGCGTGGCCGAGCCGGGGCGGATCGTCTCCCTGGCCAGCAAACCGCAGGACCTGGGGGTCTCCGGGGACTCCTACTCCCCGGCGCTGAGCTATTCGACGTTCCAGCGCTACCGGAGCCAGAGCCGCGCCTTCAGCGGCCTGGTGGCCTACTCCTCGCTCCCCCTCAACCTGGCCGGGCTCGGCGAGCCGCTGCGGGTCAGCGGCCAACTGGTGACCGACAACTACTTCACGGTGCTCGGCCTCGAGAGCTCCATGGGGCGCCTGTTCGCCCCTGGCGACGGAGCGCGCGAGAAGCAGCCCGAGGCGGTGCTCGGCTACGGCCTCTGGCGGCGCCTCTTCGGCGGCCGCCGCCAGGTCCTCGGCAGCTCGCTCAACCTCAACGGCCGGACCTTCGTGGTGATCGGCGTGGCGCCGGAAGGGTTCCACGGCACCCTGCACACCGAGGAGATCGACGTCTGGGTGCCGATGGAGACCGCCCCGCTCCTCCTCCGCTCGCGGCTGCCGGACGGCTTGCTGGCGGCGCGCCCCGCCTGGCTGTTCTGGTTCTTCGGCCGCCTGGCGCCGGGGGTGAGGCTCGCCGGCGCGCAGGCGGAGATGGACCGGCTGGCGGTCCGCTTCGGGGAGGGATTGCCCGCGGACCAGCGGCCGCCGGCGCTCGCGCTCTACCCCGAGCTCGGCATCTGGCCGGGTGGGGAAGACACCCTCACCGGCCCCCTGCTGCTGCTGTCGATCGTCACCGGTCTCCTGATGATGGTGGTGTGCGCCAACCTCGGCGGTCTCCTGCTGGTCAAGGCGGCGGCGCGGCAGGAGGAGATCGGCGTCCGGCTCGCCCTCGGGGTCACCCGCAGCCGCCTGGTGCGCCAGCTGCTGACCGAGAGCGTGTCCCTCTCCCTGGTCGGCGGCGCCGTCGGGTTCCTGCTGGCGCTGTTCACCGTGGACGCCATCCAGGGACTCTCCCTGGGGCGCTTCCTGCCCACCATCAACAACCTGGCCGTCGGCGGCCGGGTGATCGCTTTCTCTTTCAGCCTCTCGCTGGGGGCCGGGGTGATCTTCGGCCTGGCCCCCGCCCTCTGGTCCACCCGCCGCCAGGGGGTGCCGATGCTGCGCCGCGGCGGCGAGGGGGTGCCGGAGAGCGGCCGGACCCGTATCCAGGAGATCCTGGTGGTGGGGCAGGTCACGGTCTCCCTGATGCTGCTCGTCTGCACCGGCCTGTTCGTCCGTACGCTCCAGAACCTCCGGTCGGTCGATCCCGGGTTCAACAGCCGCCACGTCGTCACCCTGCGGATGGATCTGTCGCTACGCAATCTGCCACCCGGCGCCGGCCTCGCCTTCTACGATCAGCTCCGCGACCAGGTGGCGCGGGTGGGAGGGGTCAAGGCCGCCGCGCTGACGCTGACGGTGCCGCTGGCGCGGGTGGCCGGCGAAGGCGGGCTCGCCGGTGTGCGGCCGCTCGGCGGCGCCGTCCAGCGGCCTTCGATGCCGATGGAGTACGACGTCGTCAGCCCGGGCTTCTTCTCCACGCTGGGGATCGGGGTCGTCCGCGGCCGCGATTTCTCGGCCGGCGACGACAAGGGAGCGCTGGCGGTCGCCATCCTCGACGAGCAGGCGGCGCGGGCCCTCTGGCCCGACCGCGATCCGTTGGGGGAGCGCGTCGCGCTGGCGGATGGCTCGGTCCGCGAGGTGGTCGGCGTGGTGCGCAGGATCCGGTTCTCGGAGCTGCCGACGGAGCCCCACCCCTATTTCTACGTCCCCCTCGCCCAGCACTACGAGCCGGCCATGGCCCTGCAGGTGAGGACCGCCGGCGACCCCCTGCGGGTGGCCGAGCCCGTCCGCGCCATCCTGCGCAAGCTGGATCCGAACCTGGGGGTGCAGACGAGCCGGCTCAGCGACGAGGTCGAGGAGACGCTCGCCCAGCCCCGCCTCTTCTCGTGGCTCTTCGGGAGCTTCAGCCTGACCGCGCTGCTGGTCACCGCCATCGGCCTCTACGGCACGCTGTCCTACGCCGTCAGCCGCCGCACCCGCGAGCTGGGCATCCGCATGGCCCTCGGCGCCCGCGCCTCGGAGATCGTCGCCATGGTGCTGCGGCGGGGGCTCGCGCTGACGCTGGTCGGGCTGGTCCTCGGCCTCGTCGCCGCCGCCTGGGCGACCAGCCTGTTCTCCAGCCTCCTCTTCGGCGTGACGCCCACCGATCCGGCGGTCTTCGCCTTCGTCGCCGTGCTGCTCGGGCTGGTGGGGCTCGCCGCCAGCTCGCTGCCGGCCTACCGGGCCACCCGCGTCGACCCGATGTCGATCATCCGCCACGAGTAAGCCCGCTGTGCCGCAAGTTGGCCGGAGGACCCCTTCCGAACCGCGGAAGATGCCGCAACAATCCGGCTCTGGAAGGCTCGGACCTCGGTGTGTGCCGCAAAAGCCGCGGTCCGAGAGGTGCCCCCGAAGGTCTGAGTCGCCTGGATCTTGGGTTATGGAGTCCAGATCCAGGTCGGGCTTTGCTCTGTCGGGCTCTTCGCGGCATCCAGGAAAGTATGGACTCACTCTTTTCCTGGACATGCGGCATAGGCCTTGGGGAAAAGGGCTTGGCCCACGGTATATGCGGCATGATTTTGGAGGACCGGGCAGCTCCTAGTAGCCTGTCAAGGCAAAATTGACACGTTGCTTAGATCCCCCTGGGACCGCCGGCGTCCCGCCGGCTCTAACTCCGCTTTTGGTTAGTTTTAGTTAGAGCCGGCGGGA
>DATBAW010000527.1:0-16184 GCA_036271335.1 Thermoanaerobaculia bacterium
CCGCCGCTCGCCAGCTGATCCGTCAGGTGCTGCACGGCCCGGATCACCTTGTCGGGGTCCTTCGGCTCCTCGTCCCAACCGACGTGCTCCAGGGTCGAGATGCTGACGATGAGGTCGTACTTCGGCTCGCCCCGGATCTCGAGCACGTCGAGATTGCGCACCTTCCTGCCGTGCTCGTACTTGTCCACGATCTCGTGCCGGAGTGGGAAATAGTGCGAGAGCACGTTCCCCACCTCCAGCACCCGGCCCCCCGCGTACTGCCGCACGGCGTCCCACACGACCGGCAGCTCCACGGCGCGCTCGTTGCTCCAGGTGAAGTTGTACGGGTGCAGGAAATAAGGGTACTGGCGTGACCCCAGGGAAAAGGTCCGAGGGAAGGCGCGGAAGTACTCGCGCCAGAGGGGCCAGGTCAAACCCAGCGCCGCCTGCTTGCCGAGGGAGACCAGATTCCGCTCCCGCAGGGCGCGAAGCACGGACCGGGGATCGGCGTAGAGGGGGGTCATAAGGTCGGGAAATCCTACAACAAGGCGGCGAGACGCGGGGTAAATCCACCAAAAAAGGCGGAAACGGGGCGGCGGAATTCTCTTTGGGGGTGAAAGGGTTCTAGAATCGGACGCAGAACGACCCCGACGACTCCAGAGCGTCTTGCACAGCAGGACGACAGCTTGGGAGGTACTTCGCGAGATGCTGGGATACTCTACGCCTGCCGTCGCTTCGACCCTTGCCCGCCGCGCCCTCGTCAAGAGGCTCCGACTCCCCTCCGCCCTCCTGGTCCTCGCCTCCGCCGGTCTCTACGCCGCCACCGTTCCCGCGGTCTCCTTCGCCGACACCGAACCGAGTGCAGAGATCGTGCCCGCCGCCCTCGCCCGGCACGCCGAGGGTCTGTCGCCGAAGGTGCTCGCGATGGCGCTCGACGCCGTCGCCGCCGCCCGCGACCGCGGCATCTCCGGCCGAACCGACCGGCTGACGGTCATCGACTATTCGCTCCCCTCCACCGAGCCGCGGCTCTGGGTTCTGGACCTCGAACGGGGCAAGGTGCTGTTCCACGAGCTCGTGGCGCACGGCGCCGGCAGCGGCGACAAGCTCGCCACCCACTTCTCGAACGTCAACGACAGCCGGGCCACCAGCCTCGGCCTGTTCCTGACCGGCGACACCTACGAGGGGGGGAACGGCTACTCGCTCAAGCTCAAGGGGCTCGACGCCGGCGTCAACGACCTCGCCGAATCGCGCAAGATCGTGATCCACGGCGCTTGGTATGTCAGCGACGACCACTCCCGGCAGTTCGGCATGATCGGCCGGAGCTGGGGGTGCCCCGCGATCCCCCTGCAGGACGCCCAGCCGGTGATCGACGCTATCAAGGGTGGATCCTTCGTCTACTCCTACGCCGCCTCGGCTTCGATCCCCCCGAGCGTGCAGCGCGCGTCCTTCTCTCACGCCTCCTCGTCTTCGTCGCGCGTCGCCCGGGCCTCCTTCTCGTCGTCCTCCCGCTCGCGCCACCGCGCCAAGACCCGCGCCGTCGCCAGCTCGCGGACCCGCTTCGCCGTCGCGAAGTCGCGCAGCCGGTCCACCGCCCGGACCACGATCAGCCGGTCGGTGTCTACCCGCACGGCCCGCTGACCCGTCGCTCGACGGGTGGGGGATCGCCCCCCGGGGCGGGCTTTGAACAGCCTGGGGTTTCAACCCCAGGCGCGCAGGCGACGGACCGAATCCTCTCCCCGCCTGGGGTTGAAACCCCAGGCTCGTCAGAGCCCGCCCTATCAGGGCGGTCCTCCTCCCAAAACCCGATTCGAAGCCTTGGCCCGGCGTTTGCTTCTCAGCGTAACTCCGTGACCTTCCCCTCCCAGATGGGTGGAATCGCTCTCGCCGGAGCCTTGAGCCTGAGCCTCGCCTGCTCATCGCAGTCTCCCGAGGCGAAGCTCGTCGACGCCGCCCGGCCCGCCCTCTCCTGGGTGGCCACCCTGCGGATGACCGGCGAGCAGTGGATCGCCAACAGCGTCCCGAAATCCTTCGTCCAGTCGACCGTCGCCGCGGCGCGGGACGATCTCGGCAAGACCGTGGACGATGTCGCGAAATCCACGGCTCGCGCCACGGTGCGGCTCCCCCTCCAGCGCTTGCTGCACGAGGCGCGGACCGAAGGCTTCGGCCTCCGGAAGGCGGTGGAGGCGGGGGATCGGGCGGCGGCGGCGCGGCAGGTGGAGCAGCTCAAAGCGCTCCAGCTCCAGCTCGCCGCCTGGCAGCGGCAAGCGGCGGGACCGTCATGAACGGCAAGAAGGCGGCCACCCTCGCCCTCGGCATCCTCACCAGCGTCGGCGGCTTCTTCGACGTCGGCAACATCGCCACCAGCACGCAGGCCGGCGCCGTCTTCCGTTTGCAGCTCCTCTGGCCGCTCGTCTTCGGCACCGTCCTGATGATCTTCCTGGTCGAGATGTCCGGCCGCTTCGCCGCCGTCACCAAACAGGCCCTGCCGGACGCCATCCGCACACATTTCGGCTTCACCGCCTGGCTGTTCCCCTTCATCATCCTGTCGCTCGTCCACTTCCTGGTGCTCGGCGCGGAGATCGGCGGCATCTGCTTCGCCCTCCACCTGATCACCGGCCTGCCGGTGCCGTTCTGGGCCCTCCCCGTCGCCGTGCTGCTCTGGCTCTTTCTCTGGCGGTCGACCTTCGGCGCCATCGAGAACAGCTCGTCGCTCCTCGGCCTGATCACCCTGGCGTTCGTCATCGCGGCCTGGCACCATCATCCGCCCGCCGGCCAGATCCTCGCCGGCATGGCGCCAAGCCTGCCGCACCACGATCCGGCGCGCTACTGGTTCATGGCGGTCGGCCTGTTCGGCGCCGCGATCACCCCCTACGTCTTCTACTTCTACTCTTCGGGTGCGGTGGAGGACAAATGGGATAAGTCCTACGTCGGGGTCAACCGTGGCGTAGCCTTCGTCGGCATGGGGTTCGGCAGCGTGATCGCCATCGCCGCCCTGATCGTCGCCGCCGTGGTGCTCGCGCCCCGCGGCATCCAGGTGGACGACTACCATCAGGCGGCACTGCTGCTCACCGACAGCTTCCCTTTCTGGGGCTTCGTCCTGTTCGCCGCCTCGATGGGGATCGCCTGCCTGGGCGCCGCCGTCGAGGTGTCGCTCTCGATGGCCTATACCGCCGCCCAGACCTTCGGCTGGAACTGGGGCGAGGACCTCGATCCGCGCGAGGATGCCCGCTTCTCCCTCACCTACACCGTGGCCATCCTCGCCGCCGCGCTGCTCATGCTGTTCGGCGTCGATCCGCTCAAGCTGACTCTGCTCACCATGGTGGTCAACGCCGCCGTGCTCCCCTTCATCGCCATCCCCTTCCTGCTGCTGATGAACGATCGCAAGCTGCTCGGCAAGAACGCCAACGGCTGGATCTCGAACACCGTGACGATCGTGGTGCTGGCGCTGGCGCTCGTCCTCGCCGTCGTCTCCATTCCGCTGATGATCGTGGGAGGGAGCTGAATGGGAGCCCTGCCCATCAAGGCGCTGGAGGATCTGACCGACGACCTGGAGCTCGGCCGGGACGTTCTGGACAAGCAGGTGGTCGACCGCGAGGAGATCAAGATGGGGCGCGTCGATGGCCTGGTGCTAGAGCTGCGCGAGGGCAAACCGCCGCGGATCGATTCGATCGAGATGGGAGGCGTGGTCCTCGCGGCCCGCGTCCATCCGCGGCTGGCGCACTGGGTAGACGGCTGGCGCCGCCGCTTCAACGTCCGCAAGACCGCCGTCTACCGGGTGCCCTGGTCGGCGGTCCTGGAGATCGACGAATACCGGATCAAAATCGACGTCGCGGCGCTCGACACCCCGAACTTCGCCTGGGAGCACTGGCTCCAGGACCACGTCATCGCCCACATCCCCGCAGCGGCGAAGGGGGGGAACGAGGAAAAGAACGAGGAAGGAAACGAAGAGTGAAGACGATCCACTTCGAGCACATCCTCGGCCGTCACGTTCTGGACCCCGAAGGAAAGCGGATCGGCCGTATCCTCGCGGTGAGCACCCGGCACGATGGAAAGGATTGCGTGGTGCACGAGTACATGCTCGGCACCGCCGCCCTCCTCACCCGCCTTGGCATCTCCGCCCAGCGCCTCATCGGCCTGAAGATCCGCCGCAAGCCGCTCTGCGTGCCCTGGGATCAGCTCGACCTGCGCGATCCCAGGAAGCCGCGGCTGAAGTGCTCGTTAGAGGAGCTGAAGGGAAAGCAGGGTTAGGATCAACCATCCCCACGGATCGACAGCGCATGGCGGAAGACGTTCAAAGGGTCCCACCGCGCCTTGATCCGCCGCAGGCGCGCGTAGTTCTCCTGGTAGTACAGCGTGGACCAGGGCACGCCCGAGGTATTCAGCGCCGGGTCCGCGTGGTCGGTATCGGGATGATTGATCAGCGATCCGTCACAGGCCTCGTCGGGCACCGGCACACCTCCGGTCGCCGCGAACAGATCCCGATAGAAGGCCCGCACCCAGGTCAGATTCTTCTCCGCCTCGCGCGGATCCAGCCAGCCCGTGGTGCAGGCCATGTCGAGGATCGAGCCGCGTTGGGCGGCGGCGGTCGCGTCGGACGCGATGGTATTGATCCGTCCGCCATAGGTCGCAAACCCCAGCATGCCGCCCATGACGTCGTGATCCGTCCGGGTCAGATGATTGAACGCCACGGCGATCTGGCGATCGTTCAGCCGGATCTTGAGCAAGGCGTCCTTCACCTTGGCGCTCACGCCTTCCGGGGGCGCGGCGAACAGATCGGGTAAGGGATTCAGGGCGAACTCGAGCCAGGACATCCGCGTGACCTCCCGGCCGTGCGGCGCGGCGATCCCCTGGCCGAGCGCCGCCAGATGGTCGTCGATCTGCCGCTCGGCGGCGTCGCCGGCCGTGCTCACTCCGCGGACGATGATCGTTCCGAACTGCTTGCGATGGATCTCCAGGAGCGCCCAGAGAGAGGCGTTCGGCGAATCGGCGCCGCTGTTCTGCTCGCACCAAGCGCCGTGGTTCTGGAGCAACCGGAGGAAGAACGGCTCGTCGACCTCGCTCCAGCTCCATTCCGCCTTGAACGTCGTGATCGATTCCGGCGCGCGGGGCAGCAGCGCGGCGGGATCGTCACCGGAGGCGCCATTCTCCCGGAACCAATAGCGGGTGACGATGCCGAGGTTGCCACCGCCTCCGCCCGTATGGGCCCACCAGAGATCGCGATTCGGATCAGAGTCCTCGCGCGTCGCCACCACGCAAACCGCCCGTCCGTCCTCGCCGATGGCGACCACCTCGACCGCGTACAGATAGTCCGCCGCGAGACCGAGCTGGCGGCAGAGAAAACCGAACGCGCCGCCGACCACGTGCCCGCCCATGCCGATCCCCGGATACTCGCCGAGCGGTATGACGACGCCCCACCTCTCGAACAGCGCCTGGAACGTCTCGCCCACCGTAGCGCCGGCCTCCACTACCACCGCGCCCATCTCCGCATCGTACTCGATGCCCTTCATGGGCGAGATATCGAGGATCACCCGCACGTCCGAATCCGAAACGAAATTCTCGAGACAGTGGCCGCCACTCGACACGACGAGACGCCACCCCTCCCGGACCGCCTCTTCGACCGCCGCGATCACCTGCCCGGCCGAGCTGACCAGACAGACATAGTCCGGTTTCGCCACGAAACGCTTGTTGAACTGCTTGTTCACCACCGCGAGATAGCGCGGATCGTCGGGGCCAATTCTGAGGGATTCCGTTCTCGTGTCAGTCATCATTGGTTTCCTCTGTTTACCCCTACCCTATTTCCTGGAGTGCAGCCCGAACATGTTCCCCTCGGTGTCGATGGCCAGTGAAATGAAACCGTTCTGGCCGATCGACATCTTCGGCCTCTGAACCCGCCCACCGCCGGCGGCCACGCGCCCCTCCTCCACCGCGCAATCCTCGCAGACGAAGTAGACCAGCGTGCTGTTGCCGCCGGAGGAAACGCCGTTCATCCTGACCAGCGAGCCGCCCGCGCCGGGCCCGCCGGGCTGACCGGGAAAGGCCCACATTTCCAGATCGGGAACGGGCAAGCGCTCGAGCTTCGTCTGCAACACCGCCTCGTAGAAGGTTTTGGCTCGATCCATCTCCTGGACGTAGATCTCAAACCAGCCGACAGGGTTGTTCTTCATCGCTCTTCTCCTTTGCTTGAAAAGACCGCTCAGCACGGTCGCCATCGAGAGATCTCCCGTTCGGATGATGGCGATGCTATCCCGGAACGCGACCTCGATGGTTTCGGAACGGCGGCCACCATCTGAGCCTGCTTCAAGGTCTCGCCAGCCGGTAGGGACAGTCGCTGACCGTAAGGAAGTACCGCACCGCTACCGGTTGTCCGTTACGAACGCAGGGTCGAAACTTCCAGGTCGACAGCGCGGCCGCCAAGGTTCTGCGGACTTCCGGAGCTTCTTCAGCCGGGGTCAGCACATGCACCTCGTCGACCGTCCCCTGCTTACTGATCACCGCCGCCAGAACGCAGGTGCCGAGAAAATAGCGCTTTCCCCGCGTCGCTTTCTGTAGATCGGGGAGCCGTCCGGAGATCTTCTCCGGACGCCGCATCTCCGGAGTCAATGCTACGGCCGCTCTCCACTTTGCCGTATCGGGAACACGGCTCTCGAAGCTCCGCGCCGCGGCCTGTCCCGGTGACACGGAAGGATTCCCCGATGCCACCGCTGAGATCGCGGTGGTCAACGCCAGCATCCCGAGGGTACCGAAAATTTTCATGTGTCCTCGAATGTTACAGGCTCCGTCTTGCTCACCGCGGCATGGAGTGAAACGTTCGGTCGTTCGTTCCAGAACGGGTAGACAGGGCCGAGCGGGTCCGGCATCTTCGTCGAAACCGAAGTGCCGTCGAAGTGGAACAGCTACATCCAGAAGAACCGCACGCTAGCCGAAGAAAAATAGCGCGGCATGCCGTCCGCCTGGAGAGACCGGCCGCTGCTTCAGGAGACCCCTGCCACCAGGGTGCGTTCACGTGTTGACGGATGCGGATCGTGTTCATGGGCGAATTTTAACATCCGCCCATTCCTTCCAGGGCCCCCCGTTTACCTGCTCGATGAGCGAGACGGCACGAAAGGTCGTGGAAAAAGGCTCGCACCGCCTCGCGATCTCTTCGAACGCCGCGTCGGAGCAGGTCCCGTTTCGCGGATGGATCAGCGTGATGTGGGGATCGTGTTTTCGTGGTCTGAAACCGCCGACGGCGAGCAGGGTATCCCGTAACGTATCGAACGGCTCCGTAGAACCGACGGCTGGAAGATAGACCAGGTTCCGATCGCGGACCGGCTTTCCAAACGTAAGCTCGACCTCGATCGCGCCCAGCCGCGCCAGCCGCGAGGAAAGCTCGTCCCAATCCCCGACCTCGTCTTCGCGGCAGAGCGTCACGTGGGCCCGGATCAAACCGAACTGAAGGGGATTGAAATGGGACCGGATCCACTCCACACGTTCGCCGTCCGGCGGCGGCAGGTACAGCGTCGCTTGGCGTCGAGTGGATATCGGCATCAGTCTCTCGGTCCCCGCCTCCGCCCCTCTGGACCAGTACCCCTTCACTCCAGGAAAGATGAGTATAGTTTGCGCGGCATCACCCGCTGCCGGCCCCGGAGCGATCCTCACGGCGCCGCCGGTTCCGATGGATCCAAGGGATACCCCCATTCGTCGAAGCTCCGCCGCCAAGCCGTTCCGACCCGGTCGAGAACCTCCCGCGGAATCGCCTCGTAGCGGTTCTTCCGATAGCCGCGCAGCGACTCGACGTACCCCCTCAGCTTTGGCTCCAGGTCCTCGAAGCCGGGAAGGCCGAGGCGCTCGTAGAGCAAGGCCATCTGCCCCATCGGATCGGCGTCGAGATCGGCGAACGCCACCTCGTGGAGCCGCCCGGCCGGGATCAGCTCGCGCTCCTCGAAATAGGCGTCGTACATCACCCGGTAGCGCTCGAGGATGAGGTCGTCCAGCCCGTCGAGATCGGGGCGCTGGAGATAGGTGTACCAGCCCGCGGTGTCGTAATAGTGCTGGAACGAGCGAAAGACCGTATAGGGATCGCGGTGGATGTGGACGAACCGGGCATCCGGGAACATCTCCAGCAGCAGCCGCACGCGCGCGGTGTGGGGCGGGGACTTGAGGACCAGCGGCCGGCCGTGCTTGACCGTCAGCTTGCGCAGGAACCAGCGGAACGCCGCCTGCCACTCCTCCACCTCCGCGCGGGGCACGCCGCGGAAGGTCAGGTAGCGCTCGTAGTGGGCCACGTTGCGCGGGAAGGAGATGCCTGGATAGAGCGAGCGGAAGCAGGCCAGGGCCGGCCCGAACTCGTCCTCTTGCGGCGCCTCGAAGGAGAGCGCCACGTTGTCCATCGGCCGGGTGTCCGGCAAGAGGGCGCGGAACCGCCGGGTATTGAACGCCTCGGTGGTGAGGAAGGTGTATGGATTGACCACCTGATAGGTGTTGGCGAAGGCGAACCGGTCGTCGAGCGCCAGCAGGTTGTGCAGATGCGTGGTGCCGCTGCGCCAATGGCCGAGCACGAAGAGAGGGGGCCCGGCCAGCTCCGCCGCCTCGACCGCCTCCCCCCAGAGACGCTCCTCCCTGCGCCGGTACCAGGAGTTCATGCAGCCGAGCGCCGTGATGAACAGCGCCCGGTGCCAGTAGGCGGGATCGACCGCGAAGCGGTTCTCCCGGAGCAGCCGCCACCAAGCCTCCGCGGTGATCCCCGCGAGATAGTTGTGGCCCAGGCTCCAGCGGTGCTTCAGCACGGTCGCCATCGAGAGATCCCCCACGGATGCCGGCGATGCTATACCGGAACGACCTCGGCGGTTTCAAACGGCGGCCGGCAACGCCGGCGGCCAGACTCTTCGCGAACAGGCTCCTTACCCCCCTCGCAAACGCAAGCGGCTCTAGGGCGAGAGAGTTTCGGAGGTGATTTTACGTCCTATTCCGGGTATGAGACGACTACGCTTCATCCCTGACGGCGGTGCTCTGGTCGAGGTCGCCTGCCGGACCCTCCAGGGCCGCTTCCTCCTGCGGTCCTGCCCACGGCTCGACGAGATCATCGTCGGCGTCCTCGGACGAGCCCAGAGGCGCTACGGAGTCCGAGTCTGTGGCTACATGTTCGCCTCGAACCACTACCATCTGCTCCTCGATGTCGACAACGCCCTTCAACTCACGAGGTTCATGGGCTACGTGGCCTCCAACCTCGCGCGGGAGATCAGCCGTCTCTATGGTTGGAAGGACAAGGTCTGGTCTCGGCGGTATCAGGCGACCGTCGTCAGCGACGAGGAAGAGGCGCAGGTCGCGCGCTTCAAATACCTGCTCGCGAATGGCTGCAAAGAGGGACTCATCGCACGTCCTCAGGATTGGCCGGGAGTCCACGTCGCCAAGGCGCTGGTCCGAGGCGAGGACCCAGCCGGAACCTGGTTCGACCGCACCCAGGAGTACGCCGCGCGCAACCGGGGAGAGACCTTCGACCGTCTCAGGTACGCGAGCCCCGAGACCTTGCACCTCTCGCCTCTCCCGTGCTGGAGACATCTTCCACCAGAGGTTTGGAGAACGCGGGCGCTTCACCTGATCCACGAGATCGAAGCCGAAACCGCGATCCGCTCGAAAACGACGGGAAGTCAGCCGCTGGGAGCCTCCGCGATCCTCGGCCGCCATCCCCACGACCGCCCGAAGCATTCGAAGAAGTCACCCGCGCCGCTTTTCCACGCCGCGAGCGCCAAGGTGCGCCGCGAGCTCTGGGAGGCCTATCGATGGTTCGTAGCCGCCTTCCGGGACGCCGCGGAAAAGCTCCGAGCCGGAGATCTCAACGCTGCCTTCCCCCTCGGAAGCTTCCCACCGGCCCTGCCGTTCGTCGGGGGATGAGCCTTCCAGGCTCGTCCCTAAATCTACAGATCCTGGTTTGCATCGGTCGCCGAGGAAAGGGTGTGCCCGGATGAGCCGATCGGTGCCTTCGAAGGACGCTCTGGTGGCGTCCTGTACGCGGAAAAGACACGTCGGATCACTCTCCTCTACCTTGCAGGTTCCTGGCGAGTGTCCGACGAGGCTCAAATCGGCGACCTCATCCGCGATTTTTACGGAATCGGCTGGAACCTTTCTGGGAGAATTCACCACGCCTCCAGCCGCATCCACACCCCGTGGAGCGGGCGCAGCGTGATCCCCGGCTTGGGGACCACCGGCGGCGCCGGCTCCAGGCGGAGGCGCCAGCTCCGCGCGATCATGACGGTGATCACCAGCGCTTCGACCATCGCGAAGTGACCGCCGACGCAGAAGCGCGGGCCGCCGCCGAACGGGATGTAGGCGAGCGTTGGCCGACCTGCCGCGCGCTCCGGGGTGAAACGGTCGGGATCGAAACGTTCGGGATCGTCCCAGAAATCGGGATGGCGGTGAGTCACCCAGGGGCTCACCACCACGGTCGAGCCGGCCGGAATACGATACCCCGCCAGCTCGTCGTCGGCGATCGCCCGGCGTTCCATCGCCCAGATCGGCGGATAGAGCCGCATCGACTCGCGGAGCACCCGTTCGGCGAAAGGGAGGGCATGGAGATCCCCCGGCGTGGGAGGGCGGTCGCCGAGCACCGCGAGGGCCTCCTGGCGCAGCCGCTCCAGCGCCTCGGGATGGCGGGCGAGCAGATAGAGCGTCCAGGCGAGCGCGTTGGCGGTGGTCTCGTGGCCGGCGAGCAACAGGGTGATCGCCTCGTTGCGCAGCTCTTCGTCGGTCATCCCGTGCCCGGTCTCCTCGTCCCGCTCCCGCAGGAGAGCCGACAGCAGATCGTCCGGCCAGCTCGCCTCCGGCCTCCGCCGGCGCTCCTCCAGGATGCGATAGACCACCCGGTCGACGATCGACAGGGCGGCACGGAAGCGGCGATTCCCCGCCGTGGGGAGCCAGAGGGGCGGATCGACGATCCGCTCCAGGCGTCCATAGGTGTGGGCGAGGAGCACGGCCATCGCCTCCTCCACCGCGCCGGCGTCGCCGCTGACGTCGGCGCCGAACAGGGTGCGGCCGACGATCGTGTAGGTAAGACGCATCATCTCGGACGCGGCGTCGAACGGCTCCCGGGCGGCGGCATGGCGTTCCCAGCGCTCCAGCATCGCCGCCGTGGCGGCGGTCATCCGCTCCATGAAACCGGCGACGGCCACGGGCCGGAAGCCCGGTTGAATCAGGCGGCGCTGCCGGCGCCAGAGCTCGCCGCTGGCGGTGAGCAGGCCGAGCCCGGTCATCCCGCGGATCTTGCCAGAGCTCCGCGTCTCCTTGTCATAGAGATCCATCCGTTCCTGCAGCACGCGGCGGATGGCGTCGGGATGCGCGACCAGGTGCAGGACCAGAGGGCCGAGGCGGAAGCGAACGACGTCGCCGCATCGTTGCCGCGACGACACCAGCAGCCCCAGCACGTCGCGGCGAAACGGCAGGAGATGCCCCAGCAGCGGCGTCCCGGGAGGTCCCGGAGCGATCCTCACGGCCCGGTGATCCCCGCGAGATCGTTGTGGGCCAGGCTCCAGCGGTGCTTCAGGACGGTCGCCATCGAGAGATCTCCCGTCGGATGGCGACGATGCTATACCGGATCGCTCGTCGACGCCGTCGCGGCCGCGGGCAGGAGCGGGCTGTACATCATCAGCGCCTGGTTCGCCGTGATGAATTCCTCATCCACCAGCTCGTCGGTCGCGATCTGGAACCGCTTGCGAAAAATCTTGTTGTGGCGCGAGTAGCCGCCCCACCACTCCGAGCGGATCAGGTGATCCCGTTCCACGATCTCGTATCGAAATGCCGGCGCGAAGTCGGCGCGCCACTCGCCGTGCAGGTACTTGTCGTCCAGCCAGAGCCGCAGCTGATATCTCTCGGCCGTCCGGTTCGCGATCTGCAGATCGATGTAGTTGTAGGCGCACGTCGCGCCACTCCCGAACGGCTGCGTGCGCGATGAGTCGGGGAAGACGTCGTAGCTGTGCCGCCAGCGCTCGGTCACCGTCAACGGCGTATGGAGCGTCAGCCAATAGATCAGGTTCGAAAGCTGGCAGAGACCGCCCCCCATTCCCTGCCGGATCTCCCCGTTGAACAGAATCATCCCGACCTTGAATCCACGGGCCGTGGTGGGCTTTCTGATCAGGCGCCAGTAGGAAAAGACCTCGCCGGGCTCGAGGATGAGGCCGTCGAGCCGGGCGATGGCGAGGCGAAGGTTCTCGACCTTGTTGTGCTGCAGCCACATCTCGACGTTGCGCAGCTCGCGCAGGAGAACCGAGCGATGCCGCATCACGCGATGGTCGAGATCCGTGCTCACGCGGCGAGCCGAGAAGCGGACGCCGGAGAGATGCCAGGACAGAAATCGCCGCCCGGTGAACCAGAGCCGGCCGACCACGAGCCGCAGCTTCGAACGTTCCTTCGGTTTCGGGATCGCGGCGCGGTCCCCGAGGAATGAGCTCATGGGGTCACCTTGCAGACGAAGTGTGACACCAGCGCCTCGTAGTCCTCCGCGGGCCGGTCTCTGAATCGCGGCGCGAAAGTCCTTTGATCGAATTCCCACTGGCCGTGCGGGTCCCATCCCGAATAGGTCACCTCCACCGGCAGCTCCGCGAACAGGTCGAGATAGTCCGAGCGCAGCAGCCGGTTCGTATAGCTGAACGGCGGTCGCGCGATGAGCCGCCACATCGCGTCCGAATATTTCAGATGATGGAGCGGGCTCAACCGGCTCTGCGCGTGATGCGAGTGATCGCGATGATCGACGATGTGCGACAGGACGCCGCCCGGCCGGAGGACGCGAACCATTTCGGCGAACAGCCGCCGGAGGTCGGACGGCGAATAGTGCTCCAGCGCGCCCATCGAGATCACGAAGTCGAGCGAGCGGTCCGGAATGTCCACCGGCGGCGGCCAGTGCCGCGACAGAAAGCGGGCATTGAGCGACGAGGGCAACGCCTTTGGATCCGCCGCCTTCGCCAGATCGAGCATCCGCCCGGCTTCGTCCGCGCTGCACCCCAGGGTTCCCAACAGTTTGGGCAGGTTTTTCTCGACCGTCGCGATCGCGATCGCATGATAGGAGGGACGCAACGAAAAGCGGCGGCGACCGCTGAAGACCGTGGTCGCGCCGGAGAGACAGGCAAGGAGAGGAGACGCCGACGTGTATCCGCTATCGATGATCCATCCCCGGCTGCCGCGCAGGTTCAGCTCTCCGTGCCGCTTCATGAGGATGACGTGCTCCCGATACCACTGGCACCATTTGCGAGGCTCGCCCACGCGCGTCCTGAGGAGCTCCGTCGTGACGAAGGAGTAGAGATCGGCCGTCAGCGGCGTGAGGCCGGCGGCGTTCTGCGCGAGCAGCTTCAGGCGCCAGTTCATCGTGACCCGCGAAAGGATTGGGCGGTCAGAGCTTGGTTCCGGAACCCTGTCCGGTTCTTGTCGGGCGCCGGCATCGGCGTAGCGTAGGCTGAGGCACGCCTCAGGTCAAACCTCCCATCGCCCTCCCATCGCCGCCGCCCCTGCCTGGAAGCGGGGCGGCGGCTCCGGAATTCCTAGGAGTTGACGTAGTTGATCAGGTCGCGAAGCGTAACGTTCTTGGTGTGGGTGATCTTTGAGGTCCAGCTCGCCGCCACGGGAACCGGGTCGGCGGCGTGCGGGTCGGGGGCCGTCGCGTAGGAGGCGTTGAAGTAGACCGACTCCGTGTCGTAGAAGACCGCTCCGGCCACCACCTCGGCCACCAGCCGGCTGCCGAGCGCGCCGAGCGTCTTGTCCGCCCCCTGGAGCTCAGCCTCCTTGATGATGTAATACCAGAGCGGCGTCTTGAAGACCGGCTTGTCGGCGGCGTCGAGATCGTGCTCGAACAGATGATGGACGGCAGGCGGGGCCACCTGGGAGGATGTCAGCTTGGGGTGATGCAGGGTCACCGGCGGACCGCCGGCGGCCGACGTGTAGAAGTCGTACAGCTCCTCGCCGGAGACGACGCCGATCGACCGGCCGCGGATCAGGTTTCGCTGCGGCAGGTTGCCGACCGTCTTGATCGTGTCGGGAATCGCGCTCTCGGGGAGGTTGAACACCGGCGGCGTCACCTTGCCGTCGATCCGCAGCGATCGGGCGTGGTGCGGCGTGTGATTCGGCTGGACGTCGGGATAGAATTCCTTCCAATCGATCACGTGGGCCGGCGGCAGCTTCACGCTCCCCCGCAGATCGTCGCGGCCGGGATGGGCGGTCAAGTTGTCGAACAGCTTGACGTCGGCGCCCTCGCCGGCGTTCAGGTGATAGCTGGGCCGGAGCTGGCTGTGACCGAACCGGAAGCCGATCGCCCACTCGTGCGGCATTTGCACCACCAGCGCGCCGCTGGCGAGATCCAGCAACGGCTTGTGCTTCAGGTTGCCGAAGTTGACGAGCCGGATCTGATGCAGCACGTCGGCCAGCGTGCTCGCCTCGATCACGCGATGCAGATAATCCTGCAGGACGACCGTCTGCCAGCTGGCCACGACCTCCTTGCGGACGGCGGCGATCACCTCCTCCTGGCTTCCCAGGGTAGACGTGCCCAGAGCGTCGGTATCGATCAGCTTGTTGTGCACCCGTTCCAGCAGGATGTGGATCTGCAGGATGAGCTGATTCTCGTCGTTGCGGCCATCGAAAATGTGGGCCGTGAACGCGAGCGGCACGTGTTGGATCGAACCCGCCGGCAACGACATCGGCGTCCGCTGGAGATCGAACCCGTTCGTCGTGCCGGGGATGGGATCCATCTTGAACCTGCCCTTGGGGTCGAAGATCTTGTCGGTCGGTCCGGTACCGGTGCTCCGCGGGCCGTACACGCTGTCCAGATCGATCAGCGGAGACGCGCCGTTCCTGGTGGCGCCGGTCTGATCCACGAACAGATC
Organism: Thermoanaerobaculia bacterium; assembly: GCA_036271335.1. Taxonomy (GTDB): domain Bacteria; phylum Acidobacteriota; class Thermoanaerobaculia; order Multivoradales; family UBA5704; genus DATARR01. The sequence continues at coordinate 14,817 of DATBAW010000527.1, forward strand.
GACCGCGTTCATCGTCAGATCATGGTCGATGAACTGCCCGACGAACGTGAACACCGCCGGGACGTCGGCGCTGACGGTGGGCGGCGGGTCTTCGTACGTCTGCCCGTCGTGGGGAAACGTGATGTACGAGATCAGGTCGGAGTTGACCTGATATCCCGGACGGTTCACCAGCTTGCGAAAGAAGTCCTGGGCGGCCACCTCCAACTGCTGGGCGACGGTGTCCGGGTTCATCTCCGATTCTGCATTGGCATCGGAGGTGCCCAGGAACGGGGCCAGCCGGCGGACGGCGGACGCCTGGTCGAGCAGGACGGGCAGGCCGCCGTGCCGCATGAGAACCGTAAAGGCCGCATGCGGCGGCAAATCCGCGAACGGTTCGCCCATCCGCTCTTGCAGTCGCCGAATCTGCCGCCGCGACAAGGCGCCAGCCGGTTGAGGGTCAGGTGTGTTGCTCGCCATGAACGCTCCTCCTGTCGGTTGATGAGTTTTCTCGTCGTCAGAGGTCCGCTCTCGTGGGGCACTGCCGTTGTACATCGGCTCGGCCGCCAGGTCTTTATAGCTGTTGGATATTTCTATAACCCACAGCTTTTCAGCCTGATCTATTATATCGCGGAATGATTTCCCTGGCTGCGCGGCCGAGGAGTAGCCTCACCTGCGGCCGCGCCGAGTGGTCATGGGCTTCGCGGCCTGATTGGCTATGTACGGCGACCTCGTCCCCTGGAACGATACGCACAGCCGGAAGGCTCATACACCGCCTGGGGCGGCAGGAGGATCGATCGATGAGAGGACGTGGCAGTCGCTGGATCGTTGGGTTCGCGTTGGTTTCGATCACTGTTTTCGCTCCCGCGGCGGCTCTGGCGCAGCCGGCGGCCGGAGCGGCGAAGGGGGTCCCACAGGCGCCGGCCCCGCGCGACGGGCAGCACGACTTCGAGTTTCTGCTCGGCTCGTGGAAGTATCACCTGTCGCGCCTCGACCATCCCTTGACCGGCTCCACCACCTGGCTCGAATTCGAGGGGACCGGCGTCTGCGTCCCGGTCTGGAACGGCCGCTCCGAGCTCGACCAGTTCGAGGCGGACGGACCCACCGGGCACATCGAGGGTCTGACCCTGCGGCTCTACAACCCGCAGTCGCATCAGTGGAGTCTCAACTGGGCCAACGCCAAGGACGGCATTCTGGCGATTCCCACCATCGGCTCCTTCGATGCCAGGAATGGGCGGGGCGAGTTCTACGACCAGGAGGTCTACGACGGCCGTTCGATCCTCGTCCGTTATGTCTGGTCGGATATCACGCCGAATTCAGCGCGGTTCGAGCAGTCGTTCTCGGTCGACGGCGGCAAGACCTGGGAGCCGAACTGGATCACCACCCAGGTGC
>DATBAW010000528.1:0-24475 GCA_036271335.1 Thermoanaerobaculia bacterium
CACAACCTGATCGGCTTCTTGAACGAGAGCGGTCAATCCCAGGAGGCTCTCAGCGTCTTGGAGCAGACCCGGAGCCTGTATCTCACTCTGGGCGAGCAGACCCACCTCATCCGTCTGCGCTGGCTGGAAGGGCGGATCTGCCGCGACCTCGGCCGTCTCGATGAGGCGGAGACGGCGCTGCGGGAGGCCCGCGACGGCTTCATCGAGCATGGGATCGGTTTCGACGCAGCGCGGGCCTCGCTCGATCTCGCGACCGTCTACCTGCAACAGGGGCGGACGGGCGAGCTGAAGCGGGTGGCGTCGGAGATGGTGCCGATCTTCGAATCGCGGGACGTCCATCAGGAGGCGCTGGCCGCACTGCTGCTGTTCCGTCAGGCGGCGGACGCGGAGGAGGTCACGCTGGGACTGCTGGAGCGGATCGCGGGATATCTCCGGCGCGCGCGGCAGAACCCGGATCTGCGGTTCGAAGGGAACTAGGCAGGGCTCGAACGCCTCGCAGATGGTTGCAACGGCTCGCAGATGGTTGCAACGGCTCGCAGATCGTTACGACGGCGTGCAGATGGTTACCACGGCCCGCAGATCGTTACGACGGCTTGCAGATGGTTGCGACGGCCCGCAGATCGTTACGACGGCTTGCAGATGATTACAACGGCCCGCAGATCCTTACAACGGCTTGCAGATGGTTACGACGGCCCGCAGATCGTTACGACCGGCTCGCAGATGATTACGACGCTCCGCAGATCCTTACAACGGCTCGCAGATGATTACGACGCTCCGCAGATCCTTCTGCAAGGCGTTGGAACGTTACGACGAGCCGTCGTAAGCTTCGGCGGCGAACCAAGAGCTGGGAGGCGCCGGATACACTACGCCAGTGCCGACCGTCCGCCAGCTCCTCGCCGAGGCCCGGCCGCTCCTGGCGGCCACGCCGTTCGGCGCCTCCACCCGGGAGGCACGGCTGCTGCTGGGGCACGTCCTGGAGCTCTCCGAGGCGCGGCTGCTGGCGCGTGAGGAGAGGGAGGTGCCGCCGGAAGAAGCGGAGCGCTTCCGCTCTCTCCTGGCGCGGCGCCTGACCGGCGAGCCGGTCGCCTATCTGACCGGCGAGCGGGAGTTCTGGGGGCGCTCGTTCCTGGTCGATCGCAACGTTCTGATCCCTCGGCCGGAGACCGAGCATCTCGTCGAGAGGGTTCTCGGCGAGCGGCTGGCGACCCATCCCCGGATCCTCGACGTCGGTACCGGCTCCGGCATCCTCGCGGTGACGCTGGCGTTGGAGATCCCCGGCGCGCGCGTCGTGGCCACCGATCTCTCCCCCGCGGCCTTGGCCGTCGCGGCGAGGAACGCTCGCCGGCTCGGCGCCGCGATTTCCCCGGTGAACACGGATCTGACGGCCGGGCTCGACCTCTCCCGCTTCGATCTGGTGGTGAGCAATCCGCCCTATGTGGATCGGTCCGAGATCCCCGAGATCTCGCCCGAGGTGCTCGACTTCGAGCCGCACCTGGCGCTCTTTCCGCCGGGCGCCGGCGACTCCATCCTGGCGCGGCTCTTTTCCCAGTGCTCCGGCCTGCGGTCCGCGATACCATTGGCGGTCGAGATCGGACGCGGACAGCTCGACGCCGTGCGCCGGCATGCTGAGCACGCCGGCCTGGAGATCGCGGAGGTCCTCGAGGACTACGCGGGAATCCCGCGCACCGTGCTGTTGCGGCGCCGCTAGCTCATTTCTGTTCACTCGTTCTTTCCGTCGTTTTTCCGGCGTTCTTTCCGTCCAGTCAGAGAAGGGGAGCCATGGACAAGTTTCATATCGTCGGGCCGACGCGCCTCGCCGGCCGGGTCTCGGCGAGCGGCGCCAAGAACGCCGCCCTGCCGGCGCTCACCGCCAGCTTGCTGAGCGACGAGACGCTGACCCTCCGCAACGTGCCGCGCGTGCGCGACATCGGGACCTTGCGCCAGCTGCTGGAGCACCTGGGGATGGACATCGAGGAGAGCGACGGCGCCCTCAGCCTCCGCCGTGGCCGGCCGAACCCGGAGAACGACGCTCCCTACGACCTGGTCAAGACCATGCGCGCCAGCGTTCTGGTGCTGGGGCCGCTGCTCGCCAAGGAGGGGCATGCCCGCGTCTCCCTCCCCGGCGGATGTGCCATCGGCGTGCGGCCGATCGATCAGCACCTGAAGGCGCTCACCGCCCTCGGCGCGGAGGTGACGATGTCGCACGGCTACGTCGAGACGCGGGCCGCGCATCTGACCGGGACCCGCTTCCGCTTCGACATGCCGACCGTGACCGGCACCGAGAACGTGATGATGGCCGCCGCCCTCGCCCGCGGCACGACCGTGCTCGAGAACTGCGCCCGCGAGCCCGAGGTGGTCGACCTCGCGGACCTCCTCAACGCCATGGGCGCCAGGATCTCGGGGGCCGGCGAGGAGACGATCGAGATCGAGGGCGTCGACGGCCTGCACGCCGCCGAGCACGCCATCATCCCCGACCGGATCGAGAGCGGCACCTACCTGATCGGCGCCGTGCTGACCGGCGGCGACGTGCTGCTCGAAGGCGCCCGTGCCGCCGATCTGGCGCCCCTGCTGGACAAACTGGCTCAGGTCGGCGCCGTGGTCGACGTCTCGGCGGCGGGGATCCGCGTCACCGCGCCGAACGGGATCGCCGCCCGCGATCTGGAGACGGCGCCGCATCCGGGCTTCCCGACCGATCTGCAGGCGCAGTACATGGCGTTGATGACCTGCGCCTACGGCGTCTCGACGATCAGCGAGACGATCTTCGAAAACCGCTTCCAGCATGCGCCGGAGCTGATGCGGATGGGCGCCGACATCCGCGTCGACGGCGGCAGGGCGCAGGTCCACGGCCCGGCGCGCCTGACCGGCGCGGGTGTGATGGCGACCGATCTGCGCGCCTCGGCCTGCCTGGTGCTGGCCGGGATCGCCGCCCAGGGAGAGACGGTCATCGACCGGATCTACCATCTGGATCGTGGCTACGAGCAAATGGAACTGAAATTGCAGCAGCTCGGCGCGAGAGTCGCGCGGTGGTCGGTTCCGATGGGCGCCTGAGAGCGCCCGGGCACCCGTCCGGAACCGCTCCGCCGGCTCCGCCCCCGGATGCTCGGCCCACTCGCTCTCGCCCTCACCACCCTCGCGGTCACCGTCGCGGACCCGCGGCCGGAGCTCGTCGAGCTTCAGCTCGCCGGCCAGCCGCGCCAGGCCCTCAGCCGGGTCGAGACCGAGCTCGCGGAGCGTCCGGACGCTTCCCGCAAGCTGGGCCTCGACTACCTTCGCGGCCACCTCCTCGACTCCCTGCGCCGCGTGGAGGATGCGACCGAGGCGTTCGCCCGGACCCTCGCCACGACCCCGGCGCTCAACCTCTACGGCCGCTACCGCCTGGCTCTCGACGAGGACCGGCTGGGGCACCCCGAGGTCGCGGCGGGCCTGGTGGCGGCCGCGGCGGCTGGCGATCCGGCCTCGCCCCTGACTCCGGAGGCGGTCGGCCTCCTCGACCACACGATCGCCCAGGGGGGAGACTGTCAGCTCCTGCGCCTCCTGCGGTCAGAGCTGATGGCCGCGCCGCAGCGGCGGGAGATCCAGCTCCTGCAGGCGGACTGCGCCCTGCGCACCGGCTATCCGGAGATCGCGCGGAGCCTGCTGGTGAACCTGGTCGAGGAGAGCCGGGACGACGAGATCGCCCGCCGGGCCATCGACCGGCTCACCACCATCGTCTCCGAGTCCGAGCACGGCCGGATGCCGATGCTGATCGGCTTCACCTTCGAACGGAACGGCGAGTTCGACAGCGCGCTCGTCCATCTCCTGCGCGCCGTGGGGAAGGGCAACGCGCTGTCGCCCCGCGATGCCTACGAGACGCAGCTCAAGGTCGGCGAGAGCCTGATGGGGGATCAGCGCTACGCCGAGGCTTCCCTCGCGTTCGCCCGTCTGGGCACCCTGGCGAAGAGCGCCGGCGACCGCGCCCACGCCCTCTACCAGGAAGCGCGCTGCCATGAGCTGCGGGGAGCCTGGCCGGCGGCCGACAAGACCTTCCGCCAAGCCTGGGCTGCCGAGCCGCAAGGGCTCTCGTGGGCGGCGCCGGCGCTGCTCGCGGCGCTCCGCCTGGAGTGGCGCACCGGTTCCGAAGCCACCGCCCTGGCGCTGTTCGCGAAGCTCTCCGCGGATCCCAAGTGGCGCAACGAAGCGGCGCGGGCGGCCCTCTTCCTCGCCTCTTCCGACCTCGTGCGAGGGCGGCACGACCGCGCGGGAGCCTGGTTGGCGCGGGCCCGGCTCGCCAGCGCGGAGGATCGCCAGGAGGCCGACTACTGGAGCGGCCGTCAGGCGGAGCTGGAGAAGAACGCCCGGGTGGCGGTGGCGCGCTATCTGGACCTCCTGCGCGCCGATCCCTACCATCCGCTCTCGTTCTCGGCCCGGGCGCGGCTGGCCGCCGAGCCTCTCTCCCGCACCGCCGCGGCCGAGGGGCGCCGTCTCCTCATCGCCGGCCGTCTCGACGATCTCTATGGCGCCTGGCTGCTGTTCGGAGCGGATCCGGCCGGCAAGGTGGCCCAGAGCCGGCTCGAGGCCGCGCTCCTCGCCGATCGTCGCGCCGCGCCCTATCTGCGGCTGGCCCAGGTGCCGGTGCGACGATGGCCCCTGTGGGAGAAGCAGCTTTCCCGGCCGGAGGAGATGCTCCTGGCCTTAGGGGTCTGGCACGAGGGAGCGCCGGCGATGCGCGTGCACTTCCCGCTCGCCGATCCTTCGCTCGCCTTCACCAGCGGCCTGCTGCTCGCCCGGACGGGCGACCTCGCGCGCTCGATCGCGGTGGCCGAGGAGCTGCGCGCCAACGCGCCCGCTCGCGTGCCGCTGGCGCTCCAGCCACCCGAATACCGGCGGCTCCTCTATCCCTTACCCCACCCGGAGATCATCCTCGCCCAGGGGCGGATCCGCGGCGTCGATCCCGACCTGCTGATCGCCCTCCTCCGCGAGGAGAGCCGCTTCGACACCTCGCAGCTCTCCCCGGCCTCGAACCGTGGTCTCTCCCATCTCTCCCTCGGCACCGCCCGCCGGCTGGCGGCGCAGCTCAAGCTGGCAGAGCGCCTTACCCCAGAGGATCTCTATCAGCCCCAGGTCTTGATCGCCCTGAGCGCGGCCTATCTCGGTGCCCTGCTGAAAGATTTCTCGGGGAGCATGCTGCCGGCGGTTGCCGCCTACGGAGCGGGGGAGTCCCAGGCGATCCTCTGGCGCAATCAGTGCTTCAGCCAGGAGCCCGAGGAGCTCTATTCCAAGATCGGCGGCGCCGAGACCCGTGATTACGTCCGCCGGGTCCTGGCGGCGCGAGAGCAGTATTGGGACCTGAGGCAGGGGAGCTGATTCAGGAACCGCCCGGCGGCTTTTTGGCCGGCGGCGGCGTCTTGGGCTCGGGTTTCGCCGCGGGCTTCTTCCAGATCGTCTTGACCACCGGCGGCAGCGGCTGGTTGCCCGCGGGATAGACGACGACGTCGGCCCGCTCGCGCAGCTCGCGCGTCCAGGACGTCATCTCCTGGGTCATCTTCTGCTGCTTCAGAACCTCCCGGATGTCCTCGCGGACATCGGCCAGGGGGGGCACCGGGTGGCCGCCTTTCTGCATCTCGGGCGTGAGCACGTCGCGATAGTAGCGGTTGATGTCGTCGGGACCCACGAAGACCCGCGAGCCCAGCCGCTCGTCCACGTAGGTCACCACCAGGAGCTGGCGGGCGACGAGCTGGCGCAGGCTCTTGGGATCGAGCCCGACCTCCTTCAACGCCTTCTGGAAGGCCGCTTCGTCGGGGAAGCGGGCGCGGATCTCGGCGACCCGCTTCTGAATGTCATCGACCGGCGCCTGCTGGAAGTTGAAGCGGTCGATCTCGTGGAACTGCAAGCGCTGCTCGATCAGCCCGTCGAGCACGCGGCGGCGGAACGCCGCGTCGGCCTCTCCAGAGTTCGGCTGCACGAGGCCCAACCGGATCGCCCGCTCGACGTCGGAGGCGAGGATCGGATCCTCGTCCACCACCGCCTGCACGCGGTCCTGGAGCTCGGCTTTCGCGGCCTTCGCGGATGGCGCCGCCGGGGCGGACTTCGCCGCGGGCGCCGCCGGCTTTTTCTGGGCGTTGGCGGGCATGAGGCCCAACGCGAGGAGGGCTGCCAGGACGAGCGGCACCGGCCGGAGCGCGCGCGAGTCGGTCTTCATGGGTCCATGCTAGCATCCGCCCCGACCATGGCTGCAACCCACTCCCTGCTGAAGATCGGTCTGGCGCAGATCGACGGCCGGCTGGGCGACGTCGAGGCCAACGCCGAGCGTCACCTCGGCTGGATCGCGCGGGCACGGGAGGCCGGCGTCGACCTCCTGATCTTCCCCGAGCTGTCGCTGACCGGCTACCGGCTCCTCCATCTGACTCCCCGGGTGGCGCTGCCGCTCGACTCACCCTTGCTGGCGCGGCTCGCCGAGGCCGCCGGCTCCATGCGCGTGGTGGCCGGCTTCGTCGAGGAAGGGGAGCGCGGCGTGCTGCACAACAGCGCCGTTTTGCTGGCTGGCGGCCAGGCCGTCCACGTCCACCGCAAGCTCTACCTGCCGACCTACGGCATCTTCCAGGAGGAGCGCTTCTTTGGCGCCGGCCGCCGGCTGGAGACGATCCCGCTGCCCTGGGGGACGGCCGGCCTGCTGATCTGCGAGGACCTCTGGCATCCGGAGCTGGCGCGGCGCCTGGCCGTGGCCGGCTCCCGGCTGCTGATCGTCGTCTCGGCGGCGCCGGGACGCGTCGGCGCCGGGGCGCTGCCGGAGAGTCCGCTTCCTGAGAGTCAAGACAGTTGGGAGCTCCTCACTCGCTCCACGGCGCTGCTCAACACCTGCTGGGTGGTCTACTGCAACCGCGTGGGCTGGGAGGAAGGCTCGTTCTATCCGGGCGCCAGCCACGTCGTGCGCCCCGGCGGCGAGATCGCCGACCGCGCGCCGCTGCTCGAGGAGCATCTGCTGGTGGCCGAGATCGACCTGCGCGACTCCGACCGTCTGCGCTGGCGCCTGCCGCTGCTCGACGACGAGCGCACCGACATCGCGGGGCCGGCGGAGGGTCCGGTAAGGTGATCCGGCGCGAGCAGGTCCGCGAGCGCCTGCGGCTCAACGCGCCGCTCGCCGAGGCGGTGCTGACCAGCTTCATCCGCGACGCCGTCGAGACCGCCGGTTCCGCCGGAGTCGTCGTGGGGCTCTCGGGAGGCATCGACTCCTCGCTCGCGGCGGCTCTCGCCGCTCGGGCCCTGGGACCCGAGCGGGTCCACGGCTTCCTACTCCCCTACCGCACCTCGTCGGCGGAGTCCGAGCGCGACGCCCGCGCCGTGGCCGAACATCTCGGCATGCCGCATCGGGCGATCGACATCTCGCCGATGGTGGACGCCTACTTCGCGATGGAGACGGACGCCGGCCCCGACCGCCGCGGCAACAAGATGGCGCGCGAGCGGATGACCATCCTCTTCGACCAGGCGAAGAAGCTCGACGCCCTGGTGCTCGGCACCTCCAACAAGACCGAGATCCTGCTCGGCTACTCGACCGTTTTCGGCGACAACGCCAGCTCGCTCAATCCGCTGGGCGATCTCTACAAGTGTCAGATCTGGCAGCTCTCGCGCCACCTGGGACTGCCGGACCAGGTGATCGCCAAGGCCCCCTCGGCCGATCTCTGGCCGGGGCAGACCGACGAGGGCGAGCTCGGCTTTTCCTACGAGATGGCCGACGAGGTGCTCTATCTGCTGTTCGATCTTGGGCTGCGGCCGGAGGAGGTCGTCGCCCGCGGTTATGAGGAGCGCGTGGTCCAGCGGATCGTGAGCCTCGAGCAGCGCTTCCGCTTCAAGCGCCGGCTGATGCTGATCGCCCGTCTTTCGGGGAGCGCCGTCAACCTCGACCAGGAGATCCCCCGGGACTGAGGGGCGGCCACCGATGCCTGGAAAGCTCCTGGTCGTCGCGACCCCGATCGGCAACCTCGACGACCTATCGCCGCGCGCCCGCGCCGCCTTCGAGACGGCCGATCTTGTGGCATGCGAGGACACCCGCCACACCGGCCGGCTGCTCGCGCACTTAGGGATCAAGAAACCGCTCGTCTCGCTCCACGAGCACAACGAGCGGCAGCGCCTGCCGCGGCTGCTCGCCGAGCTCCAGGACGGGAAAGTCATCGCCATGGCGAGCGACGCCGGCACGCCTCTCCTCTCCGACCCCGGCTTTCTGCTGGTGCGCGAGGCCGCGGCTCTGGGAGTGCGGATCGAGCCGGTTCCAGGCCCTTCCGCCGCCCTGGCCGCTCTGGTCGCCTCGGGCCTCCCCCCTTACCCCTTCACTTTCGCCGGCTTCACCCCACCCAAGACCGGCAAGCGCCGCGCCTTCTACAAGGGGTGGTCGAACCTCGGCCACACCCTGATCGTCTTCGAGTCTCCGCACCGCATCCTCGCCAGCCTGGAGGACGCCCTGGCCGAGCTCGGGAATCGCCCGGCCTCGGTGGCCCGCGAGCTGACCAAGCTGCACGAGGAGATCCTCCGCGGAGCGCTCTCCGAGCTCCTGGAAGAGCTGAAGAAGCGCCCCGGGATCAAGGGGGAATTCGTGCTGGTGATCGGCGGCGGGGCCTGAAGGACTACTGGTGCCCCGGAGTGCTGGTCGGCGCTCCGCCGTCACTGTTGAAGTTATCGCCGGCGGAAACGATCTGACCCGCGTTCATGGTGGCGAGACCGGCTCCGGCTCCGTTTCCACTGACGGTCACGTTGGTGATGCGGACGACCGCGGTGGAACCGTTCGCGAGCACACCAGTGCCGTTGTTCACCGACTCTGAACGGGAGATCACGACGGCCGCCGGGCCACCCCCCGAGAGGACCGCCGAAAAACCCGCGAAGCCATTTCCGGCCGCTACGCTATTGGAGATCGACACGGTCGATCGATCCTGGGTCTTGACGCCGAAAACGTTGTTCTCCGTCCGGACATTGTCCAGCGAGGCCGTGATGCTGGTGCTCGCGCCGGGGGCAAACAGAATGCCTCCCCCGACGTTTCCGGTCCCGTTGTTGCGCACGATCGTGTCCTTGATGAACACCTGCTCAATGCCGGCCAACGTCGGCTCGATGTCGATACCCAGCGCCGAACCGCTTTTGAAACCTTCGATGACGCACTTTTCGATGTGGACAGCGCCCGCACCCACGACCTTGATGCCGCTCAATCCCGTTCCGACCCCCTCGATGTCGAGGCCGCGCAGGGTCACGACGCTGGTGGCTGGCGCGTTGATGTTGATGCCATTCGTTCCGGACACCAGAACGCCGGCCTCGAACCCTTCCGAGGAAATGGTGATCGACTTGGTGATCGTGACAGCCCCGAATCCGCCAGGATCGAGGACGTTGATCTCGCCGGCGGAAGCGGTCTTGGAGATCGCTCCCGCGAACGTCTTGCAGGGGGCCGTGCGGCTACAAGGGTTGGCGTCATCGCCGGTGCCCGAAACCCAGGTCCTCGTCGCCTGAGCCTGCGCGACCGAGCCGCAAGAGATGAGAAAAACGAGCGCAATCAAGAAAATGAAACAGGTTCTGTTCTTATCCACGATGTTCCTCCTCTTTCAAAGAAATGCCTTGCAGGCTACGCTTTTGCGGGTTTGACGTCAAACCCGGTCCCACGGATTCTGCCGCCCCTTCCGTCTTCACAGCCTTAGCCCAAGCTCTACTGGCGTCACGGCGGGGCTTTCGTTACAGGAAGTGGCGCGGGGCCATAGGGAAAATAACGCTTGAAGGCCAGTAGCGGCCTCTCGATCCCGAACCAGGAGAGGGCCGCAAGCGCGATCGAGCACGCCGACAAGGCCACCAGGTTGACCAAGGGGGGTAGGGGATTCAGGGCCAAGCGAGCGAGCACGGCGGGCCAGAGAGCCATCAGCAACCGGTGTCCGACGTAGACCCCATAGCTGATCTTGCCGAGCCCGACGAGAGGGGGCCAGGCGAAAGCCTTCGCCAGCCCGTTGGCCGCGGCCCTGCCCCGCTGCGTCAACACGATCAGCGCGGCCGCGGACAGGAGCCCGAACGCCACGTCCACCGTTCCGAGATAGAACCGGCTCGTCCGTGCCACCTGCTGAAACCAGACGACCTGCGTCGCCACGAGCAGCGGCAGGCCCACCGCCAGGAAGAGTCGCCAAAGCCACCGGCGGACCTCGGAGCACCCCGCCCATTCGGCCTCCGCCAGCAGGGCTCCCAAGGCGAGAGGGATCAGGCTGCCGAGGAACGGCAGGCGGAAGCAGGTGAGGTAGGAGGCCCCGCTCCAGGCGAAGACCAGGTTGAGCGCCGCCGCGGCGATCGCGAGCGCGACGATGGTCCCGCGGAGATGGCGCGCCGGAACCGCCAACACGAGCGCCGGCCAGACGAGGTAGAACTGTTCTTCGACGGCGAGCGACCAGAAGTGGTCCGCGAAGCCGAAGTTGACCCCCCGCACCTGACCGAAGTTGACCGTATACGTGAGCAACCATCCCAGATGGGACGTCACGGGTCGATAGCCGCAGAGGCCGCACAGGATCAGCGCGATCAGGTAGGCCGGAAGAATCCGTAGCGCCCGCCGGCCATAGAACGACCGCAGCGTCGCGCCCCAGCCCCGGTGGCGGAACAGGGCGCCATCGCGCAGCCCCAGGAGGATGCCGGTGATCAGGTAACCGCTCAGGGCGAAAAAGGCGACGACGCCGAGCCGGCCGCAGTGAAGAAGCTTGGAAGGGAAGCGATCCTCGGGATAGAAGTGCGAGAAGAGCACGGCCAGGACCGCGAGACCCCGCAAGCCGTCGAGCGGGACGATGTGACGGCGCACGGCCCCGTCCGTCCGGCTTTCTGTCGCCAGCGCTGGTGCAGGCCTCCGTCGGCCGGAGTCGTGGAGCACAGCTTTGCTCGCCATGGGCATGCTTGCGGAGGACACGGCAGGCCGCTCTTTTGCGGGAGCGGCTGGCCGGGCAGACCGAGACCGCGGTCTGCCCGGTGGGGAGGCAGTTTACAGGAAGTATCCGAAGACCTCGATGAGCACGTCGAGCGTTCCGGTGCTGGGATTGGCGTACAGGGCGAGGTCGGGAAGGCTCGACGCCAGGGGAACGATCGTGCCGTTCCCCACCGCGCTCTCCCCTGCATCGAAGCACGTCGTCGCCACGACGGGAGTCGACGCATCGGAGGGGTAGACCCGGATGTCGCCGGTGCCGCCGGCGCCCACCGCGATCACATCCGCGAAGACGGCCTTGGCGCCGACCGGTACGTTGCAGTTGCCCTGGATCTGGAACATCCGGGTCGATCCCGCCGTCACGCTCGGCGCACCGTTGGCGGCGTCGCGGGTGTCCACGACTCGGCATCCCGCGAGAGGGTGATACTTCAGCAGGCTCCCCGCGGAAAAATAACCGTTGACGTCGAGAGCGATGAAGGCGGAGGCGCCGGAGGTGGTGGAGTCGAAACGCATCGCGAGGTCGGGGGTGGAGGTCGCCAGCGCGGTGCGCGAGCCGCCGTGGAGCCAATTGATTCCGCCGACGAAGCTGATGTCCGTCGCCACCGGCAGAGGGGAGCTCGCGGGATAGAGGACGATCGAGCCTCCGTAGGTCGGAGACTGGACCACCCTCGTATTGGCCGCGACCGCGCCCACTCCCGAGGCCGGAATCCCGCAGGCGCCTTGAATCGAGAACGTTCTGGAGACTCCGGAGACCAGCGGCGACGAGGGACGGGTATCCGCCACGCGGCAGGGCGTGATCGGCTGGAAGCCGAAAGGTCCCTGCGCGCCGGGGCTCGCCGACGTCGCTTCGCTGAAATAGCCGTCGACGTCGACCGTCATATGAACCTGCCCTGGCGTGGCGCCGACAGAGGAGTAGGCCGCCAGGGTACCCGAGCCGTCCGTGGCCAGTCGGACGATCGCATTGTTCGATCGCGGCGAGGTGGCCGGCAGGAAGTTGATGCTCGCCTTATTGGGAGAGGTGACCGGGAGGTTGCCGGGATAGAAGGCGATCCAGCCGCCGCCAGTGGGCTGGATCGCCGTGACGACCAGCGAGACAGCCTTGGCGCTGCTCGGGATGTTGCAATTGCCGGCGACAGGGACGATCCGGGACACGCCGGAGGTGAGGATCGTGCTGGTCCGGGTATCCAGGATCCGGCAGCGCGGCACGGTGAAGAAGCTCTCGGCGGCGGGAAGCGGATCGCTATTGATCGAAACCTTGTGGCTGATCGTGGACGTCAGACCGTCGGTATCCGTCACGGTGAGGGTGACCGGATAGACGCCAGTCGCGGCATAGGTATGGCTGGTCGAGACGCCGGAGGCGCCGGTCGAATCGCCGAAGCTCCATGCATAGGAGGCGATCGCGACGTTGTCCGTCGAGTCATGGCCATCGAACGAGCACGAGAGGCCCGCGCAGGTGAAGGCGAAGCGGGCCGTCGGCGGCACGCAGCCGGCGCCCGAATTGGGCACGAGCGGATCGCTCAGGGGATAGCCGAGGACCTCGGCGCCGTCAGAGACGCCGTCGCAGTCGCTGTCGCTCCGATGCGGATCGGTCCCGATCAGCGCCTCGAAACCGTCGATCAACCCGTCGCCGTCGGAGTCGACGTTGGGGTAGGCATACCCGATCACGTCGCTGAGCCCGGGGGTCGAGACGTAGCCGGCGCTCTGCATCTGCGCCAGCTCCGATTCCGGAAAGATCGCGTAGTCGTCCAGGCTCAGGTTGTAAAGGCGATAGAGACGCACCGCGCCCGGAGGAATACAGGAGGGCTCCGGCGTGCAGCGCTGATAGAGATAGCCCTCGACACCGTCGAGCTCGTAGCCGGTGTTCTTGAAGGCGTAAAGGCTGGTGGAATCCGTGACGTAGGTGGTGTCCCGGTGGGAGCTCGACGAGCTCGTAAAGGTCATCCGGATGAGAGGGACCAGAAGCGGCGAGCCCGCATAGGGAGATCGATCGCCGGTGAAGACGTAGACCGAAGCCGCGGGAGGATGGGGCGTACAGGGGCCGACCTGACAGCCTGCGCCCGGAAATTCGAAGTATCCCGGCACGGCGGGACCGATGGGGACGTACAGGGATGGAGAATCAAGGATGGCGGCGGCGGCCATCTGTGGCACGGTCGTGTAGAAAGAGTCCTTGGCGATGCTGCTGTAGAGACTGAAGAAGGGCGTGAGGCGATTCGCGATCTGAGCGCCCCCCGCGGTTCCCAGCGACGCCTTGACGGCGGACGAAACATCGGGCTTGCCGCGGCCGAACAGGGGGTTCCAACCGATCGGATTATCGAGGTGGGTCTGGAGGAGGTCCTTGAGGTTGTCTCTCGACAGCAGGGGGTTCACGGACCGTAGAATGCCGACGGCGGCCGCCATATATGGGGATGCCATCGAGGTTCCGGTACAGAGGCCGTAGTCCGTCAGCCCAGGACAGTCGGACCCTGGGGCTCCATAGCCGATTCCGCGATAGAACGTCGACAGGATCTGCTTGGCGGGCGAGACGATCTGATCCGGACCATAGTTGGAGCCACACTCCTGGGTGGTTCCCGAGCAATCGTTCCAGAAGTTGCCGGCGGAATCGATCCCGCCGACGGCCAGAGTCCTGGAGTCGCTGGCCGGGAAATCGAGCGTGGAGCTGAGGTCGTTCCCGGATGCCACCGCCATCACCACGTCCCGCTCCTCGGCGAGCTGGAGCGCCGAACAAAACGAGCTCTGCGGGGTGAGGTTGCAATTCGGCGGCTGATCGGACGGCCGGTACCCGAAGCTCAGGTTCAACACCTGGGCTCCCTTCCGGATCGCGCCATTGATCCCGGAGACCGCGTTCGCCTGCGTGATCACCGCGTTGATCCAGACGCCTTCGAGGGCGAGGGTGCTCACCTTGCTGACGATGAGGCTACAGTTCCAGCAGCCGCCCGATACCCCGGTCGCATTGTCGGGAGTGGCCGCGATGATCCCGGAGACGTGCGTGCCATGACCCGCCACACCGACCGTACGCGGGTGGCCACCGATCACCTCGGCCTGTCCCTCGTCGACGCTGTTGGGACTCTCCGTGGGATAACCGTAGTCGAACGAGAGTTGAGGGCGGAAATTTCCGCCATCGTAGATCGTCGTGCCACCGGTCTGATGAAACGCCCGGAGGTCGGGATGCGTGGTGTCGAGACCGACGTCGACGACTCCGACATACGCGTGTCCTTTGTTGTAGTCCCACGCCTGCGGAAGGTGAAGCGAATAGCTTCCCCACTGATATTGATCGGGGACCCGGGAATTTCCGGAGGGATCCGTTACAGGAAACAATGGATCATTGGGAACGGCGGAGAGATCGAGCTGGAGGTTGTACTCGGCCGACACCACGTGTGGGTTCTGCAACAAGCTGGTCCGGACCGCTTCCAGATCGACCACGGAAGGATAGGTGAGCACGATGTACCGCTGGAGACGGGCGGCAGGGCCGTCCGGATCTTCCAGCGGTCCAGAGTAGCGATCCTGAAGGGGTACCAACAGCCTCGCTCCGGTTGGACTGCCGGCTCCCAGCCCTTCCGGGACAGCCAGGCCACCTTCCACCCGGTTCACGACGTCTTCCGGTGTGGTCTCCCCTTGGCCCGCGGCCAGGAGCACGATCAAGTCCTGGTTTGGTGGCAACGGCTCAGCCCCCAGAAGCGGAGACAGGACGAACAACGACGCGAACCCCACGATCAGGCCTGCTCTTTTCATCGGTTCCCCTTTTGACAGACGTCCACTCATAGTGGCAGAGAGCCGCCAGGCCTTTCACCGGGCCCGGTCGAAAGGGGAATGTACCGAGACGGATCGACCGTCGGGCTTACCCCGCCACCGCGTACCTCCGGAACGACCTCGGCAGCGTCTCCACCACCGGCAGGTCGTAGCGGCAGCGGATGCTCGAGCCGGTCTGGCGCACGTCGGCGCCGTAGATGTGGAGGGAGATGGCGAGCTCGGGGCCGGGGTTGTAGACGGTGTGGACGTCTCCGGGCGGCTGGAGCACGGCGATCGAGCCCGCTTTGTGCGTGCTCTCGCCGATCGCGAGCAGATACTGCTCGCTCCCCTCGTTCAGTACCTCGTACTGCACCTCGCGCTCCTGCCCCTGATGGATGCCGATCACGCACCAGGCCACGTGGTCGTGGACCGGCGTCGCCTGACCCGGCAGCCAGACGAGCGCCACGATCGAAAAGCGGCCGTCCTCCTCGGCGTGCAGGATGTGCTGGCGGTAGCGGGTGGGGTCCGGCTCGCGCTGCTCAGGGCTCAGCAGGTGCGGATTGCCGAGGAAGGGGCGCAGCGCGCCTCCCACCCAACGCACCATCTGCCCCGGCTCGCGCTCCAGCGCCAGGACGTCGCGGACCGATCGCACCAACTCGTTCAGAACGAGGTTGTTGTTCGAAGCCGTCGTAGCCATCTCAATCCTCCTCGCGGTTTCCCGTGATGTCTGCGGGCTCTCGGGAGAGCCCGCAGACCAGGATAGAGAGGCGAGGTTGGATTGTCGGTACCGCGGCGGTATTAAAAAGGTGACCAGGGCGGTTCCGGCGATGGCGGACGCGCTCAGTGCGGTCCGGACGCTCCCTCGTAGAAGGCGGCGATGTCCTTCTTGAGCTGGATGCGGTCGGAATGGCGGACGTACATCATGTGACCGGCCTCGTAGTAGTGCAGGCCGATCCGCTGCGCGTAGTCGGGCTCGAAGCCGATGTGGTGGAACGTGTACTCGGCCGCGAACAGCGGCGTCGCGAGGTCGTAGTAGCCACAGGCGACGAAAACCTTGAGGGCAGCGTTCTGGCTCATCGCCGTGCGCAGGTCCTCCGCCACGTTGGCGTACTGGTTGTCGAGCCCATAAGGCCAGGGGCGCACGCGGTCGGTGAGGACCTCATAGGGGAGGTCGCTCTTGAAGCCGAGGTCGTGCCGCACGTAGTCGTTGAGCATGGCGGCGAACGGGCCGGTGATCGCGGCGTTGCTGGGATCGAACTCGGGACGCTCGCCGGAGGCGCTGTGGTCATGCCCCTTGAAACGGCTGTCGAGCCGGCCGACCGTCAGCCGCTGGTCGCGCAGCAGCTCCTTGTCGAAGGCCTGGATCTCCGGCCGCAGGTTGGCGGACTTGATGTACTCCGCCGACAGGCCGGTGAAGCGCGCGACCTTGGCCGCGATGTCGTTGGTCTGCTCGGGGGTGAGGGTGTTCCCCTGCATCAGCGCCAGCGTGTACTCGCCGGCGGCGAACTTCTTGGACTCCTCGACCGCCTTCTGGACGGTGCCCGACTGGAGGTCCGCCGGCAGCTTCTTGTGGTACCAGGCGGTCGCCGTGTAGGTCGGCAGGAAGAGCGGATAGGGGAGGTCGTTGCCGGCCGCGAAGCGGGCGGTCTGGAAGTTCAGGATCGAGGAGAGCAGCACGATGCCGTTGAGGTAGATCCCGTGCTTCTGCTGGAGGAGGTTGGAGAGCTTGGAGGCGCGGGTGGTGCCGTAGCTCTCGCCGGCCAGGAACTTGGGGCTCGGCCAGCGGTTGAAACGGGTGGTGTAGAGGCGGATGAAGTCGGCGACGATGTCGGCGTCCTCGTTGAGGCCGTAGTACTTCTTCGCGTCCTTGCCCGGAATGGCCCGGCTGTAGCCGGTGGTCACCGGGTCGATGAAGACCATGTCGGTGATGTCGAGGAGCGACTCGTTGTTGTCCTCCAGGTGGTACGGCGGCGGCGGCGCCCAGCCCTCTTCCTCCAGCGCTACGCGGCGAGGACCGAAGGCGCCGAGATGGAGCCAGACCGAGGCCGATCCCGGGCCGCCGTTGAAGGTGTAGGTGATCGGCCGGTGCCCGAGGTCCTTCACGCCGTCGCGGGTATAGGAGGTGAAGAAGATCGAGGCCTTCGGCTTCCCCTCCTCGTCGCGCACCACCATGGTGCCGGCGGTGACGGTGTAGTGGATCTCCTGGCCACCGATGACGGCGTGGTGCTCGGTGGTGACGAGGTGGTCCTCGACCTTGGGAGCCTTCTCCGTCGCGGCCGGCATCGCCGCGTCGGCGGCGTGCGGCGTCTCGCTGTCCATGCTCTCGGCGGTCTCGTCCGGCGGCGGCCCCTGCCGCGAGCCCGGCGGGCGCTGCGCGAAGGCGGGACGGAGGCAGAGGAGCAGCATCGGAACGGCAATCCACCAGTTCTTTCGGCTCATAGAATCGATCTCCCCAAAAGAGGTTTGCAGACGGCTCGTCTAGTCGGTGTGAGGGACCTCGGCCGGAGGTGCCGGCGGCGTTGGCCGCTGGCCGATGCGGGCGGCGAAAGTGGCATGGAACTCGGGAGCCCGCGCGTTCCACCACTCGATGTACCAGCCGGCGACCTGCTCGACGTGCCGCAGGTGCGTGGGATTCTTGTTGGCCTCGCGGGCGTGCGGGAGCAGAGCCCGCACGCGCTCCCAGACCAGGAGCAGCTCCTGGTTGTTCTCGAAGAACATCTCGCGGTCGAGCAGGCCGTGGGCCACGAACGAGGCGGCCATCTCCCAATAGCCGGTGAGCATCCGAAAGGAGGCGTTGGCCTCGGATCCCGGCGGGCAGAGGGCCACGAATTCCTCCATCGTGGCGGCGTGAAAGCTGCGGACGAACCAGTCGCGCGCCTGGCGCAGCCGCGCCTCGCGGCGCAGCTCGTAGAGATGCAGGATCAGTTTCGCGTCTTCCTGTGTAGGCATGAGTCTCCTCTCGCCAGGAGGAGTATCACGAAGCGGGAGGGAGGGGGAAGGGACCAAAAATCGTGCCGTTGAGGGCGACGGCGGAAGGGCGACCGCAGGTCGCCCTCAACTCGTAGGGGCGCAGCATGCTGCGCCCATTTTCCCGTTACGGCGACGCTGAGGGCGCAGCATGCTGCGCCCCTACATGAGGCTGTCGTCCGCCGGTGCTTCCTAGTACTGCGGCACCGACGGATCGACCATCAGGCTCCAGGAGTCGATGCCGCCGGCGAGGTTGATCGCCCGCGAGAAGCCCATCTGGCGGAGGAACCTCACCGCCTGGGCCGAGCGGCCGCCGTGGTGGCAGTGGACCACGATCGTGTCCGCCGGATCGAGCTCGCCCATGCGGTCCTGGAGCTCGCCGAGCGGGATCAGCTTCGCGCCGTCGATGCGGCAGATCTCCCACTCCGGCGGGTTGCGCACGTCGACCAGGGTGACCGGGCGACCCTCGTCGAGCCACGACTTGAATTCGGGGGTCGAGACCTCGAACTCGGCCTCGACCTGATCGGCGTGCGGGTCGATGCCGCAGAACTGCTCGTAGTCGATCAGCCCGGTTTGCGTCGGATGCTCGGAGCAGATCGGGCAGTCGGGGTTCTTGCGCAGCTTGAGCTCGCGGAACTTCAGCTTCAAGGCGTCGAAGAGCACCAGCCGGCCGATCAGCGGGTCGCCGGCGCCGACGATCAGCTTGATCACCTCGTTGGCCTGCAGCGAGCCGATGATCCCGGGCAGCACGCCGAGCACGCCCCCCTCGGCGCACGAGGGGACGAGCCCGGGCGGCGGCGGCTCGGGAAAGAGGCAGCGATAGCAGGGCCCCCTGGCACCCCAGAAGATCGAGACCTGACCCTCGAAGCGGAAGATCGAGCCGTAGACGTTCGGCTTGCCGCTCAGCACGCAGGCGTCGTTGACCAGATAGCGGGTGGGGAAGTTGTCGGTGCCGTCGACGATCACGTCGTAGTCCTTGAACAGCGTCAGGGCGTTCGAGGAGTCGAGCCTCACCTCGTGCGGCACGACCTTGATGTGCGGGTTGAGGTCGCGCAGCCGGTCGACGGCGGCCTGGATCTTCGGCCGGCCCACCGCCGAGCGGCCGAACAGCACCTGGCGGTGAAGGTTGCTCTCGTCGACGGTGTCGAAATCGACCAGCCCGAGGGTGCCGACGCCGGCCGCCGCGAGGTAGAGGCCGGTCGGCGAGCCGAGGCCGCCGGCGCCGATCATCAGCACCTTCGCGGCCTTGAGCTTGCGCTGGCCCAGCGTGCCGACCTCGGGGAGGATCAGGTGGCGGCTGTAGTGGCGGATCTCCCCGGGAGAGAGCTGCGGCAGCTCGTCGACGTCGATCGCGCGCTCCAGCAGGCCGGTGGCGCTTCCGGCGCCGCCGGCGATCGACGGGGCGCCGCCGGCGATTGAGGGGATGATCGACAGCGTGTCGCCCGGCGCGATCGGGGTCGCCTCCTTCCCCAGGTGGCGCACGTCCTCATCGTTCAGGAAGAGGTTGACGAAGCTGCGCAGCGTGCCGTCGTCGGTGTAGAGGTGGCGCTGGAGGGCCGGGTGGCTCGCGGTCAACGCGCGCAGCGCCTCGCCGACCGTGGCGCCGTCGACCGCGACCTCCGCCTGATCGCCGGTGAACCGCCGCAGCGGGGTGGGGATGTGGATGGTGACGCTCATCGGATCGCCTCCTGATCGATGGTCTCCTCGTCGAACCGCTCGCGGTCGTCGGCGAGGCGCCAGCTCCGCGCGTCCTCCGCCCGGCCTTTCCTTACGGAGACGATGAGGTAGGAAAGTCCCGGCCAGGCGTGCTCGCGGTCGAAATCGCTCGGCCGCGACGGATGGTCCGGATGCGAATGGTAGTAGCCCACGACGTCGAAACCCGCGCCGCGCGCCGCCTTGTGCGCCGACAGCACGGTCTCGGGCTCGATCACGTACCGGTTGTGGCGGCTGTCCGGGCGCTCGTTGTCGACCGGCAGCAAACTCTTGACGACGGTGGTCTCCCCCCTGACCTGGCCGATGAGGAAGCCGCAGCACTCCTCCGGGAAGGTCGACTCGCCGTGGCGGCCGATCGCCTGGAGGTCGTCAGGTCCGATGATCAGACGATTCATGCCTCAATCTCCTCCCAGAACCGGTCCGTCAGGTACTTGTCCGCGCCGTCGCAGAGGATCGTGACGAGCGTGCCGGCGCGCAGCCCGGCGGCGACCTTCAGGGCGGCCGCGACGTTGCCGCCGGCGGAGACGCCCACCAGCAGGCCCATCTCGCGGGCGAGCCGCTTGACCATCCGGTAGGCCTCCTCGGTCGGCAGCTCGCGGGCCTCGTCGGCGAGCGACGGGTCGTAGATCGGCGGCACGATCGCCGAGGCCATGTGCTTCATCCCTTCCAGGCCGTGGAACGGCGAGTCGGGCTCGATCGAGATCAGGCGGACGCCCGGCTTCTTCTCGCGCAAATACCGTCCTACACCCATGAAGGTGCCGCTGGTGCCCAGTCCGGTGACGAAGTGCGTGATCTCCCCCGCCGTCTGCTTCCAGATCTCGGGGCCGGTCGAGCGGTAGTGGGCGCGCCAGTTCTCGGGGTTCGAATACTGGTCGAGATAGGCCCAGCGCCCGGGCTCCTCGGCCACCAGCCGCCGCGCCTCGAGGATCGCGCCGTCGCTGCCGGACAGCGGATCGGTCATCCGCAGCTCGGCGCCATAGGCGCGCAGGATCTTCTTGCGCTCGGGGCTCGCGCTCTCCGGCAGGCAGACGGTCACCGGAATGCGGCTCGCCGCGCCGATCATGGCGTAGGCGATGCCGGTGTTCCCCGAGGTGGCGTCGAGCAGCCGCCGCCCATCGGCGAACAGACCCCGCCGCTCCGCGTCGCGGATCATCGCGAGCGCCGCCCGATCCTTCACCGAGCCCCCCGGGTTGGCGTACTCGGCCTTGGCGTAGAGCCGCACCTCGTCACGCCCGGTCAACGCCGAGAGGTCGAGCAAAGGGGTGTTGCCGATCGTCTCCAGCAGGCGCACCGGGCGCCGCCGGTCGGAGGAGGGAGACGGAGTCTCCAGGGCAGGTGGGGTCGTGAGGCTCATGGTCCGGTCCGTCCATCAAGCTAGCAGACGGGGGTATGAGTGTAAAGAATAGGTCCTTGGTCACGAATTCCCCATGTATCCTTGAGAGGGAGGGGAGGATCATGAACGACGCTCCGCACACCGGAGGGGACCGCGTCCCGCCGGGCCAGTACGTGACCGAGAAGTGGCCGGCGCTCACCTACGGCCGGACGCCGGAGATCGACACGGCGAAGTGGACGCTCAGGATCTCCGGCCTCGTCGCCGCCGAGCGCACGCTCTCCTGGAAGGAGTTCCAGGCGCTCCCCCGCGAGCGGGTCACGGCCGACTTCCACTGTGTCACCCGCTTCTCGACGCTGGACAACGGCTGGGAGGGGATCGCCACGCGCGAGGTGCTGGCGCAGGTCGAGGTCGATCCGGAGGCCTCCCACGTCCTGGTCCACTGCTACGGCGGCTACACGACCAACCTGCCCCTGGAGGACTTCCTCTCTGAGCATGCCCTGTTCGCCGACCGCCACAACGGCAAGCCGCTGCTGATCGACCACGGCGGACCGGTGCGGTTGGTGATCCCTCACCTCTACGCCTGGAAGAGCGCCAAGTGGGTGAGCGGCGTCGAGCTCCTCGCCGAGGACCGCCGCGGCTTCTGGGAGGAGAACGGCTACCACACCTACGGCGACCCCTGGCAGGAGGAGCGCTTCAGCTCCCAGGAGACGAAGGAGGCCTATCAGGTGCGGCGGCGGGCCAAGGAGCTCGGTCTGGTGCCAGGGGAGGTGTCAGGGAAATAGTGAGGGCGTCGAGCGCGAATTGCGGCGCGCCCCCGCCGGGGGCCTCACCGCTCCCGCGGATTGCGACACGGGTCCCGCGAGTTGCGGCACAGGCCTCGCGGATTGCGCGGTGCCTTCCTCCCCTTGCGGCGCTCCTCTCGCGGCAGCGCACGGCGGCCTCGCCGATTGCGGCCCTCGCCTCCCCGGAGCACACAGCGCTTCCGCGAGTTGCGCGACGGCTTCCGTGGGAGCCGTGGGGCGATCCTCGGGGTGCACGCCGCAATCCGCCGTCGGAGTGGTGCGGGAGAGGGACGCGGTGTCGCGGCACCGTCCGGCTGTATGGCAGAAGGGGTCCGTTTGTGTCGCAACGGCCCTAACGGCCGTGCATCGGGATCACCAGCGACGCCACGATCGAGGCGACGGTGAGCGCCAGGCAGATCGCCGCCGCCAGCGAGTGGTTGCCCCTCTCCGGCTTGCGGGGGTCGAGCACGAAGCCCGCCAGGAAACCGCCCGCGAAGCCGCCGATATGGGCATAGTTGTCCACGCCGTGCATCAGGAATCCGAAGACGACCATGTAGATGGCGTAGCTCCAGGCCATCCGCCCCACGGAGCTGTGGCCGGTGCGGCGGCTGTAGTAGACGAGCGCCCCGAGCAGCCCGAGGATCGGCGCTGAGGCGCCCAGGGTGAGCTGCACCCCCATCAGGCTGCTGGCGAGGAAGCCGGTGACCGAGGAAATACTGTAGATGATCACCGTCCGCGCTGGGCCGTAGAGCTCGGCGGTCTCGGGAGCCAGGAAGCGGATCCAGTAGAGATTGAAGCCGATGTGCAGCAGGCCGGCGTGGAGCCAACCGGCGGAGAGCAGCGTCCACCAACGGCCGAGCCCGAAGACGGGGACCGCGCCGGACGCGCCGAACCGTAGTTGGCTCGCAAAGCTCGGCCCCCCGATCGAGAACAGGCTATCCATCTGGATGTGGCTGGGATCGACGGCGAGCATCGCCAGATAGAGGAAGGCGTTGCCGAGGATCACCGCCTGGACGAAGCCAAGGTCCTTCCCCAGGCCGCGGACCATCGAGGTGAGGCCCCACATCCCCGGCCGCTTCCGTCCGCAGTTGAGGCAGACGTCGTCGTTGACCCCCACCAGCTTGCCGCAGGAGGGGCAGAGGACGGAACCGGTGCGCTGGCGGCGGAGCATTGGGGCGCTACTGTATCTCAGCCACCTGCCAGGAGGGCTCCCGCGGATCGGGATCGCGGCGCGCCGGATCGTCCGCCGGCATCTTGTCGGGATCGTGGACCGGCGGCTGCTCCAGAGGGTCCTCGACCAGATCGTCGTCCGGCTCCTCGCGCTTGGGGTCGTCGGTGGGCTCGCGGGGATCGCGGTCGCGGCGGGGGTCGAGGGGGTCTACGGCACGGTAGGGTTCGGGATCTGGCACGGTGTCACCTCCTGGGGTGGAGGGTGAGCAAGGATCGGGCCGGGAGGCGGCTCATAGGCCTTTGTGCCCGCTGGAGCGACCTGCGCTCCGAAACCTCACCCTCGATCCCTCTCCCACAGGGAGAGGGAGGGCCCACGCAGGAAACGCCGCCTTCACGGGAACCAGGATCGCGCTTCATCCAAGGAGTGCTCGCCGCCACGGGCCCTCCCTTGTGGAGAGGGATCGAGGGTGAGGATTCGAAGCGCAGGTCGCCCCAGAAGTGGCCGGGAGACTGGGCTCCGGCAGTCAGGAAACCCAGTTTTCGACAGTTAACGACGGTACCCGCGCAAACTCACGCACGTTGTTGGTCACCAGGGTCCCGCCGATCGCCAAGGCGCAGGAGGCGCCTCACTTCAGGGCCATCCGCTCAGCCTGATTTCCCTCTTCCCGGATAGCGCGGAGGATCTCTTCCGGCCTCCGGTCATCTTCCCAGGTCCCAAGGACTGCGAAAAAGGAGTCGGGCAGCTTGTCCTTGAGCCGGATCTGGATGGCCTGCTTCACCCAGGCGGACAGACTGATCCCATCCTTTTTGGAAGCTTGACGCAGCCGCTTAGCGGTCTCGTCGTCCAGCTCGATCGCGATCTCCGTCATCGTTTCCCCCTGGAGAAGTATACCCCTACGAAATCGTCTTCTGGAACGCCCGCGCGCTCCCCGCCACCAGCACGGCGGCGATCGCCAGCAGGGCGGCGACGTGGCTCCAGAGGTCCTGGAAGGTGGCGCCGCGGATGATGATCCCGCGGGAGATGGCGATGAAGTGGGTGGCGGGGAGGACCTGCGCGATCACCCGCAGCGGCGCCGGCAGCGAGGAGAGCGGAAAGATGTAGCCGGAGAGCATGATCGAGGGGAGCAGGATCATCTGCGCGAGCTGCGTCGCCTCCATCTGCGTCTTCGCCCGCGAGGAGACCAGCAGCCCCAGCGACAGCAGCGCGAAGAGGTAGACCAGCGCGAGGCCGAACAGCAGCGGAATGCTGCCGTGGATCGGCACCTTGAACACGAAGGTCATCAGCGCCAGCACGAAGCAGAGCTGCACGAAGGCGAGCACCAGGTAGGGGAGGATCTTGCCCAGCACCACGGCGAGCGGCGAGGCCGGGGTCACCATCAGCTGCTCCAGCGTCCCCCGCTAGCGCTCGCGGACGATGGCGTAGGCCGACAGCAGCGTGCCCGAAAAGGTGAGGAGGATCGCCACGAGGCCAGGGATCAGCAGGTTGGCGCTGCGGGAGTCGGGATTGAACAGCAGCGTCGGCCGCGCTTCGAGCGGGAGATCGCGGACCCCCAGCTTCGTGCGCACCTCCTCCAGGGAACGGTCGAGGGCGACGCCGTTGGCCGCCCCCAGGGTCTGGGCCGAGATGCTCGAATCCGAGCCGTCGATCAGCACCAGGAAGCTCGCGGTCTGGCCCCGCTGGCGCCGCTCGTCGTAGTCGGGCGGCACCTCGATGCCCACCGAGGCGCGGCCGGCCACGATCTCCTCGCGCAGCGCCGCCCGCGACGGCACGTAGCCGGTCACCTCGAAGTAGCTGGTGTTGACGAAGTCGTCCACCAGCTCACGGCTCGCCGCGCTGCGGCTCTGGTCGAAGACCACGGTCGGCACGTGGCGGATGTTGGTGTCGATCAG
>DATBAW010000529.1:0-4232 GCA_036271335.1 Thermoanaerobaculia bacterium
GGCAAGGACGAGATCCCGCTCCTCCGTCTTGAGGAAATGCTCGGCGAGCTGAAGGAAATGGGCACGCGGGCGATCCGCCTGTCGGGGGGCGGCGAGCCGCTGTTCCACCGCAAGATCCATGATTTCCTCCGCGCCATCCAGGCGACCGGACTGCCGATCGAAAACCTCACTACCAACGGCGTCCTCCTCCGCTCGGAGATCGCGGAGCTGCTGGTGGACACCTGCGAGCAGGTGACGATCAGCCTGAACACGGCGGACGCGCCGACCTACGGCGCGATGATGCAGACCAACGAACGCAATTTCCAGCGCGTGGTGGACAACGTCCGCGGCCTGGTCGACGCCAGGCGTCGGCGGCGCGCCCGCAAGCCGCACGTCAAGCTCCAGTTCCTGGTTTATAAAGAGAATTTCCGTCAGATCCCGGAAATGTACCGGCTCGGCCGCGAGGCCGGCGTCGATTCGATCCTGTTCAACGGCCTCGCCGGCCTCGCGCCCGAGAAGATGATGACGGCGGAGGAGACCGAGGAGATGCTCGGGCTCTACGAGGAGCTCCTGCGGGTCGACGAGTACCGCAAGATCGACGTCATCAACAGCTTCGAGCAGGACCTCTCGGAACAGGTGACGCGGATCGGCGCCCGTATCGGCGAGGAGCGCAAGGCGCTCTCCACGGTCCGGCGGCTGGCGCGGCTGGCGACGCGGGGCGATTTCACGCTGCGCGAGAAGATCGAGCACCACCGGCGGCTGCGCAAGCACGAGGCGATGAAGGCGGCCAACGAAGGGCTGGGCACCCACTGCCTGATCGGCTGGCACTCGATGCTGGTGCGCTCGACCGGCCTGGTCGCGCCCTGCTGCCTCCTGCAGGGGTCCGAGCTCGGGAACGTCTATCGGCAGACGGTGCCCGAGGTCTGGCACGGCGAGGCTTACAACCGCTTCCGCGGCGAGCTCTCGCGGATCATGCGCCAGCGCACGAACTGGCGGCACGACGCCGAACGCGACCGGACGATCACGCCGCTCTGCGGCCCAACGGGGGGCTGCCCGATCGGCTCCTTCTACTACTACCCGGACACCCCCTTCCTCCGCACGTTCAACGAGACGGTGCGGCGCATCGCGCCGAATCCCGAAAGGTAGCGCCGGATCTCGCATCGGGGCTCCGGACGCACTCATGTCTGATAGAGACCCTCGCTGAACCGCGAAAGGAGAGATCCCGATGAAGAAGCCCGTGCGCCGTCTGACCCTGAACCGCGAAACGCTCCGTCGCCTCGACGAGACGACCCTCCGGCAGGCACAGGGAGGGGCCGTCGTCGTCGTGCAGGAAACCCAGGAGGTGGCCTGCTACTCGCCGCTCTGCGGACCGACCGGCTGGAAGACCTGCGACGCCAACCAGACCGTCGCCCAGGTTTAAGGCGAGGAACGCCCGGAGCTCGCGTCCCGGATCAGCCACGCCGCGCTGAGCGAGGCGAGCAGCGCGAGCCCCGCCGCGCTCAGCAGAACGCCGCGGAAGCCGTCCAGGAACGCCCGGTCCACCGCGGACCGGGCGGCTGCCTGTGCCGGCGCGGCGAGGCCGGCGGGGATCTGCAGGGCCGCCAGCTTCTCCCGCTGCGCCGCCATCGCCGCTCGCGCCGGTGGCGGCAGAGCCATCCCCGCCATCCGGCGGTCGAGGCCGTGGCTGAACAGGCCGAGCATCAGGATCCCCATCACCGCCACGGCGAGCAGGCCGGCGCAGCGGGACACGGCGTTGTTGATGCCGGAGGCGATGCCGGCGTGGCGGGAGTCCACCGCGCCCATCACCGTCGTGGTCAGCGGCGCCACGCTGATCGACATGCCGACCCCCAGGACCACGATGGCGGGGAAGAACGCCGTCCAGTAGCCGCCGTCCGCGAACAGCGTCGGAAGCAGGGCGAAGAGGGCGAACCCGGCGCCGGCGATCGCCGGACCGAAGATCAGCGGCCGCCGCGCGCCATAGCGCTCCACCAGCCCGCCCGACCAGCGGGAGAGGAAGAACATCAGCAGGACGAACGGCAGCAGCGCCGCCCCCGCCGCCGTCGCCGAGTAGCGGTGGACCTGGATCAGGTCGAAGGGGAGGAAGAAGAGCGCGCCGCCGAGGGCGGCGTAGAGCCAGAGAGTCAGCAGGTTGGCGCCGGCGAAGGTCGAGGAGCGGAAGAGCGCCAGCGGCATCATCGGCGCCGGCGACCGCGATTCGACCCCGAGGAAGCCGAGGAGCGCGGCGACGCCGGCGACCAGCGCTCCGATCACCCAGGGGTTCCCCCAGCCCAGCGAGGACGACTGGATCAGGCCGAAGGTCAGCCCGCCCAGGCCGAGGGTCGCAAGCAGGGCGCCGGGGACGTCGATCTTCCCGGCCGTCTGCTCGTCCCGGCTCTCCGGCACCCAGCGTAGCGAGATCACGATCACCGCCACGGCCAGCGGCAGGTTGAGGAAGAACACCCAACGCCAGGAGGCGTGATCGACCAGCCACCCTCCCACCAGCGGCCCGACCGCCGCCGTGATCGAGCCGAATCCCGACCAGGTGCCGATCGCCTTTCCCCGCCGCTTCTCGTCGAAGGCGGCGGAGAGGATCGCCAGGCTCCCCGGCACCATGAGGGCCGCCGCGACGCCCTGGACCGCCCGCGCGGCGATGAGCTGCGCCGTGTTGCCCGCCAGACCGCAGGCCGCCGACGCGGCCGCGAAGCCGGCGATCCCGATCAGGAACACCTTGCGCCGTCCGAAGCGGTCGCCCAGGGAGCCCCCGACCAGCAGCAGGGCCGAGAGGAAGAGCGCGTAGGCCTCGACGATCCACTGCACCCCGGTGACCGTGGCGCCGAGATCCCGCTGGAGCGCCGGCAGCGCCACGTTCACCGCCGTGCCGTCGATGAAGCCCATGCTGGAGCCGAGGATCGTGGCCGCCAGCACCCAGGGCTCGGCGTTGCGGCCGCAGGGGGCCGCGCCCTTGCCCGCCAGGGCCACCCCTTCATCGCAAGGCTGTCGCAGGACTTGCATCGGCCGAGTCTATCCTCCATCCTCCTCGAGATGGATCTGACGCTCCCCGGCCTCCCCGACCTCCTGGCCGCCCGCCGCGCGCTGGCGGGGGTCGTGCTGCGCACTCCGGTGCTGCGCTCGGACGTCCTGGACGAGCTCGCCGGCGCCCGGCTTTTCTTCAAGGCCGAGGGGCTGCAGATCACCGGCTCGTTCAAGGTGCGCGGGGCCTGCAACCGGATCCGGAACCTCACACCGGAGGAGATGGGGCGCGGCCTGATCACGGTGAGCGCCGGCAACGCCGCCCTCGGCGCCGCCTGGGCAGCCCGGGCCGCGGGGGCGCGGCTGGTGGTGGTGATGCCCGAGAACGCGGTGCCGGAGAAGCTCGCCGCCGTGGCTGCCCTGGGCGCCCGCATCGAGAAGGAGGGGGTCACCAACGCCACCCAGGCCTTCGAGCGCCTGGCGCGGTTGCGGGAGGAGCACGGCTACACGCTCGTCCACCCTTTCGACGATCCGTTCGTCATCGCCGGCGCCGGCACGGCCACCTGGGAATTGCTGGAGGACGTGCCCGACCTCGACGCCCTGGCGATCCCCGCCTCCGGCGGCGGCCTGCTCTCCGGCGCCCTGCTGGCGGCCCAGGGGCTGGCGCCCAGGGCGGAGGTCTACGGCGTCCAGCCCAGCGGCGCCGACGGCATCGTGCGCTCGCTGGCCGCCGGCACCCCCACTCCCCCCGAACGGGTGCAGACCGTGGCGGACGGCTTGACGGCGCCGAAGCCGGGAGTCCACAACTTCGAGATGATCCGGCGCTGGGCCGCAGGGATCCTCACCGTTCCTGACGCGGCGATCCTGGCCGCCATGGGATCGATCCTCAAACATCTGCGGGTGGTCGTGGAACCGGCCGGCGCCGCCGCATTGGCCGGCGTCCTGGCCGACGAGCGCTTCCGCGGCCGGCGGGTCGGCATCCTGCTGAGCGGCAGCAACACGGGGGTGGAGCGGGTGCGCGAGGCGCTGGCACAGGCCGGGGCTTGACGCGGGGAGCTCGCCGATAGATCGTCCGTATCCATCGATTCAACCGGGCTCAAGGCCCATTCAGACAGGAGCCGACCATGAAGAAGCAGACGAAACCGATCGCCAAGCTGACGCTCTCCCGCGAGACCCTCGACCGCCTGGAGCTCAAGGGCGTCCAGGGCGGACGGGCGACGAACATCAACCAGATCGTCGAGACCGACACGCCGTCCGAGTGCTTCTGCTAGGAAGCCCTGGCC
>DATBAW010000530.1:0-28203 GCA_036271335.1 Thermoanaerobaculia bacterium
GCGATCTCCGGGCGCCGCTCGGGCGCCGTGCGCGCGGCGAACTCGTCGGCCTCGCGGTCGGCCTGGGACCAGTCGGAGGACGAGCCCTTGCGCGAGGCCACGGGATCGACGTCCATCGCCACCCGCCACTCGACGGCCTGCGCGGCCACTAGCAGCTCGATCGCCAGCACCGCCTGGGCGTTGCGCAGCACCGTCCGCACCTTGCGGGCGGCGATCGTCGCCATGGCGTTGTGGTCCTCGGAGTTGGCCGAGGTGGGGATCGAGTCGACGCTCGCCGGATGGGTCAGCACCTTGTTCTCGGAGACGATGCCGGCGGCGGCATACTGGACGATCATCAGCCCCGAGTTGATCCCCCGGTGCGGGATCAGGTTCGAGGGGAGGTTGCGGCTCTGGTGGCCGTCGAGCAGCATCTGGGCGCGCCGCTCGGAGATGTTCGCCAGCTCGGCCAGGGCGATCGCCAGCACGTCCGCCGCCATCCCCACCGGCTCGCCATGGAAGTTGCCGGCCGAGTAGGAGATCCGCTCGCGCCCGTCATAGGTCAATTTCCCTTGCTCATCGCGCGGCCAGTTGGCCGCGAACTCGTGATCGAAGGGGGTGCTGTCGTCCGCCGGAAAGAAGAGCGGGTTGTCGGTGGCCGCGTTGATCTCCGCCACCGCCACCTGGGCGGCGTAGGCGATGGCGTCGCGCGCGGCGCCGTGGACGGCCGGAGCGCAGCGCAGCGAGTAGACGTCCTGCACGGCTCCGGCCTTCTCGATCAGCCGGCTGCCGCGGACGGCCGCGCGGACGTTGGCCGCGGTGGCGATCTGGCCGGCGAGCCCGCGGGCCTGATGGACGCGGGGATCGAAGGCGCGGGCGCAGCCGCAGACGGCCTCGAGGCTGAACGCCAGCGCGCCGTCCGCCGTGGCGGCCAGCCGCTCGCCATCGTGGACGGCGAGGGCGAGGAGGGCCGCCGAGAAGGTGGCGCCGTTGGTGAGGGCCAGGCCGTCCTTGTAGCTGAGGGTGGGGATCTCCATGCCGAGATCCTCGCGGAGGTGGTCGAGCCCCGAGCGCAGCACGCGCGCCTTGCGGCAGTCGGCAGCGAGGTCGTCCGGCTCGCGCACGACGTAGTAGCGGCTCTCCCCTAGCAGCACCACGAAGAGCTGGGCGAGCGGGCAGAGGTCGCCGCTCGATCCCACCGAGCCGCGGATCGGCACCAGCGGCACGATCCCCCGGTTGAGCATCGCCTGCACGGCGAGCACCACGGCGCGGCGGATCCCCGAATGCCCCTTGAGGAAGGCGTTGAGGCGGACGGCGAGGGCGGCGCGCACGACGTCCGCCTCGAAGTAGTTGGCGGGATTGCCGGGATCGGACGTCTCGCCGACACCCACCGAGTGGCTGAGCAGGATGTTGCGCTGCAGCTCCTCCAGGCAGTCGGGAGC
Source organism: Thermoanaerobaculia bacterium (assembly GCA_036271335.1). Lineage (GTDB taxonomy): Bacteria > Acidobacteriota > Thermoanaerobaculia > Multivoradales > UBA5704 > DATARR01. The sequence continues at coordinate 1,419 of DATBAW010000530.1, forward strand.
GATGGGCGCGTTCTTGAACTCGCCGAAGCCGGTGGTGACGCCGTATTCGAGGACCGGCCGTCCGCCCTCCTTCTTCCACTCCTCGACATAGGTGGCGACGATCCCCTCGATCTGCCGCCGGCTCGCCTCGACGCGCGCCCAGGCCTCCGGCCGGAGCTCGACGTGGACTTTGGGGTCGCGGGCGAGACGGGCGAGGTCTGCGAGGGTCAGCGAAGAGCCGTCGAGGACGACGGTCGAATCGGCAGAGGGAGTGCCGGCGCTCATTTCCGCTGCGCCTCGATCTCGTCCAGGATGCCGCGGATCGTTGCCACCAGCTCGCCGCGGGGGATCTCGCGCTGCCCGGGGCGCTCCTCCAGCCAGTCCTGGCGATTGGCCAGTGCCTCGGCCCGCTTGCGCCCCATCTCCATGTCTTTCAGCGTGACGATCCCCTTCTCCTTCTCGTTCGAGCCGTAGAGGAGGGCGATCGGCACGCCGCAGGCGTCGGCGTACTTGAGCTGCTTGCCGGGACCCTTGGCGGTGCCGAGGTAGAGCTCGGTCGGGATCCCCGCCCGCCGCAGCTCCCAGGTCATCGCGATGTAGTCGTCCTCCAGCGCGGCGTCCATGTTGGTGATCAGCACCTTGGCGGTCGACTTCTGGTGGCCGGTGCGGCCGAGGTGGAGCAGCGCCGCCAGCAGCCGGTCGACGCCGATCGAGGCGCCGACGGCGGGCACCTTCTCGCCCAGGAAGCGCATCACCAGGCCGTCGTAGCGGCCGCCGCCGAAGACCGAGCCGAACTGCGGCGCGTCGAGCAGGATGGCCTCGAACACCGGGCCGGTGTAGTAGGCGAGGCCGCGGGCGATCGAGAGGTCGAGGGCCACCTGGTCGTCGGCGTAGCCGAGCGCGTAGAGGTGGCGGGAGATCTTCTCGACGAGGGCGATCTCGGCCTCCGCCCCCTCGACGCCGGCGAAGAGCTCGCGCAGCCGCGCCACCGTCTCGCGGCGGTCGTCCGGCGGGATGGCGAGGAAGCGCTCGATCTTGTCCACCTGTTCGTCGGCGAGGCCGACGCCGGCGATCGGATCGCCCGAGGCGTCGACATAGCCGGTGGTCAGCTCCAGGCGGACCTTCTTGGCGCCGATCTTGTCGAGCTTGTCGAGCACGCGGAAGACGTCCGCCGACTTCTCCGCCGGGATGCCGGAGTAGACGAGCAGCGCGTTGAGGATGCCGCGCGAGGAGTAGCGCACGCGGAACGGCCCCACCTTGAGGGCGTTCAGGGTGTCGCACATGCCGGCGAGGATCTCGGTGTCCGCCACCTCTGAGACTACGCCGACGGAGTCGAGGTCGAACTGGGTGAACTCGCGGAAGCGCCCCTTGTCCGGCTTGTCGGCGCGCCAGACCGGCGACACCTGGTAGCGGCGGAACGGCCGCGGCAGGTCGCGGTACTGGGCGATCACCCGCGCCAGCGGCACGGTGAGGTCGAAGCGGAGCCCCAGCTCCTCCTTCTCCGGGTTCTGCACGGTGAAGATCGACTGCTGGGCCTCGGCGCCGGCGGACGAGCCGCGCAGCACGTCCAGGTACTCGATGGCGGGGGTGACGATCGGCACGAAGCCGTAGTTTTCGTAAACGCCGCGGATGGTATCGATCATCCACTGCCGCGCCAGCATGTCGGCGGGCAGCAGATCGCGCAGTCCGCGGGAGATCCGCGGCTCCACCGTGTCTGCCATGGGAAAGTCCTCCAGCGAACCGCAGGTGCTGCTGCTGTCAAAAGAAGAGGGATTGGTACCGACGTCCGGAATCGAACCGGAGACCTCCTGATCCACAGTCAGGCGCTCTAACCAGCTGAGCTACGCCGGCACGGACGGGGAATGCTATGCGCCGGGGGGTGCTTTGTCAAAAGGCCGTGCCTTTGTCGTGGTTTTCCCCCTCCCGGCCCTCACTCCCCCGGCCCCTCTCTCCCAGCCTCCCCCCCACCTGACGGGAGAGAGGGGAGAAAGCAAGAACAGAGGTTTTCTTCCTTTTTCTTCGACTAACCACTCCCTCTTCTCCCGTCGGGAAGGGGGGGAGGCTGGGAGAAGAGGGCCGGGGTGATGAGGGCTCCTACTCCGCGATCAGCAGGTTCGACGCGAACCGCCCTTCGGAGTCCGTCCACATCTGCCGCAGCTCGAAGCCGGTGTCGGCGGCCAGCGCCGCGATCTGCTCGCGGTCGAACTTGTGGGAGCTCTCGGTGTGGATCGTCTCCCCCTGCGCGAAGGAGACCTCGAGGCCGAGGTCGCGGATGGTTACTGTCTGGTCCTTGCGGCTCTCCAGGTGCATCTCGACCCGCCCCTTCGGCGCGTTGTAGATCGCCTTGTGGCGGAAGGCGCGGAGGTCGAACTCGCCCCCCAGCTCGCGGTTGATGCGGACCAGGAGGTTGAGGTCGAAGGCGGCGGTCACCCCCAGGGCGTCGTCGTAGGCGGGGATCAGCACGCTCTCGGGCTTCTTGAGGTCGAGGCCGAGGAGGAAACCCTCGCCGGGATTCAGCAGCGCCCGCACGTCGCGCAGCAGGACGCGCCGCTCCTCCGGATCGAGGTTGCCGAGGGTCGAGCCGAGGAAGAGGACGAGCGTGCGGCCGGGAGCGACCCGCTCCTGCCGGATCTTGCGCAGCGCCCGATGGTACTCGCCGACGTAGGCCGTGATGCGCAGCTCCGGATAGGAGAAGAGCAGCGACCGGCTGCTGCCGACGACGGCGGACTCGGAGATGTCCACCGGCACGTATTCGAGCGCGCCCTGGCGGGCGATCAGGGCCTCGATCATCAGCCGCGTCTTCTGGCCGTCGCCGCTCCCCAGCTCCAGCAGCCAGACCGGGCCGCCGAGCGCGCCGACGATCTCGTCCGCATGGTTCTTCAGGATCTCGGCTTCCGCCCGCGTCGGGTAATACTCCGGGAGGGCGGTGATCGCCTCGAACAGTCGCGAGCCAAGGTCGTCGTAGAAATATTTGGGAAAGAGGAACTTGGGCGAAGAGGTGAGGCCACGGCGGACATCCTCCGCGAAGGTGGGCGCGTCGACGCGGACGGCCTCCGCGTGACTCAGACGGAGCCGCTCGTCCGGGAGGAGGGGGGGCGGAAGCTCGGCGCCTTTTTCGGCACCTTCCAGATGCGTCTCCATGATGGCCATGGGGCGCCATGGTAGCATCCCGGCGCCGTTTGGAAGGGCGCCGCGGCCCGAATTTTAGTGACAGCCCTGTTTCATCCTCCGGGAGGAAATTTCATCCATGAGCGACGAGCGCGAAACCCTTGAGCTGGATGTCGTCTTCGTGGGCGCCGGACCGGCCAGTCTGGCCGGGGCGTACCATCTGGCGAAGCTGGCCCGGCAGAACGGTCTGGAGCTGACGATCGGCGTCCTCGAGAAGGGGCGGGAGATCACCAGCCACGCCATTTCGGGCGCCGTGGTCGATCCGCGGGCGCTGAAGGAGCTGTTCCCGGACGACTGGGAGTCCGCGCCTTTCGAGGGCAGGATCGAGGGCGAGAAGGTGCTCTGGATGACCGAGACCAAGGCGGTCTCGATGCCCATCCCGCCGCCGATGAACAACCACGGCAACTACGTGGCCTCCCTGGGGAAGCTGCTGAAGTGGATGGCGCCCAAGGTGGAGGCCGCCGGAGTCGACATCTTCTTCGAGTTCCCCGCCGTCCAGGCGCTGGTCGAGGACGGCAAGGTCGTCGGCGTCCGCACCGGCGACAAGGGGATCTCGCGCGAGGGGAAGAAGAAGGCCAACTACGAGCCGGGCGTCGACATCCGCGCCAAGGTCACGGTGCTGGGCGAGGGGGTGCGCGGCACGCTGGTCAAGCAGCTCGCCGAGCCTTTCGGCCTCTGGGCGGGAAAGAATCCGCAGATCTACGCGCTCGGCCTGAAGGAGGTCTGGGATCTGCCGGCGGGGCGGGTGAAGCCGGCGGACGTGATGCACACCATGAACTGGCCGCTCGGCTTCGACAACTTCGGCGGCGGCTTCATCTACGGCATGCAGAACGATCAGCTGATCGTCGGCCTGGTCGTCGGCCTCGACTACAAGAACCCGCTGTTCGATCCCCACGCCGAGTTCCAGCGGCTGAAGACCCACCCCGAGATCGCCAAGATGCTGGAGGGGGGGAAGATGGCCTTCTACGGCGCCAAGGCGATCCCCGAGGGAGGGTGGTGGTCGATGCCCAAGCCGCACGGCGACGGCTTCCTGATCGTGGGGGACTCGGCGGGCATGCTCAACAGCCAGCGCCTGAAGGGGATCCACCTGAGCATGAAGTCCGGCATGCTGGCGGCGGAGACGATTGTCGAAGCGCTCAAGGCCGGCGGCGCCACCGCGGACCGGCTGGCCTCCTATCAATCCAGAATCGACGCCAGCTGGATCAAGGAGGAGCTCTGGCCGGTGCGCAACTTCCACCAGTCCTTCGATCACGGCCTGCTCGGCGGTTTCCTCCAGGGCGGTCTCGGGCTGATCACGGGCGGACGCGGCTGGGGGGCCAAGGACCGGCTGGAGACCGAGCCCGGCCACGAGCGGATGATCCCGCTCGACACCGAGGCCGGCAGGCGGCTGAAAGCCCCGGCGCCGGTGCCGCCCGACGGCAAGCTCACCTTCGACCGTCTCGCCGACGTCTACAACTCCGGCACCGCCCACGACGAGGACCAGCCGGTCCACCTGCTGGTGCACGACACCAGCATCTGCGTCGACCGCTGCACGAAGGAGTACGGCAACCCCTGCCAGCGCTTCTGCCCCGCCGCCGTCTACGAGATGGTCGCCGATCCCGCCGCCCCCACCGGCCGCCGGCTGCAGATCAACGCCAGCAACTGCGTCCACTGCAAGACCTGCGACATCATGGACCCGTACCAGATCATCACCTGGGTGCCTCCGGAGGGCGGGGACGGTCCGAACTACGGGAAGATGTAGAAAAGCGGAGGTAGAGGCCCTCACCTCCCCGGCCCTCCTCTCCCAGCCCTCCGCCCGCCCTGCCGGGGAGAGGAGGGAGAAAAGCAGAAAACCGCGCGCTTTTTTCTTTCTGTTTTTCCCCTCTCCCCGGCAGGGGTGGGTGGAGGGCTGGGAGAGGGGCAGGGGTGAGGGTTCTAACTCCGCTTTTTCTACCCCTGCGGCCGGATCGTGCAGTCGCCGCTCCCCGTCTCGACGTGGATCTCGGTCTGGCCGCTCCCCCGTTTGGCGCCGACGACCTTGCGCCCCGACTTGCGAAGGACGGCGTCGGCGTAGCGGACGTTGAGGTCGCCGCTCCCCTGGTCGGAGACGACGTTGAACGAGGCGTTCGCGCCGGCCTTGATGTCGACGTCGCCGCTCCCCGTCTCGGCGCTCAGCCGGCGGGTGTGGGCCAGCGAGCTCAGCACGGTGACGTCCCCCGAGCCGGTCTCGGCGGTCAGGTCCTCGAGCTCGACCGACAGCACCTTGACCCCGCCCGAGCCGGTCTTGGCGACCACCCGGCCGGCCTCGCCGTCCTGGAGGGTGACGTCGCCGGAGCCGGTGTCGAGAGTGAGCTTGCCGGCCGAGACCTTCTGCACCGTCACGTTCCCGGAGCCGGTGTCGATCGTGCCGTTGCCCACGAAGTGCCGCACCACCACGTCGCCTGAGCCGGTGGAGATCGTGGTCTCGCCGCGGACGGCGCCGACGACGACGTCACCCGAGCCGGTGTCGACCCCCAGCTGGCCGGACTGCGAGGCGAGCTGGACGTCGCCGCTGCCGGTGTCGATCGACAGCGTCCCCTCGAGATCGCCGCCGTTCACCTTGCCCACCGAGTTCCGGATCGCCAGGTTGGCACCGGCCGGCAGGGCGATCCGCAGGTCCACGTAGAGGGTCGGCGCCGAGCCCTTGCGGTGATAGATCTTCACCCGCTCGCCGCGGTAGGTGGTGCTGGTGTTGCCCAGGCCGCCGAGGAAGCCGAGGAACGCGGGGAGACCTGAATCCTCTTGCTTGCCGGTGGGATAGCTGTAGGACCGGTACTTGTCCACCGGGTAGGAGAGCTCCCACTCCTCGCGCCCTTTCTTGTCGTGCCCCTTCACCCAGCGGAGCGCCTGGATCTGCCGCTGCGTCTCGGCGGCGCTGCCGAAGTCGCCATGGATGGTCGCGTCGACCACCATCCCGGGCCCCGTCCCCTTCACCAGCTCGATCCGGCCGGCGAGATTGGCCAGCCGCACCTCGCCGGTGCCCGGGAAGGGCTGCTGGAACGAGCGCACCTGCTCCGCCGCCGAAAGCGCGGCCGTGGCCCCCAGGGCCGTCGCGAGCGTCAGCCCCAGGGCCAACGCGGGAATCCTCGTCTGTGGCTTCATGACCGTATCCTCCGTTTCCGACTCGACGTTGAGCACTACGGGCTGGAGATGGAAAAGGTTGCAGACCCGCCGCGGCACGGTAAGATCGGCGGCGCATTGCGAACAGGTGGCCTGGCCGTAGGGGCGCAGCATGCTGCGCCCGTCCTTGCAGGCCGCAGCGTTGAGGGCGCAGCATGCTGCGCCCCTACGAACCTTCTGAGGAGATCGCATGAATCGTCGGCGTCTTCCGCACATCGCCTGTTGCCTCGTCAGCCTCGCGTTCCTCGCGTTCCTCGCCCTACCCGCAGCCGCCGCGGCCGTCGCGGCGCCGCCGGCCCCCCGTCTCGCCATCGAGACCGCGCTGGCGGCGGACGCCTTCGGCCGCCGGCCCGCGCAGCAGGCGTGGTCGCCCGACGGCAAACATCTGGTCTATCTCTGGGACGAGACCGACGGCAAGGCGCTCTGGCTGCTCGACGCCGCCAGCGGCAAGAGCGAGATGCTGGCGCGGCTCACCGATCTCGGCGAGGAGGGCAAGGCGCTCGACCTCGAAGCCTTCTCCTGGTCGCCGCAGGGGGATTCCCTGCTGATCGTCGCCAAGGGCGATCTGTTTTTGCTCCCCGTCGACGCCGGGAAGCCGAAGGCGGGCAAGCTCCGCCGGCTGCTCAAGACCGAGAGCGAGGAGAGCGACGCCCGCTTCTCCCCGGACGGCAAGAAGATCGCGTTCGTGCGCGACCTCGACCTCTACGTCCTCGACGTCGCCACCACCGAGGAGATCCGGCTGACCGACGACGGCCGCGAGAACACCACGCTCAACGGCACCAACGACTGGGTCTACGGCGAGGAGATCTGGAGTCGCGAGCCGCGCGCCTACTGGTGGAGCCCGGACAGCACCCACATCGCCTACTACCACTTCGACGAGCGGTCGGTCGGCATCTACTCGCTGCTGAACGCCGCGCCGCTCTACCCGGAGATCGTCCTCCAGAAGTACCCCGACGCCGGCACCACCAACCCGCAGGTGAAGATCGGCGTCGTCGACCTCGGCACCAGCCGCACCACCTGGATGCAGACCGGCGATCCCAACGCCTACCTCGCCCGTCTCGAATGGACGCCGCGGGGGGACGCGGTGGCGATCCAGCGGCTCACCCGCGACCAGAAGCGTCTCGACCTCCTCCGCTGCCAGATTGGCGACGGCGCCTGCTCCGCCGTGCTGAGCGAGAACTGGCGGACCTGGATCAATCTCGGCCGCGACTTCCGGTTCCTCCCCGACGGCCGCTTCCTCTGGGGCTCGGAGCGCTCCGGCTGGCGCCGCCTCTACCTCTATGACGGCGACGGCGCGCTGGTGCGCCCGGCGACTCCGGAAGGCTGGGCGGTCACCGCTCTCGACACCGTGGCGGACGACGGCACCTGGGCCCTGGTCACCGCCTTCCCCACCGCCGGCCTCGGCCCCATCGACCGCAAGGTCGCCCGCGTCCGCCTCGACGGCACCGAGCCGGCCTGGGAGGTGCTGACGCCGGAGGCCGGCTGGCACCAGGCGCTGGCCTCGCCGCGCACCGGCTCCTGGGTGCACGCCTGGAGCGACGCCAACACTCCGCCGCGCTCCGAGCTCCGCCTCGCCGGCGGCAAGACGGTCGCCCTCCCCTCCCTCCCCGCCAAGCTCGACGCCACCGCGCTGCCGAAATGGGAGTTCCTGACGATCCCCGGTCCGGACGGCTCGAAGCTGCCGGCGCGCCTGCTCAAGCCGGCGAGCTTCGATCCCACCCGTCGCTATCCGGTGATCGTCTATCACTATGGCGGCCCCGGCTCGCAGGAAGTGAACAACAACTGGGGCGCGCGCGGGGTCTGGCACAAGCTGATGGCCCAGCGGGGGTTCGCCGTGCTCACCGTCGACAACCAGTCGTCCCTCTTCTTCGGCAAGCAGGGGGAGGACCGCGACTACCGCCGCTTCGGCACGGTGAACCTGGCCGGCCAGCTCGCCGGCGTCGCCTACCTGAAGACCCTCCCCTGGGTGGACGCCTCGCGCCTCGGCCTCTGGGGGTGGTCCGGCGGCGGCTCGAACACGCTCTACTGCATCCTCAACCGCCCCGGCGTCTGGAAGGCCGCCATCGCCGGCGCGCCGGTGACCGACTGGAAGCTCTACGACTCGATCTGGACCGAGCGCTACCTCGACCGCCCGCAGGACAATCCCGACGGGTACCGCGACTCCGCCCCGCTCACCTACGCCGCAAACCTCAAGGACCACCTGCTGATCGTCCATGGCCTGGCGGACGACAACGTCCATCCCCAGAACACGATCCAGATGAGCGACGCCTTCATCAAGGCCGGCCGGCAGTTCGAGCAGGCCTTCTACCCCGGCCAGAAGCACGGCTTCCGCCCCGCGGAAAGCCGTCACTTCTACCAGCGGGCGGCGGACTTCTTCGAACGCGAGCTGATGGGGGTGGAGGTGGGAGAGGTGGAGGTACGGCCCGTTCCGTGACCGGGCCCTAAGGCTTTCCCTGGAGAAGAGCCCGTAGACGGGCCAGCTCGGCTTCCGCAGCTTCGGCCCGCAGGCGCTCAGAATCGGCCCGCAGACGCTCGGACTCGGCCTTCTCTGCCGTAGCCGGCACCAGAGTGCCGTCGGCGTGGAACAGCCGCAGCCAGTCTCCCTCCACTCCCAGGCGGAAGCCATGCCAGGGGCCGAGGAAGGCGCCGAGCTGCTCGCTCCAGAACCACCCCCGATCGTCGGGTTCCATCGGCTGGTAAGCCCGGCCTCGCAGCGACAGACCCTCCAGCTTCCGGGTCTCCGGGTCGTAGAGGAAATACTCCGACGTCCGGAAGACCTGGGCATAGAGGTCTCTCTTCTCGGTGCGGTCGATCTCCGCGGTCGAGGGCGAGAGCAGCTCGACGATGACGTCCGGCAGCCGTCCTCCCTCCTCCCAGGACACCCAGCCTTTCCGCATCCCGGGTTCGACGCCATCCACCCAAAAGATGTCCGGTCCCCGGAAATAGGGCCGCCCCCTGGCGACGTCCCGCGCCTGGTCCATGGAGTAGTAGACGAACATGTCGCCGCCCACGAAGAAGTCGGAGCGCCCCTGTTCCACCATGGCCAAGTGGATCAGCTCCCAGAGGAAGGGAAGTTGAAGGGCGTGCCATCCGGTCTCCAAAGGCTCTCCGTCGCTGAAGACGAGCTCAAAGGGCAGAGGCGCGAGCGCCGAGACGGCAGGCTGACCCATGGCGTAGTCCCTTTCGAAATCGTTGCTTCGGGAGATCTTATTCCGCATGGACGTAAAAGAGAAGAGGCGAGGCTCCTCCGATCCCGTGGGACACAGGATAGCACCGCCGGCCCGGTGGGCTCGTCTCACTCCCCGGATCTATGTTCCGGAATAGCGTTTCAGGATGATCGAAGCGTTGGTGCCGCCGAAGCCGAAGGAGTTGCTGGCGGCGTATTCGAGGTCGACCTTGCGGGGGTGGTTGGGGACGAAGTCGAGGTCGCACCCCTCGCCCGGCTCGTCGAGGTTGATGGTCGGCGGCAGGATCTGCTCGCGGACGGCGAGCGCCAGGATGCCGGTCTCGAGACCGCCGGCCGCTCCCAGCAGGTGGCCGGTGGAGGACTTCGTCGAGGAGACCGCCAGCTTGTAGGCGTGGTCGCCGAAGACTTTCTTGATCGCCCGCACCTCGGAGAGATCGCCGAGCTGGGTCGAGGTGCCGTGGGCATTGATGTAGCCGATCTGCTCGGGTTGCAGGCCGGCGTCGCGGAGAGCCACCCGCATCACCCGCACTGCGCCGTCCCCTTCCGGGTGCGGAGCGGAGATGTGGTAGGCGTCGGCGCTCATGCCGTAGCCCACCACCTCGGCGTAGATGGGAGCGCCCCGCCGCTTCGCCGCCTCCATCTCCTCGAGCACGACGATGCCGCACCCCTCGCTCATCACGAAGCCGTCCCGCTGGGCGTCCCAGGGGCGGGAGGCCTTTTCGGGCTCGTCGTTGCGGGTGGAGAGGGCGCGCATGGCGCAGAAGCCGGCGACGGCGAGCGGCGTGATCACCGCCTCCGTGCCGCCGGCGATCACGGCGTCCGCCTCGTCCGCCTGGATGAAGCGGAAGGCGTCGCCGATGGCGTGAAGACCGGTGGTGCAGGCGGTGGCCGGCGAGGTGCTCGGCCCCTTGGCGCCGTAGTGGATCGACACCTGGCCCGCCGCCAGATTGACGATCTGGCCCGGGATGAAGAACGGCGAGACCCGGCTGGGACCCTTCTCCAGCAGGATCTTATGGGTCGCCTCGATCAGCGGCAGACCGCCGATCCCGGAGCCGATGACGACCCCGACGCGATCGGCGTTCCCCTCATCGATCTTGAGCCCCGAATCCTCCAGCGCGAATTTGGAGGCGGCGAGGGCGAAATGGATGAAGGTGTCGCTCTTCTTGACCTCTTTCTTGTCGACGTAGTCGAGCGGGTTGAACCCCTTCACCTCGCCGGCGATGCGCGACGGGTACTCCGTCGTGTCGAAGCGGGTGATCGGGCCGATCCCGCTCTCCCCGGCGAGCAGGGCACGCCAGTTGACGGCCGTGCCGACCCCCAGGGGTGACACCAGGCCGACCCCGGTGACGACGACGCGACGCGGCTCTGTCTTCAAGATTGGACTTTGTCGAAGCTCGGTAGAGGCGGAAGGAACCCTAGTTCTGTTCCCCGGCGTTGTTCTGGATGTAGTCCACGGCCTCGCGAACGTTGCTGATCTTCTCGGCCTCCTCGTCCGGAATCTCGATCCCGAACTCCTCCTCGAAGGCCATCACCAGCTCGACGATGTCCAGGGAATCAGCGCCCAGGTCCTCGGTGAAGCTGGCGTCCAAAGTGACCTCGTCCTCGTCGACCCCGAGTTGCTCGACGATGATGCTCTTGACCTTATCTGCAACTGCCATCGCTGGTTCCCTCCTTGTCGATCGTAATCGTGATCGGCCCGGGGCGCGCCCGCGCACGACCTGCGGTTCTAACACAAAGGTCCTCGCCGAGTCCATCGAGGATCCTAGATATACAACCCCCCCGAAACGTTGAGGGTGGTGCCGGTAATGTATCCCGCCTCCGCGCTGGCAAGGAAGAGGACGGCGGCGGCGATGTCGTCCACGGTGCCCAGGCGCTTCAGGGCGATCGCCCCGTTCAGCTCCTCCTTGGCCGCGGCGGGCATGGCGTCCGTCATCGCCGTCTCGATGTAGCCGGGGGCCACCACGTTGGCCGTGATGTTGCGGCTCCCGAGCTCGCGGGCGAGCGACTTGGTGAAGCCGATCAGGCCGGCCTTCGAGGCCGCGTAGTTCGCCTGGCCGGCGTTGCCCATCATCCCCACCACCGAGGAGACGTTGATCAGCCGCCCCCAGCGCCGCTTCATCATCCCGCGCACCACCTCCTTGGTGAGCGCGAAGGCGCCGGTCAGGTTGGTCCGCAGCACCCGCTCCCAGTCGTCGAGCGACATGCGGGCGAGCAGGTTGTCGGCGGTGATGCCGGCGTTGTTGACCAGGATGTCGATCGTCGCGAAGTCCTCCGGCAGGCTCTTCAGCCGCTCCGCGAAGGTCTCCGGCGCCGCGACGTCGAGCGCCAGCGGCCGGGCGCAGCCGCCGCCGGCGTCGATGTAGGCGGCGAGCGCCTTCAGCTTCTCCTCGTTGCGCGCCGCCACCACCACGCGCGCGCCCTGCCGCGCGAGCAGCTTGGCGATCGCCTCGCCGATCCCCTGCGACGCGCCGGTCACCAGCGCGGTCCTGCCGTCGAGCTTCAGCATCCGTGGGTCTCCTCCTCCTCGGCCAGCAGCTTCTGGAGATGATCGGGATCCGAGATCCCCGTCGCCCGCGCCGCGCGGACGATCCGCCGGTTCATGCCCGACAATATGTTGCCCGGCCCCACCTCCACGAACGCTTCGATGCCCAGCGTGTCTTCCATCCAGAGGATCGACTCCACCCAGCGCACCGGGCTGTCGATCTGCCGGATCAGGGCGTCGCGGGCGGCGGCCCCGGTGGTCACCGGCGCGGCGTCGACGTTGGTCACCACCGGCAGCCGCGGATCGCGGAAGGTGGCCGCCGCCAGCAGCGGCGCCATCCCCTCGCGGGCCGGCCGCATCAAGGGCGAATGGAAGGGGGCGGAGACGGGGAGCAGGGTCGCCTTGCGCGCCCCGCGCTCGCGGGCCAGGGCGACGGCGCGGTCGATCGCCCCCTTGTCGCCGGCGACCACCGTCTGTGCCGGGCCGTTCAGGTTGGCCACCGCGCAGATCTCGTCGCCCTGGGTGGCCTCGGCGGCGATCGCGGCGATCGTGCCGGCGTCCATGCCGATGATCGCGGCCATCGCTCCCTTCCCCACCGGCACCGCCTCCTGCATCAGCTCGCCGCGCCGGCGCACCAGGCGGAGGGCGTCGGCGAAGTCGAGGGAGCCGGCCGCCACCAGCGCCGAGTACTCGCCCAGGCTGTGCCCCGCCAACGCCAGCGGCGCCAGGCCGGGCGCCATCTCCGCGAGGGCGCGATGGACGGCGATGGCGGCGGCCAGCAGGGCCGGCTGGGTGTTGGCGGTGAGGTTCAGCTCCTCCTCCGGCCCCTCCCAGCAGAGCCGGGAGAGCGGGAAACCGAGGGCCTCGTCGGCCTCTTCGAAGGTGGCGCGGGCCGCGGGCGAGGCGTCGGCCCAGACCTTGCCCATGCCCACCTTCTGCGAGCCCTGGCCGGGAAAGACGAACGCGAGCTTCTTCGTAATCAGCTTGTCCGTGGAAATAGTCATCCGGCTTCCGCCCCCTCCCGGCTGCCCAGCAGGCGCTCCTCCTGGCGGTGCAGCTCGGCGATCTTGTCGCTGATCTTGCGGTCGAGCCGGGCGTTCGAGAACTCGCTCGCCCGGCGGATGGCGTTCTGGATGGCGCGCGCGTTCGAACGGCCGTGGCCGATGAAGCAGCCGCCGTTCAGGCCGAGCAGCGGCGCGGCGCCGTATTCACTGTAGTCGGTGCGGCGGCGGAAACGGTCGAAGGCCGGCTTGGCGAGCTGGTAGCCGAGCTTGCCGCGCGGGCTCCCGGCGATCTCCTCGCGCAGCATGCGCAGCATCAGCTCGGCGAGCGCCTCGGCGCTCTTCAGCACCACGTTGCCCACGAAGCCGTCGCAGACGATCACGTCCACCGTGCCGTTGAACAGATCTCCCCCCTCGACGTTGCCGACGAAGTTGAGCCCGGTGGTCATCAGCACCTTGAACACCTCGCGGGTGAGGTCGCTCCCCTTCCCCTCCTCCTCCCCGATCGACATCAGGCCGATCCGCGGTGACGGGGTGCCGATCACCTCCTGCGCGTAGAAGTGCCCCATGACGGCGAACTCGCGCAGATGGACCGGCTTGCTGTCGATGTTGGCGCCGACGTCGAGGAGCACCGTGCGCCCCTGGCGGTTGGGGAGGACCGCCGCCAGCGCCGGACGGTCGACGCCCGCCACCGTGCCGATGACCATCTTGGCGGCGATCATCGCCGCGCCGGTGTTGCCGGCGGTGACCATCGCCGCCGCCCGCCCGTCCTTGACCAGCTCGGCGCAGAGGCGCAGCGAGGAGCGCCGCTTCTTGCGGATCGGCGTGATCGCCGGCTCGTCCATGCCGACCACCTCCTCGGCGTGGACGATCTCGATCCGCCCGTCCGCGGACGAGCCCAGCCGGCGCAGCTCGGCCTCCACGCGCGCGCGGTCCCCCACGAGCACGACGGCGCAGCCGTCCTCGTGGGCGGCCCGGAAGGCGCCCTCCACCGCGCTCTGCGGCGCAGAGTCCCCACCCATGGCGTCAACGGCGATCGGCATGCTTTCGGGCTGAGGTGAAGTGAATAGGCAGCGGGCGCAGCATGCTGCGCCCCTACAAAAGCACGAGGGTCCTGGAACAAGGCCTCATTCGAAGCGTAGGGGCGCAGCATGCTGCGCCCGCCAAGCTGCGCACTCCAGCACCCTGTAAGACCTAGAGGGCCTCTTTGCCCTCGATCACTTGCCGTCCCCGGTACTGCCCACAGCTCGGGCAGGCGCGGTGCGGCAGCTTGACCTCGCCGCAGTTCGGGCAGGTCGACATCGTGGGGACCGCCAGCGCGTCGTGGGCGCGGCGCTTGTCACGGCGGGCTTTGGAATGGCGTCGTTTCGGATTCGGCATGGTCGTCGAGCCTCTTCAGATCTACTGGTCCTTACGTCTCAGGTCCCGGCCGGCAGCCGGGGATTCCGTCACTTGGTGTTCTTTTCGCCGCCCATCAGCGCGGCGAGAGCCGACCAGCGGGGGTCCACCTTGGTGTCCCCGCAGGCGCAGGCTCCCTCGTTCAAGTCGGCACCGCACTTCGGACAGAGCCCCTTGCAATCGGGGCGGCAGAGCGGCTTCATGGGAACGTGGAGCTGGAGCTGCTCGATCAGGATCGGGTCGGTCTCGAGGATCTCCTCGGTGACGTACAGCTGACCCAGGTCCTGCTCGTGCAACGCGTGCTCGCTCTCCGCTTCCGGCGTGCGATCCACCAGAATCATCAGCTCGACGTCCTCCCTGGTGGGCTCGACGATCGGCTTCAGACACCGGTTGCAGCTCAGCGTCTGCTCATAGGAAAGCCGGGCCCGCAGGAAGAACCCCGGGTCGGCGTAGATCACTTGGCCGCGCCAAGTGACGTCGCCGAGAGCCAGCAGCTCGTAGCGGTCCAGGGTTTCCGGCGAGACGCGCTGCGTCTCCTCCCAGTTGAACGGTTCGTCGCGAACCTGATCCAGCCATATCTTCATCCAGCGACCTCCAACCGGGGCAACCGCGAAGGCTATAGAGTTCCCTTCCCGCTGTCAATTCGCCGATCCGGCCGGCGCCGTCAGGCGCAGCCGTGCAGCCGCAGCAGGAAGGTCGAAGGCGCGCGGGTCCCCACGATCGAGGCCCGCTCGCAGGCGGCGAGCGGCGAGAGCAGCGTCTCCCAGTCCCGCCAGCGCTCGACCTGGCGCGGGTCGGCTAGCGGGAACTTCTGCAGCCCCTTGCGAAACTGGGCCACCCGCGCCAGCGCGGCCTTGGGCTGCACCCACAGGCCCAGCACGATCTGCCCGCGACTCGCCGCCGCATCCGCGTCCTCTCCCGAGGGGGACACGAGCGCCGAGATCTCCGGCGCCAGGGCCTCGGAGCGCTCGAGGCTCGCGTCGTCGAGGGCAACAATGCTCCATCCGGAGGCATTCCCGTGCGGCAGGTTCTGCGCCAGCAGGCCGGCGAGCCCGCCCGCCGGCAGCCCCCATCGCTTCCCTCCCGGCGGATTGAACACCGCGAGACCCGGCAGGTCCCCCAACGGGCCGAGGTGGAGCCCCCCCTTGACGTCGAACAGCGCCATCGCCGCCGCCGGCAGCGGCTTTTCGGCGTCGGCCGGCCACGCCGGACCGGCTACCGCCAGCAGCGCGGGAGCGTCCGCGGCGGTAACGAACGCCGGCGGCTCGGGAGCCTGCGCGCCCCCCGCGAGCGTGACGTCGAGATCCTCCCCCTTCCTCGCCAGGACGTAGCTCCCGGCGGGGAGATCGGAGACGTCCGTCCCCAGATGGAAGATCCCGAGATCGGGAGGGAACGCGGGGACGGCGCCCTTCTCGGGGAGCTTCGGTTCGTCTCCTGAACGGACCGTCCAGTAGCCGTCGCGCCAGGAGACGTGCAGGACCCGCTCCTCGACCTCGTCGCGCTTTCCCCGCTCCTCCTTGATGTCGCCCCCCCGCAGCCAGGGGTTGTCGGCGACGAGACCGGCGAGCCTCGCCACCGCCGCGAGCATCGGGTAGACCCGCGCCACCAGCAGAAAACGCTCGCCGTCGAGGTCCGAGCAGGCCAGGATCTCGCTCGACGGCGGCACCGTGAACGGCCCGAACGGACGCATCACCGGCGCCGGCAGATCCGCCACCCGCGCCACCGCCGCCAGATAGGCCGGGCCGTCGCCGATCGAGTTCTCCAGCTTCCCGAGGTTCTGATGCGGATAGGGGATCCAGAGACAGGCGCCATACTGGCCCGTCGCCAGCAGCCGCGCCGGCAACCCCTCCGGCACCCCCGCCCGCTCGCGCGGCCAGTATTCGAAGAAGAGATAGCCGGCGGCCAGCAGCAGGACGAGAAGGACGATCAGAGGACGCAGGAGCCGGCGCATGGCGCCGGAACGTACCACGAGCGCCAGCCGCTCCCAAACCCCTGCGGAATCCAGACGTGTCCTGGTTTGAACCGCGCAGCCGACTGGCAGCGACGAAGGAGCGCACACGAAGGAGGCGAGCAGGCTTCAAACCTGGACACGACCCGAAATCTAGACGATCGAGCGGATCACCCCGCCATCCACCCGCAGGGCCGAGCCGTTGGTGGCCGAGGCGGCTTCACTGCACACGTAGACGATCAGGTTCGCCACCTCCTCGACGGTGATGAACCGCTGCAGCAGCGAGCTCGGCCGGGCGGTGGCGAAGAACTCGCGTTCCATGGTGGCGAAGTCCTTGCCGCTCTGCTCGGCCATCTGGGCGACGAAGGTGGCCACGCCCTCGGATCGGGTCGGTCCGGGGAGCACCGAGTTCGCGGTCACCCCCGTGCCGGAGAGGGTCTCGGCGATCCCCCGGGCCACGGCCAGTTGCGCCGTCTTGGTGGTGCCGTAGTGAATCATCTCCTTGGGAATCTGCACCGCCGACTCGCTGGACACGAAGACGATCCGCCCCCAGTTCCGCGCCAGCATCCCGGGCAGATAGCGGCGGGAGAGGCGAACGCCGCTCATCACGTTGACCTCGAAAAAATGGAGCCAGTCCGCGTCCGGAATCTCGAGAAACGATTTGGGCTCGAAGATCCCGACGTTGTTCACCAGAATGTCGACCTCCGGGATCGCGTCCCAGAGCCGGGCGCAACCCTCGGCGTCCCCCAGATCCGCGGCCACGCCCGTCACCTCGGCGTCCGCTACCGTTTTCCGGATTTCCTCGACCGCGTGGTCGACGCGTTCTTGCGTCCGGCCGTTGACCACCACCTTCGCGCCTTCCCGCGCCAGACCCTGGGCGGCGGCGAGCCCGATCCCCGCCGTCGAGCCGGTCACCAACGCACGCTTGCCCTTCAATCGCAGATCCATGTCTCGATTCCTCCCTTTCAGCGATCCAGATCCACCTCGACGATCGCCGCCGCGATCTCGCGCAGCAGTTCGTCCTCCGCCTCCTCCACCCCGAGATCGACCATCTCGGCGCTCACCTCGCGGACGAGATCGCTCAGCAGGTCGTCCTCCGGATAGGCCGTGAGCGGAGGGGCGGCGCGGAAGGCGCGCGCGGCCCCTTCGACCGTCTCGCGCAGGAAGTCCGCGTATTTCCGCGCCGAGTCGGCCAGACTGTGATGGCGGGCCATATGTTGTCGAGCGTTTTCGCCCATGCGATGGCGCAGTGGCTCGTCCGTCGCGAGCGCGCGGAGATAGGCCACCAGCAGATCCTCTTCCGAATCGTCGAGCGGCACCTTGGCGCAGCAATCGTCGGGAATCTCGGCGAAGGAACCCGTCTCGTTGACGATCAGCGGCTTGCCCAGACCGAGCAGGCGGATCACCGTGCCCGAGGTCTCGCCGGCCGTCGGATGCCGCAGATTCACGGCCAGATCGCACGCCTGCATGTAAAGGAGAAAACGGTCGATCTCCAGCCGGCCGGTGATCGTGACCCCCGCGCGCAACTCTGGGGTACAAACGCGGTCGAAGTCGAAATGCGGCGAGACCTCACCCACGATCAGCAACCGTGCCGCCGGCACCTCCCGCCGCAGGCGGGCAAAGGCGCGCAACAGCACGCCGGGGCGCTTGGAGGCGGTGAGAAATCCGAACGTTGCCACCGCGAACGTCCCCGCCTCGATGCCGAGCGCCCGCCGCGCCTCCTCCGGAGAGACGGCCTGAATTCCCTCCAGGCTCAGATGATGGGGAACCGTCGCGATGCGAGTCAGCGGTCGCGAGGCGAGCACCCGGTCGCGAGTCACCTGATTGTGCACGACCACGCCGAGGCTCGCATCCACCGCCCGTTCGAACAGTGGATAGCTCCAGGGATCGAGCGGCACTCCCGTCGCCACGCATCGGCGCGCCATCGCCTCCCCCGTCTTCCCGTAGGCGTAGCGCATCTCGCGGACGTAGGCCTGCGGATCGCCGGCGAACAGCGTCAGGTCCCGCACCAGATGATGGATCACGTACTCGTGGAGCACCACGACACCGGGATGATCGATCAGCGACCGGTAGATCGACGCGTGATAGTCGCGGTTGTTGCCGAGCTGATAGAGCACCGTGTCGAAACGCCCCCGCGCCAGCAGCCCCGGCAGCGCCTTGACGCCATGCACCAGGAATCGCGCCGCGAGGTCCCCCGCGGGACGGAACCCCTCGTCGACGATCAGCTCGATCTCGCAGTGCTCCGCGAGATGCGGCAGCAGCTCGGCGCTGTAGTCGGCGATGCCGGAGGCTTGAGGGGGCAGGGGACTGTAGTAGGCGATTCGCATCAGGCAAGCTCAATTTCCTGTGATTTGAGAGAATTTCATAGCGATATCGTTCGCATTTCTTTCTTCGCCATTATCTCTTCGCCATTATCCGATTTCCACTCGTTCGATCAGCTTGCGATGCGCTTCCTGGTCGTCGATCCCTAGGCCGACGCGCGTTACCGCGTAGGCGCCGCTCCCGGTGGCGAACCGGGCGAGGTCCGGCAGCGGCAGGTTGCGGAGCTTCGCGTAGACGATCCCGGCGACCATCGCGTCGCCGGCGCCGACCGTGCTGTGCACCGGGACCTTGGGAGGACGCGCCAGCAGGGCCTGCTCGCCGTCGAGGAAGAGCGCGCCGGCGCCACCCATCGAGACCACCACCAGCGGGATTCCCCGCGCCAGCAGGGACCCGGCGGCGCCGCGGACGTCGGCGGGGGTCGCGAGCGGCCGTCCGACCAGTTCGGCGAGCTCCTCGACGTTCGGTTTCAGGATGTCCGGCAGAGCGATTTCCAGGGCCTTTCGCAACGGCGCGCCGCTGGTGTCCAGCACGACCCGCCCGCCGAGGCGACGAATCCGCTCGATCATCTCGCCGTAGACGCCGTCCGGCACTCCGGCCGGAACGCTGCCGCTGAGCACGCACCATCCGCCCGGCTCGACGAGGCTCTCCATGGACGCAAGGAGGTCGGCGAGATCTTCCTTCTCCGGCGAAAGGCCCGGGAAATTGATGTCCGTCGTCTGCCCGGAATCGTCCACGATCTTGAGGCCGACCCGCGTGAATCCATCCAGCGTGACGAAACGATCGGTGATGTGCCGGCGTTCGAAAGCCCTCTCGAACAGGGATCGGTTCTCCTCGCCCAGAAATCCCATCGCGATGACGCGCACGTCGAGGTCGGCGAGAAAACAGGCGACGTTGACCCCCTTGCCGCCGGCGTTCGACCGGCTCTCCGCCACCCGGTTGACCCGGCCGGCGGCGAACCCGGGGATGCTCAGAGTCTGATCGATCGCCGGGTTGAGCGTGACGGTGAGAACGCTGCGCTCTTTCATCCCTGCCCCAGAGCGCGCACCGCTTCGGCGCTGTCGCAGGCGAGCGCCCGCCGGGCGAGATTCCTGGCGTCCGCCATGGAAACCTCGCGGACGCGCGCCTTGATCGCCGCGAGGCTGGGAATGCTGACCGATAGCTCGACGACGCCGAGACCGATCAGGATCACCGCCCCCAGCGGCTCCCCCGCCACACCGCCGCAGACGCCGACCCACTTTTTCTTTCCTGCGGCTGCCCGCACCGTCTGATCGATCATCCGCAGCACCGCCGGATGGAGCCCGTCGGCCTGCCGCGCCAGCTGCGGATGGCCGCGGTCCATCGCCAGCACGTACTGGGTCAGGTCGTTGGTGCCGATCGAAAAGAAATCGACCAGATCCGCCAGCTCGGCCGCCATCACCACCGCCGAAGGCACTTCGATCATGATGCCGATGTCCACTTTTGCCGCGCCGAGCTCCTGGCGCACCTGCTCGGTGATCGCCAGCGCCTCGCGCAGCTCGGTAACGCCGGAGATCATCGGATACATGATCTTGATCGATCCGTGCGCCGAGGCGCGGAAGATCGCCCGCAGCTGGGTCTTGAACAGCTCCGGGTAGGCGAGGCAGAGGCGGATGCCGCGCACGCCAAGAAACGGGTTCTTCTCGGCCGGCAGGTCGAGGTAGGGCACAGCCTTGTCACCGCCGATGTCGAGCGTGCGAACGATCAGAGGCAAACCGGCCAGGACCTCGGCCGCCTCGCGATACGCGACGTATTGTTCCTCCTCCGAAGGCGCCGAATCGCGCTCCAGAAACAGGAACTCGCTGCGCATCAGGCCAACTCCCTCGCCCCCCGCCGCCACCGCCTGCGCGGCCTCCTTCGCGAGGCCGGTGTTGGCGACCACCTCGATGCGCACGCCGTCGGTGGTGACCGCCGGCTCGTAGCGCGTGCGGCACTCGGCGTCGCGCAGATCGGCCAGCTTGCCCTGCGCCTCGCGCGCGGCCAGCAGATCCTCGTCGCTCGGCTCGACGTAGAGCACGCCGTGGTCGCCGTCGAGGACCGCTGGCGCTCCCTCGGGCTGGTTCATCGCCGCCGGACCGACGCCGACCACCGCCGGAATCCCCAGCGACCGCGCGATGATCGCCGCGTGCGAGGTCGGGCCGCCGCCGGAGGTGCAGAAGCCGAGCACCCGCGCCGGATCGAGCGCCGCGGCATCCGAGGGCGTCAGGTCCTCCGCCAGCAGGATCATCGGCTCGGCGGGCAGGTCCGGCGCCTCTTCGATCACTCCAGCCAGCTGGCGCAGCACGCGCGTGCCGACGTCGCGCAGATCGGTGGCGCGGCCGGCGAGCAGGGGATCGTCCAGCTTGGCCAGCGAATCCGCCTCGGCGTCGATCGTCTCCCGCCAGGCCCAGCCGGCGGTCTCGCCGCGGGCGATCCGCTGCTCGGAGCGCGCCAGCAGGTCGGGATCGGCCAGGAACTCGGCGTGCGCGAGGAAGATGGCGGCGCCGGCCTTTCCTGATTTTTCCTTGACGTTCTGATAGAGGTCCTGCAGCTCGGAGCGCGCGGTGGAGATCGCCTCGCTCAGCCGCTCGCGCTCGCGTGCCGGGTCCTTGGCGCAGCGCTCGACGACGATCTTGCGCTGTCGCAGCAGACGGAGCGGCCCGATCGCCAGGCCCGGCGACGCCGCCAGCCCCCGCACCGTGGCGCCGACCGCGCGGGGCGACCAGCCGTGCGAGGGCCCGCCGAGGACGATCTCCTCGGCCTCGGGCGCCTCGATCAGCCGCTTCAGCGCCGCCAGAGCCGCCTCGGCCTGGGGCCCCCGCGCCACGATCCGCACCCTGCCGCCCGCCTTGGCGCCGAGCCGCAGCAGCCCCGCCAGGCTCTTGCCGTTGGCCCGTCTGGTGCCATGGCGCACGATCACCTCCGCCTCGAACCCCTTGGCGGCTTCGACGAACGCGGTGGCCGGCCGGGCGTGCAGGCCGTGCGAGCTGCCCACGAGGGCGTTGACCGACAGTCCGCCCTCGTGGACCTCGCCCTCCTCGGACGGCGCGGCATCCACGCGCGGCGCGCTCAGCGCGGCGATCACCTCTCCCGCGTCGCCGGTGACCGAGAGGCGCTCGACCATCTCGTCGTCATAGAGCAGGCCGGTGAGGTTGCTGAGGATGCCCAGATGCTCGTCCGACCGCGCCGCGATGCCCACGATGAGGCGCGCCGTATCCCCCGGCTGCCAGGGGACGCCGCCGGGCACCTGGAGCACGGCGATCCCCGTGCGCTGGATCAGCTCGCGGTCCTTCGGCATGCCATGCGGGATGGCGACCCCCTTGCCGAGATAGGTGTTGGCCACCAGCTCCCGCGCCAGCATGCTCTCGGCATAGCCCGGATCGATGCAATGCGACCGCACCAGCAGCGCCGCCACCTGCCGGATGGCCTCCTCCTTCGACGCCGCTACGGCGCCGACCCGGACGTTGGCGGATTCGAGTTGCAGCATGCCGCAAGTCTATCCCGGGGTGATCGTCCTGGCCGGTGGCACGAAACCAATAAAGCAGTATTGCGGGGTCGATCCATGCCACTCTCCCGCACGGTCTGGCACAAATCTAAATTCTGTGGCACACTCTGACGATGAGAGACTTACTCGCTTCGACCAAGATTTCCGTCGGACCCCAGGGCCGCCTTGTGATCCCTTCCGAGATCCGCCGCGAGTTGGGCATCGCTCCTGGTGACGTCCTCATCGCCATGGTCGACGACCAGCGCTTGGTTCTCGTGAAGCGCGAGGCCGTGCTCCAGCGGCTGCGCCGACGCTTCGCGCATATTCCCACCGGGATCAGCCTCGCCGACGAACTGATCGCTGAACGTCGGGCCGAGTCGAAACGGGAGATTTGAGCGCATGCCGTTCCTGCCTGAAGAGCGGAGTTGCGTTCTGGACGCTTCGGCCCTCCTCGCCATGCTGCAGGAAGAGCCTGGGGGAGAGCTCGTGCAGGAACTTCTGGAGACTGCCGCAATCTCGAGCGTGAACTGGTCCGAGGTCGCGCAGAAGGCACTCGATTGGGAATCGGACATCGAGGGACTCAGGCTGGAGCTCGAGGCGCTGGGGCTCCAGATCCTGCCCTTCACCGCGGCGATTGCAGAGGTGACGGCGCGGCTACGTTCGAACACTCGCCAAGCCGGCCTCTCCCTCGGTGACCGGGCCTGTCTGGCACTGGCTGCGATGCTAAGCCTTCCCGCTGTCACCGCCGACCGGATCTGGTCCGACGCAGGGCTTCCCGTCGAGATTCGCGTCATACGCTAACCCTATTCTCATAGGGTCGGCCACTTATCAGCCGGCTCGCCGGCCGCCGGGCATTCCGCGCGTCCTCACTTCAAGTCCACGAAATCCTCTTCCCAATGCTCGTGCTCGCCGCGAACGCCGGCGGCATGGCGTTCCTTTTCCTGGGCCCGCAACTGGACACGGCGGATCTTCCCGGAGATCGTCTTGGGGAGCTCGGCGAATTCGAGGCGGCGGATACGGGAAAAAGGGGCCAGGCGTTGGCGGCAGAACCTGAACAGCTCGCGCGCCATGGCCGGCGACGGCTCCACGCCCGGTTTGAGCACCACGTACGCCTTGGGGACGCTCAAGCGGATCGGGTCCGGGCTCGGGATCACCGCCGCCTCGGCCACGCTGTCGTGCTCGATCAGGGCGCTCTCCAGCTCGAAGGGGCTGATCCGGTAGTCCGAGCTCTTGAAGACGTCGTCGGCCCGCCCGACGTACCAGAAGGTGCCGTCGGCGTCGCGCCTGGCAACGTCCGAGGTGCGGTAGTGGCTGCCGCCCAGCAGGTCGGCGCTCGCCTCGGGGTTGTCGAGATAGCCCGCCATCAGCGGGAGGGGGTGCGGATCGAGACGGAGGGAGATCTCCCCTTCGTCGCCGGCATGGCCTTCGGCGTCGAGGAGGTCGATCTGGTAGCCCGGCAGAGGCTTGCCCATGGCCCCCACCTTCACCTCCTCGCCGGGCGGATTGCCGATCTGGCAGGTGGTTTCGGTCTGGCCATAGCCGTCGCGCACGGTCAGTCCCCAGGCCTCGCGCACCTGGACGATCACCTCGGGGTTGAGCGGCTCGCCGGCGCTCACCAGCTCGCGGAGCTTCACCGGATAGGACTTCAGATCCTCGAGGATCAGCAGCCGCCAGACCGTGGGGGGCGCGCAGAGGGTGGTGACGCCGTGGCGCGCCAGCGCCGCGAGCGTCTTGGCGCCGTCGAAGCGCGGGAGCTGGTGGATGAAGATGGTCGCGCCCGCGTTCCAGGGCGCGAAGAAGCAGCTCCAGGCGTGCTTGGCCCAGCCGGGCGAGCTGATGTTGAGGTGCACGTCCCCCTCGCGCAGGCCGATCCAGTAGAGCGTCGAGAGATGGCCCACCGGATAGCTCTGCTGGGTATGCAGGACCATCTTGGGTTTGGCCGTGGTGCCGGACGTGAAGTAGAGGAGGAACGGGTCGTCCGCATGGGTGGGGCCGTCGGGCGCGAACTCCACGGAGGCTTCGCAGGCTTCGGCGTAGGAGCGCCAGCCGGCGGCGTCTCCATCGACCACGATGCGGGTGTAGTCTCCGGGCACCGCGGCGAGCTTGGCGGCCGAGGGAGCGTCGGCGATGACGTGGCGCATCTCCCCCCGTTCGATGCGGTCCTGGAGATCGGCGCTCGACAGCAGCGTGGTGGCCGGGCTGATCACGGCGCCCAGCTTGATCACCGCCAGCATGATCTCCCAGAGGGGGGCGACGTTGGGGAGCATGACCAGCACGCGGTCGCCGCGGCGGACACCGCGGGCGCGCAGGAAATTGGCGACGCGGTTCGAGCGCTCGGCCATCGCCGCGAAGCTGAGGCGGGTCTCGCCACCGTCCTCGCCGACGATCCAGAGGGCCGTACGGTCGTTGCCGCGGGCCTGGACGTCGAAGAAATCGAGGGCCCAGTTGAAGCGGTCGAGGCGCGGCCAGCGGAAGCCGGCGCGGGCCGCGGCGTAGTCGTCGCGATGGGCGATCAGGAAGTCGCGGGCGGCGAGAAACGCTCGGCCGCCGTCGGTCAGGGTGTCTCCCATTCAACCAGTGTATGTGAACTCGCCGGCGAGGGCTGAAGTACTATGGGCCTTTCCCGCAAGGATCGAGAATGGACCCGACGTCCTCCACGGCACCGCCGTCCGCAGCGCTCACTCTTCCCGATCTCGACGCCTTTGCGCACCACTGGCAGGACGAGGCGGAAGCGGCGTACCTGTACGAGCTTCTCGGCGCCGCCGAGCAGGATCCGAAGAAGCGCGATCTCTATCTGCGCCTCGCCCAGGTCGAGGAGCGGCACACCAGGATCTGGGGGGATCTGCTGGCGGCGCACGGGCGCCGGCCAGGGCCCTTCCGGCCGGGATGGCGGGCGCGCGCGCTGGCATTCGTCGGCCGCACCCTCGGACCTCGGGCGCTCCTGCCGCTGCTGCTCGCCGAGGAGGGGCGCGAGGTGCGCGCCTATCTCCAGATGCACAAGGCCACGCCGGCGGGGACGGCGGGCCAGGCCGAGGCGCTGCTGCTGGCGCGCGAGTCGGCCGAGCATGCCACCACCCTCGGCGACATCAGCGGCCGCGGAACCGAGCCCTGGCACCGGATCGAGGCCGGGGGCTTCCTGCGCAACGTGGTCTACGGCTTCAACGACGGCCTGACCGCCAACTTCGGGCTGGTGGCCGGGGTGATCGGCGCCACCGCCACCACCCAGTACAAGGCGGTGGTGGTCGCCGGGGTCGCCGGCCTGATCGCCGACGCGCTGTCGATGGGAGCGAGCGGCTTCCTCGCCGCCAAGAGCGAGCAGGAGGTCTACACCCACGAAATCGCCATGGAGCGCGCCGAGATCGAGCTGATGCCGGAGGTGGAGCGCGACGAGCTGGCGCTGATCTACGAGCTCAAGGGGATGCACAAGGCGGCCGCCCACGACCTCGCGACCGAGGTGATGGCGGATCCCGCCCGCATGCTCGAGGAACAGGTGCGCGAGGAGCTGAAGATCGGCGGCCAGGAGAGCTCGCCGCTGCGCGAGGGGTGGACCACCGGCCTCGCCACCGCCCTCGGCGCCCTGATCCCCGTGCTCCCCTTCTTCTTCCTGCACGGCCCGGCGGCGATCGCCCTCTCCTTCGCCCTCGCCATGCTCTCCCACTTCCTGGTGGGCGCGGCGCGCTCGGTGTTCACCGGCCGCGGCGTCTTCCGCTCCGGCCTGGACATGTTCGTGGTCGGCGTGGGGGTCGCCGCGGTGGGCTACTTCGTGGGCCTCTGGGTGGCGCGGCTGCTCTAAGCGGGTGTCTGAAAAGTAGCGACAGGTCCCGCTCCCCACTGTGGAGACGCCCCGTGAGCCCTCGCCGCACGGGGAATCTCTACAGTGGGGGCGAGACCTGCTGATACTCTTCAGACACCCGCTCAGACAGGGAACCGAACCGAGGAGGATTTTCGATGCCCGAGGAAAACCCGCCCAACCCACCGCAGCCGAAGCCGCCGGGTATGTTGTCGGATTTCTCCTTCAAGGAGATCATCACCGCGGTTATCGCGCTGGCGATCGTGGCGTCTCTGATCACGATGCTCTGGATCGCCTTCGTCCAGGCCGGAAAGATCACGGACGATCAAAAATACATTATCGCAATCATCCTGTCTCTGGCCGGCACAGTCACCGGTTACTACTTTGGGCGTGTCCCGGCGGAAAAGCGCGCCGACACCGCCGAGTGGGCGGCGGACTCAGCGAAAAAAGAAAAAGTCCAGGCGGACGCCAAGGTCGAGGATGTCAAGAAAACGCTCGACAGGCTCTCGATCGTGCGAGCCGTCGGCTATGCAGAGGGGGAGGCCAGCGGGACACAGCAGGAGCTTGCGGCGCTGAGACGTCGACTTTGACCTGCCCGCGCACCTGCCGGCCACGCCGGGTGAGTTGAGCGCCACGCGGGTAGAGATCCTGGACGGCCGCCGGCGCCCGCCGGTGTTGCAGCCTGAAGCGCCTGACCTCCGGGCGCCTCGGCCGCGTGCTCGAGCAGAGATAGGCGCCTTTTTCCACCCTTCGCCCCGACAAAAAGTTGTTCGGCCCGGGCCGGCCGCCGGTCGGCCCGCAGCGGCGGCTCGTCCGCCAGGGCAGACGGACGACCGGTCCAGCAGGGCGAGTCGCCGGCCTGGGCGGGAGGACCGTCGGCCCAACCGGGCGAGT
>DATBAW010000531.1:0-7491 GCA_036271335.1 Thermoanaerobaculia bacterium
ATGACCTCGCGGCGACGGTAGTACTGCTTGTCGCGGCCGACCGCGAAGGGGACGCGGGCGCGGCGGAAGGCCTCCAGGTAGAGGTCGAGGTCGCCGATGCCGCGCAGCAGCACGGCGATCTCGCTCCAGGCCACGCGGTGCCGCTCGTGGAGGGCGCGGACGTCGTCGGCGAGGGCGGCCGCCTCGATCTCGGTGGCCTCGATGATCGGAGTCGTCCAGGGCTCCTCCTGATGCTTCCAGGAGACCCAGTGCTCGACGGGCGCCCAGCCGGCCGCGGGCCCGGTCGGGCCGCCGTCGCGGAGAAAGCCGGGATCGTCCAGCCGGCGGTCGCAGGCGAGCAGGGGCTCGAAGGGGGGCTGGACCCCCTCGCGAGCCGCCATCACCGGCCCGATCACGCGGGCGACCTCCTCCAGGATCACCGGCGCGGAGCGGAAGTTGAGGGCGAGCGACATCACCTCGCCGCCGGCCTCCCGCACCAGCGCCACGAAGCCGTCGTAGGCCCGCAGGTCGGCGTTGCGCCAGCCATAGATCGACTGCTTGGGATCGCCCACCAGGAAGAGCCCGGGGCGCTCTGCCACCGGCCCGTCGAGGGCGATCCAGCGCAGGAGGTCGCACTGGATGCGGTCGGTGTCCTGGAACTCGTCGACGAGGAGCTGGTCGATCCGCCGCCGCACCTGCCGGCGCACCTCCGGCTGATCCGCGAGGAGCGCCTCGGCGCCCGCGAGCAGAAAGTCGAAGGTGGCGATGCCATGCGAGCGGAGCTGGCGCTCGATCCGGCCGAGCAGGGGGATGAGAGCGCGGCGGCCGTGCTCCATCAGCTCGGGATCGAAGTCCGCGAGCTGTCCGTGGAGCTGGACGAGGGCGGCGGCGGCGAGCTTCAGCTCGCCCGCGGCCTCGCCGAAGAGAGTGGCCTCGGTTGCGCCGAGAGACGACCGCCGCCAGTTCTTGAGGTGATCGACGAGATTCTCCGGCAGGAGGTCGGTGAACCAGGTCTTCAAAGCGGTGAGCGGCGCGCGGGCGTCTCCCAGCCGGTCGAGCAGGACCCCCAGGGCGTCGGCGATCTTCGTGGCGTTGGGCGCCCGCGCTCCCTTGCGCAGGCGGGGGGCGATCAGACCGTGGACCCCTTCACAGGCGGCGATCAGCCGATGGCGGAAGCCGGCCAGCGCCTCGGGACGGTAGGGGTCCTCGTTGAGGACGGTGGCGGGGAGCCCGGCCTGGAGGAAGGCGGTCAGCGCCTCGACGATCTCCGGCGGGCCGAAGCCGCGGATGGCGAGCGTCACCAAGTGGGGATTGCCGGGATCGCCGTAGCCGTCGCGGAGGGCGTCCTCGACGGCCTCGCGGACGGCCTCGTCGACGAGATGGCCGTCGGCGTCGATCACCAGATCCGGATGGATGCGCGCCTCCATGGGGTGGTCGGCGAGCAGGCCGCGGCAGAAGGCGTGGATGGTGCGCACGGCGAGATGGTCGAGCGTGCCGAGGAGCGCCCGCGCCCGCCGGGAGCGTTCGGGATCGGGCGGCAGGAGCGAGACCTCGAGCCAGTCCGGCGCCGGATGGCCGGCGGCGAGCGAGGCCAGCTCGCGCGCGGCCCGTCCCGCCATCTCCGCCGCCGCCGCCTCGGTGAAGGTGATGGCCACCACCCGTCCCAGCGCCTCGGCGGCGACGCGGTCCGGTCCCTCGTCGCGCGGCTTCCCGGTGGACCGCTCGGCGAGCCGCCGCGCGGCGCGCTCCCACCCCTCCCCCAGCGTCCAGGCGAGCAGGCGGCCGATCAGCGTCGTGGTCTTCCCCGTCCCCGCGCCGGCCTGGAGCACCAGCGGGACGTCGAAACGGGTCTGCGCGGCGTGGCGGGCGGCGCGATCTTCCGAACGGAGATCGGCGCGGGGGTCGAAGGCTTCCTTCATGCGGAGCCCCCCCCACCCGGACCCTCACCCCCGGCCCCTCTCCCGCCCCCGCGCGGCCTCCCTCCCCGGGAGAGGGGAGAAAAATCGACGACGTTCCCCTCGCGCTCTCTGACCCCGTCCGATTTCTCCCCCTCTCCCTGCGCGGGGAGACGGGAGGAGAAGGGAGAGGGGGCCAGGGGGTGAGGGTCCGGGCGGGGGTCTTCCGCCGCCTTCGCTCCCAGCCGCCACACCCGCAGCAGCGCCTGCTCCTCCGGCGCCGGCACGGCGAGGCTCCGCTCCGTCCATTCGAAGAGGCGCTGGCGGGCGCCGGAGTCGTAGCGCAGACAGGCCTCGGACACCGCGCAGAAGCCGCAGCGCCCGGGCTCCTTGCGGCCGTCGAGCTCGACCAGGCGAGGAAAGAAGCTGCCGGCCTCCCAGGCGGCGAGCACCGCCTCCGAGGCCTCCACGAAGGCCTCGGTGAACTCCCGGTCGGCGTTGGTCACCGCCAGCTCGCGGCCGCTGTCGGGGATGCCGGGGCGCAGATAGAGATAGCGCCCCCTCGATTCGCCCTCCGATCCCAGCAGGTAGGCGACGGCCTGGAGGTGGCTCCCCTTGCGCACCCGGGCCAGGAAGTGGCTGCGGCGCACCTCCGGCCGGCGCGCCTCGGAGATCGGCCGGCCGGTCTTGTAGTCGGTCCAGATCACGAGGCCCCCGGCGTCCCGGTCCACGCGGTCGGCCTTGAACAGGACTTGGCGGAGGGGGCCCGCGGCGTCGCCGACGTCGAGCTCGCCCTCGAACTCGGTCGCCAGCACGGGCACGGCGCCGCCGCCCCAGTCCAGGTCCCGCGCCGTCTCCAGCATCGGCCGGGCCAGCTCGGCCAGGGCGCGGCCGAGGCCGGGGAGGAAGATCCCCTCCTCGCCGAGCAGCCGGTTGGCCTCCTCGAAGAGGAGCTGTTCGACCTCGCGGTCCTCCGGCCAGGCGACGGCGAGCGGATCGAGCCGGCGGAGTCCGCCACGCGTCCCCTCGCGCCCGGGCGGACGGGCGATCTTGTCGAGCGCGCCATGGACGACGTTGCCGAGCAGCAGGGGGTTGACGCCGGGGAGCGCGCCGAGGGGATCGGGGGTGGGCTCGATCCGCAGCAACCGCAGGAGGAAGAGCTGCCAGGGGCAGGCCGCGAGGTTCTCGAGCTGGGTGACGTAGAGGTCGCGCAGGCGGGGCTCCCCCTCGCCGCCGCTGGGGATCCTGCCGATGAAACCGAAGTAGGGGCCGAGCCGGGCACGGGTGGTGCGGCCGTCGGGCAGGCGGAGATCGGGGTCCATCTCCTCCAGCACGGCGAGGCGCCCGGTGGCCAGCCGCTCCGGGGAAAGATCGAAGATCTGCAGGGGTGCAGCCTGCTGCGCCCGGTCCCCACCCTGCCGCGCCCGCGCGTCCGCCAGCTCGGCCCGCGACTCCTGAAGCGCCATCCTCATCACCCGTCCCCACCAGCGGCGGGGCGCGTGGAGGCCGGCCATCACGGCGTGCTCGGCGGCGGTGCGGGGTCCGGGCAGGGGGCCGGACTTGGGGAGGCTCCAGAGCGGCGGTGCTTTCTCCACCTCCAGCCGCTCGCGCAGCCGCTCGACCAGCGGCGAGGCCGGGAGCGGCTTGCCGTCGTCGTCCGCGGTCTGCCAGGAGAGGGTGACGGCGGGGGCGGCCGAGAGGAGCTGGGCGAAGAGATAGCGCTCCTCGTCGAAGCCGGCGCGCTTGATCGGCACGTCGGGGAGCACCCGCTGGAGGATGCGACGGAGGTCGTCCGGCAGCAGGGGGTCCTCGCGGATGCCGCGCGGGAAGACGTCGCGGTTGAGACCGATCAGGAAGAGGTGGTCGAAGGTGCGCGCGCGGGCCTCGGTCACCGACAGCACCTGGACGCCGCCCCCCTGGCCGCCGACGGCCGAACCCCCTGCCGCCGCCAGCAGCGCCTCGACGAGCAGGCGCATCTCGTCGCGCTCCAGCCGGAAGCGGGCCGGCACCTCGCGCTCGAATTCCTCCAGGGCGCCGCGCACGGCCCGGGACTCCTCGGCGTCGAGGTCCCAGCCGAGGTCGGCGGTGAGCAGCGAACGCAGGCGGGCGAGGTGCTCGGCGGCGGGCGCCTCGTCGGGCCAGGCGGCGAGCCGCTCGCGGGTGCGCTTGGCGGCGCGCACGGCGGCGCGGATCAGGGCGCCCTGGATCTTGCGCTTGCGGGCGTGCGCCTCGTTGCTCCGCGCCCCCTCCTCCAGCTCTTCCGAGGTCTCGTCCTCCTCGCCGACCTTCTGCAGCCCCTGGCGGATCGGCAGGGCGTAGGAGCCCTTCCGCAGCACCTCCTCCAGGCGCAGCTCGGTGGCGTCGCGCAGGCGGCCGGCGCCCAGCGCCGCCAGGGCGAGGCGGAGATCGACCCAGCCGTTGCCGCGCCCCTCCGGGAGGGCGGGAGAATGGCGCTCCTCGGGCAGGCCGGCCAGGGCGTCGAGCCAGCGGTCGGAGGGCACCGTCTCGCCGTCGCGCAGCAGCTCCAGAAGGGCACGGGCGCGGCGGCCGGCCGGCTCCAGCCCGCCGCGCTCCCCCACCCCGGAGAAGGGGATGCCGAGGCGGTCGAAGTGGCGGCGCAGGGCGAACCGGTAGGGATCGAGGTCGCGCGACACCACGCCGATCCCTTCCGGCCGCTCGCCGACGTCGATCAGGGCACGGATCCGGGAGGCGACCTCGCGAGACTCGGCGTCAGCCCCCACCGCCTCCCTCGCCGCGAGGTCCGGTCCGGCGTCGGACGGGGGAGGCGCCGTCTCGACGTCGGACGAGTGGCCGAGGCGCTCGGCGAAACGGGCGGTGAACTCGCGCTCGACGCCGCCCTCCCGTTCGGGCTTCGGCGGGTGGTCCAGGATCAGCACGGCGCCGCGCTTGCGCAGGAGGGCCTCGATCAGGTCGGTGGCGACGCCGGTGGCGTCGGCGAAGCCGTGGATCAGCAGCGCGCGGGCCGGCAGGACCTCCTCGTCGCCGGCGTCGACGAGCTCGGCGGCGCGCCGCAGGAGGGTCGAGGCGCGCCCGAGCCCCATCGCCCGCATCGCCCCCTCGGCGCCGGCGGCGGAGCGCACCAGGGCCCGGGCGCGGGCGACGTCGGCGGGGCTGGCCACGAACGGCCCGTCGCTCGCCAGCGCCTCTTCGGCGGCCTCGGCATGGACCGGTTCCAGGCCGGCGTCGAGAAGGTCGCGAACCGTGCCGGTCACCGCCGCGAAACCGTCCGCCAGGTCCTCCAGCCCGCGCCGGAGCGAGGGCTCGGCGCGGGCGGCCCGCTGGGCGAAGACGTCGAGCAGGCCGCCGCCGCGAGGCGCCGTCTCCCCCGCCCGTTCCAGGATCTCGGAGGCGAGGCCGAACAGCGTCTGTACCGACACCCCCGCCACCGACCGCCCCCGCCGCCGCACCAGCGCCGCCGCCACGTGGAGCCGCAGGCTGCGCGAGGGGACGACGATCCGCACCGGCGTCCGGAGCAACGCAGGGTCCCGCCGGACCTCGGCGAGCAGCCCGTCGAGCCGCTCCAGCAGCAGCGCCTCGGCCGCCAGGGCCCCCGCCGCGATCAGAATGCGGCCGGTCGCCCGGGGGGGCGCGGCAAGGACGTCGAAGAGGCTGAGCTGCTGGGGCGACACGGAGAAAGGATACCAGGGGAAGGAGAGGTGCCCCGGAGGGCGAATCCTCCTGGCACCGCCGGCGTCCCGCCGGCTCTAACCCAAACAAACTAAAAAACGGAGTTAGAGCCGGCGAGGACGCCGGCGGTCCCAGGGAACAGCACCTGCGTCGAGAGGATTCCTACCCCGGCGCCTCGATCCGCGACGGCACCCGCGCCCGCCGCAGCAGGTCGCCGAAATGGCTGGTCACCCCCACGTGTCCCACCAGGATCACCCCCTCCCCCGTCCCTTCGATCTCGGCGATCAGGGCGCGGAGGGCGTCGATCCCCTCGGCGGTCTCCAGGGAATGGAAGCGCGCGGGCTCGCCGGGGAAGATCACGCGACCGGAGCCCGGCGAGGCGCCGCGGTGGAGCTGGAGGATCCAGGGCCGGGCGCCGTCGTGGGCCCATTCGAAGCGGACCGGCCCGAGCCGGCCGGTGGCGCGGCGGTAGAGGTCGCGCAGAGAGCCGGCGATCTCGGGGGGGAGATCCTCCGGCGCCTGGCGGCCGAGCATGAACTGGTCCCCGGCTCCGGCCACCCCTTCGATCAGCGGCTCGCCGTCCGCGCCGGTCACCAGGGCGCCGGAGTAGCGCGCGTCCACGCCGTCCTGGGCGAGGACGGAGGCGATGAGGTCGCCGCCGGGGTCTTCGTCCTGGAGCAGGCGGTAGGGATCGGTCCAGCCGTGGCGGGTGGTGAAACGGCCGGGTACCTGCTCGCGAGGGCAGGTGCGGAGCCAGGTCTCGGCGCCCGTGGGGGTGCCGAAGGAGAAGGGGGCGAGAGCGCGCGGGATCACGCGGGTGCAGGGGACCGGCAGGCCGAGGGCGTCCGCCATCAGCAGGCCGAAGGCCTTGTCCCCCAGGTGGCGGCTGAAGCGGTTGGGCCAGGAGATCCGCGGCGCCGAGGGGGGAGGTCCGGGCTCCTCGCTCTCCCAGAGGATGGTGTGCTCGGCGCGGAACCCCCGGCGCAGCGGATGGAGGCTGAACTCGACGCGCAGCTCCGTCTTCGCCAGCAGCGCCGGCCGGAAGCCGTAGACCGTCTCCAGCAGGCGCAGCCCCAGGTCGCGGGGGAAGCCGGCGGCGTCCGGCTTCTCGACGCAGCGCGGGGAATCCCCCGGAGCGAATTCCAGCGTGTCTCCAAAAGCGACGCCGGAGACGCCGCCGTCGTGGACGTCCACGGTCTCGTTGACGATGGTGTAGAGGCCTTCCGAGGCCATCCGGCGCAGCTCGCCCGCGATCCTGCCGGCGTCGGTCTCGCCGTAGAGGAAGGCGCGGCTCTTCGGGCTCTCCGGCTCGAAGCTGCGGACGTTGACCGCGGACTCCGGCGCGGCGGTGAGGATCGCCGCGATCCCCTCGGCGAGCGAGGCGAAGAGATGGCCGGCGGGGAGGCCGCGGATCCAGGCGTGGCGCTGGACGAGGTCCGGCCCGAAGCTGACGAACTGGGCGACGTTCGCGCGGCGGGCGAGATGGTCGAGGACGTCGTCCTTGAAGTGGCCGGGCACGGGCGGAGGATATCGCGGGCAGCGCCGAGGAGACCGGCGGCGCGCCACTTGCTAAGATTTCGTCCATGCGACGCTCCAACGCCTCCGTCCTGCTCCTCGCCCTGCTGACCGCCGCCGGCGGCTACTGGGTCGGTACCCGCTCGGCCGCGCGCGGCGTGGCTAGCGCCACCGCCCCCACCGTCCAGGGAACTCCCGCGCCGGCCCAGAACGGCAGCCGCGGAGCGATCCAGCCCCAACCGCAGCCGATGCTCCAGGACCAGGAGAAGGCGACGATCGCCCTCTTCCAGCACGCCTCGCCGGCGGCGGTGTTCATCACCTCGCTGGCGGTGCAGGAGAACGTCTTCAACCTCAACGAGACGGCGGTGCCGCGGGGGTCGGGCTCCGGCTTCGTCTGGGACCGCGAGGGGCACATCGTCACCAACTTCCACGTGATTTCCGGTGCCGACGCCGC
>DATBAW010000532.1:0-2227 GCA_036271335.1 Thermoanaerobaculia bacterium
TCCTCGCGGTTTGATCCCGGGTGATCGACCTCACTAGACCGCGTACGTCGGGGCGTAGCTCAGCTTGGTAGAGCGCACGGTTCGGGACCGTGAGGCCGGAGGTTCAAATCCTCTCGCCCCGACCATTTCCCGCTTCCCTTCGTCATGATCTCCAAGAGCTCGATCGCGCCCATCGCGATCAGTGGCGCCCTGCTGCTGGCGGCCGCGTCCGTCTACGCCGCTGGACCCGCGGAGGTCCGCGATTCCGTCCGCGCCTACCGTCAGGCTCACGAGCGGGAGATCCTCGGCGAGCTCACCGGCCTGCTGGCGCTCCCCAACGTCGCCACCCGCGTGGCGGACGTCGAGCGCAACGCGGATCATCTGACCTCGATGCTCGAACGGCGCGGCTTCCAGGTGCGCCGGCTGTCGGCGGGGGAGGGCACGCCGCCATCCCTCTACGGCGAGCTGGTCGTGCCCGGGGCCAAGCGGACGCTGATGTTCTATGCCCACTACGACGGCCAGCCGGTCGATCAGAAGGGTTGGCTCTCCGATCCCTTCAAGCCCGTGCTCCGCTCGGGGCCGCTGGGTCCGGACGCCAAGGAGATCGACCTCGCCTCTACGACCGGTCCCCTCAATCCAGAATGGCGGATCTACGCGCGTTCGGCGAGCGACGACAAGTCGCCCATCGTCGCCATCCTGACCGCGCTCGACGCGCTGCGCGCCGGCGGACGCCAGCCCTCCGTCAACGTCAAGCTCTTCCTGGAAGGCGAGGAAGAGCAGGGCTCGACGCATCTGCCGGAGATCCTGAAGCGGAACGCCTCCCTGCTGGCCGCCGACGCCTGGCTCCTCTGCGACGGCCCGGTGCTGCCGACGCGCAAGATGCAGGTCTTCTTCGGCGCCCGCGGCGTGGCCGGCCTCGAGCTGACCGTCTACGGTCCACTCCGTCCTCTGCACAGCGGCCACTACGGCAACTGGGCGCCGAACCCGGCCGTGACGCTGGTCCACCTCCTGGCGAGCCTGCGCGACGAAGAGGGGCGGATCCTGATCACCGGCTTCTACGACGACGTCCGGCCGCTGACCGCCGCTGAAAAGCGCGCCGTCGCCGCCATGCCTCCTGTCGAGGCAAAATTGGAAGATGAGCTCGCCCTCGGTCGCACCGAGGGGAACGGCGCCCGTCTCCAGGAGCGTTTGATGGACCCCGCCCTGAACCTCCGCGGCCTGCGCGCCGCCGAGGTGGGGGAGGGAGCCGCGAACGCCATTCCCACCGAAGCCCAGGCCTCGATCGACTTCCGCCTGGTGCCGGACCAGACGCCGCAAAAGGTGAAGGACGAGGTCGAGACCTTCCTGCGCGCCAAGGGCTGGACCCTCGTCACCGCCGCCCCCGATCGCGAGACGCTGCGGAAGCATCCCAAAGTCGCCCGCCTCCAATGGGACCTCGACTACGCCGCCTCGCGCACCGACATGAGCCTGCCTGTCTCGCGAGCCGTCGTCGCCGCCGTCGAGCGCGCCACGGGAGAGCCCGTCGTGCAGGTCCCCATGCTCGGCGGCAGCGTCCCCATGTCCCTCTTCACCGACAGCCTCAAAGCCCCGATGATCGGTGTCCCCATGGTCAACCACGACAACAACCAGCACGGCATCAACGAGAACCTGCGGCTGCAGAATCTCTGGGATGGGATCGAGATCTACGCGGAGTTGATGGCGGATCTGGGCGGGTTGTTGGGGAACTGAATCTCTCGCCAAACAAGAGCCTCTCATCGGAGGCGGTAGAGACGTCCCAGGTCCTGAACGACAACCTGTGCAGGCCACGGGGACCGCGGGACGTCTCTTCGAAGGGTTTGCCGCTCCAGTCGCCACATTCCGTGAGAAGGCCCCGAAACGGGTGGGTGGAGCGGAGAGCTGCCTTCAGAAACGATCAAAGAAAAGAGGTTGAGCTGGCCAGATCAGGAAATGCCGCGCCGACGGCCTTCGTCGAAAACCGATCCTGTACTCAGGAGGTCAAAGGATCGGCAGGCTTGCCTTCAGCTTCCAGCAGGAGCTTCACCCACTCCATCTCCATCCGCTTTTTAAGCGTTTTCCGCTCCAGCTTGGCAATGATAGCCGCTGCGCCCTGCCGCCGCTGTTCGCCTTGCAGGGGGCCGAGGATGCGTGGAACAAGGTTGTCCGCGTTCCCTATATTGAGCTGCTTGAGCAATTCCAGGCTCGGGATTGCCGGCTCGGGTGGACGATCGATTTTCATCCGACCATAGCC
>DATBAW010000533.1:0-6451 GCA_036271335.1 Thermoanaerobaculia bacterium
CTGCATCTTCAAGACTTTACCGCGCAAAGCGTGGAAGTTGGGTTAGAGCCGGCGGGACGCCGGCGGTCCCAAGGGGATCTCACCCAAGGATATGGTGACGAGCCACTAGTCCTCAGCGATACACGTCCCGCCCGATCTGGATCGATTCCACCCACACCAGCTCGCACGCTCCCGGCCCGTCGTCCTCGCGGGTCAGCGAGCTCGCCCAGTGGAAGCCGTCGTCGCGGTGCGCGTTGACCAGCAGCCCCTGGATGCGCACCTTGTCGCCGCGACCGACCGTGAGGAGCGCGCGGCGGACGTTGGCGTCGGCCGGGATCATGTGCTCGTTCGCGGAGTGGCATTTGATGTATCGGAGGTCGAGGTCCGCCGAGGGTGTGCGCCAGAAGTAGTAGCGTGCCATCTGGCCGTAGGAGACCTTCGACTTGTAGGGCTCCTCCGGCATCTTCCCCCAGGTCATCACCAGGTCCACCGGCACCAGAAACGCGTCGTCGTCGAAGCGGTAGTGCTCGTCGTGCGCGACCACGGCGGAGATGTCGTACGACGCCTTGGGATCGAGGGTGAGCCGGTCCTTGCCCTCGCCGACCTCGAACGGGGTACGGTCGGTCTCGGCCTGAACGGGCTCCGTCGACCAGTCGATGGGATCGCCGGTGCCCGCGGCGTGAGGCCGGGTCAGAACCCAGTATCCGAGAGCGACGACCGCGAGGAGCGCCAGCCAGACTTTGTTCATTTTCGTAGGCAGAGAGTGTATACG
This sequence comes from Thermoanaerobaculia bacterium, assembly GCA_036271335.1. Lineage (GTDB taxonomy): Bacteria > Acidobacteriota > Thermoanaerobaculia > Multivoradales > UBA5704 > DATARR01. Next base: position 752 of record DATBAW010000533.1, read on the forward strand.
GGTATAATAAAAGGAATCATGCGAAATCGTCGAGCCAGGTTCCTGAGTCTCCTGATCCTACTCCTGCCGCTGCCCGTCCGGGCGGCGCTCACCCCAGTGGGTTCCCCGCTGGTGATCGCCGAAACGTCCTCCTGCTCCTTCGTCGCCAACCTGGAGGTGACCGCCACCCCGCAGGGCGCGTTCGAGGTCGTCTGGGCCGATGACGCGGAGGACGGCGTGGTGAAGGGCCAGCGCTTCGCCCGCAACCTGGTGCCCACGGGCACGCCGCGGACGCTGCTGCCGTTGCATGGCGGCCTCTTCTTCCTCGACTTCGTGGGCGCCTGGACGGGACGCTACGACGTGGCCTTGAACGCGCTGGACGACGGCGAGAATCCGGACGACCCGCTGACCGGCTATCGGGTGTCGCTCGGCCTCGAAGGCCAGCCGCTGGCGCCGGCCGCCCGGTTCAAGCCCTCCCGCTTCCTCCGGCTCGCCCCAGCCTCTGGCGGGGACTCGCTGCAGTTCCGCCTCGAGCCGCCCGTCTTCGGCCCGGCCGGCTGCAAGAGCGAAGGGCTGCTGGCCCAACGCATCGACGCGACGGGGGCGGCGCTCGGTCCGGAAAGCCGGATCACCCGCCGGGCCTCCGCCTTCAGCCCGCAGTTCCTCAAGACCGACCGCCTGCCCAACGACACCTTCGTCGCCGTCTATACCACCTGCGATCAGTTCGACGGCCTGGTCGCCCGCCGCCTGAACGCCGCCGGCGCGCCGGTGGGGAACCCGATCGACCTCCCCTTGCCGGCCCAGTTGGGCAGCTTCTCCAACGGCGGCCTCGTGCTCGCGGCGCACAGTGGCGTCGACTTCGCGGTCGGAGCCATGGTCTATTCGAGCACCGGGTCCAGCGGCAGCTACACGCGCGGGGTGGTGAGCGGGAAGGCGTTCGGCCCCACCCGCGTTCCCACTCCTCCCGGCATGGACTTCCTCCCCGGCCTGCTCGACCTGGTGGCCTCGCCGGCCGGCGGCTATCTCCTCCTCTTCCAGGATTCCGTCGTCAGTTCCACCAGCAGCACCCTGTTCGCCCAGGAGCTCGACGCCAAGGGAGTTCCGCTGGGCGCGGCGGTGGTGGTCGGCGAGCAGACCGCCAACGTCAACTCCAAGGGGATCGCCGCCGCCGCGGCCAGCCTTCCGAACGGCCGCTGGATCGTCGTCATGCGCGAGCAGGACGGCGATAGCTCGTCCTGCAGCGAGCGCCTGCTGGGAACCGTCCTCAGCAGTCAGTAGGGTTCTTTTGACATCTCCGCCCGCTGCCGGTATCCTCGTGATGCATTACGAGCGGTCCGGCTTCGCGCCGGGCTCGGCAACCTGGGACGGACACCCAAGGTGCCCTCTCGCTCCCGATGGGAACGAGGATGCGGTCGCCCTCACGGCTGACAATTAAGTGTCCGGAGCGGAAAGCCCGTCTCGTGATGCATTGCGAGGCGGGTTTTTTGTTGCCCACTCGTTTTGAATCTGGAAAGAGGAGGCGAGAGTGAGCGACCCGGTCTACGAAGTACCGTTTCCCCCGAAGCCGGCCGACGTGGAGGCGCGCACCGCGCTCCTGGTGGCGGCCCTCGACGCGCGCATCCTGGTGCTCGACGGCGCCACCGGCACCGCGCTCCAGGGGGTCACTCTCACCGCCGACGACTTCGGCGGCCCCGAGCTGGAGGGGTGCAACGAGAACCTCTGCGCCACCCGTCCCGACGTGGTCGACGGCGTCCACGAGGGCTATCTCGCGGTGGGCTGCGACATCGTGGAGACCGACTCCTTCGGCGGCACGCCGCTGGTGCTCGGCGAGTACGGCCTCTCCGACCAGGCCTGGGAGCTCAACCGGCTCTCCGCCGCGATCGCCCGCGCCGCCTGCGCCCGCCATTCGACGCCGGAGAAGCCCCGTTTCGTCTGCGGCTCCATGGGACCGACCACCAAGGCGATCTCGGTGACCGGTGGCATCACCTTCGAGGGCTTGATCGAGAACTTCCGCGTCCAGGCCCTCGGCCTGATGGCCGGCGGCGCCGACTACCTGCTGCTGGAGACCGCCCAGGACACCCGCAACGTCAAGGCCGGCCTGATCGGCATCGAGCAGGCCTTCGGGCAGGCGGGCTGGAAGATCCCGGTCGCCGTCTCCGCCACCATCGAGGCCACCGGCACCATGCTCGGCGGCCAGGACGCCGAGGCGCTCGCCGTCTCGCTGCTCCACGCCGACCTCCTCTACGTCGGGCTCAACTGCGCCACCGGCCCCGACCTGATGACCGACCACGTGCGCACCCTCTCCGAGATCTGCCGCACCCGCGTCGCCTGCGTCCCCAACGCCGGCCTCCCCAACGAGGACGGCTGCTACACCGAGGGACCGGACGTCTTCGAGCGCGTCTTCGGCCGCTTCCTGGACGCCGGCTGGCTCAACCTGGTCGGCGGCTGCTGCGGCACCAGCTCCGCCCATATCGAGACGCTGACCCGGCTGGTCCGCGGGCGGAGGCCGCGGGCGATCCCCGATCACCGGCGCGCCCTGGTCTCCGGCCTCGAAGCGGCCGAGCTGACCGAGTCGAACCGGCCGGTGCTGGTGGGGGAGCGCACCAACGTCCTCGGCAGCCGCAAGTTCAAGCAGCTGATCCAGGCGGGGCGGCACGAGGCGGCCGCCGAGGTCGGCCGCGATCAGGTGAAGGCCGGCGGCCAGATCCTCGACGTCTGCCTCCAGGACCCCGACCGCGACGAGATCGGCGACGTCGAGGCCTTCCTCGACCGCCTCGTCCGGCTGGTCAAGGCGCCGTTGATGATCGATTCCACCGATGCCACCGTCATGGAACGCGCCCTCACCTACTGCCAGGGGAAGTCGATCCTCAACTCGATCAATCTGGAGGACGGCCTCGCCCGCTTTCAAAAAGTCGTGCCGCTCGCCCGCCGCTTCGGCGCCGCCATGGTCGTCGGCCTGATCGACGAGAAGGGGATGGCGGTCGACGTCGACCGCAAGGTCGAGGTGGCGCGTCGGAGCTTCCAGATCCTGGTCGAGGAGATGGGCGTGCGGCCGGAGGACATCTGGTGGGATCCGCTGGTCTTCCCCTGCGGCACCGGCGACTCCAACTACCTCGGCTCGGCGGCGCAGACGATCGAGGGGGTACGGGCCATCAAGGAGCTCTTCCCGGACTGCAAGACGATCCTGGGTGTCTCGAACGTCAGCTTCGGCCTCCCCGCCGCCGGCCGCGAGGTGCTCAATTCGGTCTTCCTCTACCACTGCACCAAGGCGGGTCTCGACGCGGCGATCGTCAACACCGAGAAGCTGGCCCGCTACGCCGACATCCCGACGGAGGAGCGCGAGCTGGCCGAGGCGCTGATCTTCCTGCCGCTCGGCGACGTCGAGTCGGGCAACAAGGCGGTCGAGACCTTCACCGCCCACTTCCGCGGCAAGAGCTCGATCGCCACCCGTCCCCGCGCCGAGCTGCCGCTGGAGGAGCGCCTCGCCCGCGCCGTCGTCGAGGGGAGCAAGACCGGTCTCGAGGACGATCTCGCCGTGGCGCTCGCCGACCCTCGCTGGCCGGCGCCCCTCGACATCATCAACGGTCCGCTGATGACCGGCATGACCGAGGTGGGCCGCCTGTTCAACGACAACCAGCTGATCGTCGCCGAGGTGCTGCAGAGCGCCGAGGTGATGAAGGCGGCGGTCGCCTGGCTGGAGCCGCACATGGAGAAGGCCACCGACGGCAGCGACTCCTCGCGCGGCAAGGTCCTGCTGGCGACCGTCAAGGGGGACGTCCACGACATCGGCAAGAACCTGGTGGACATCATCCTCTCCAACAACGGCTTCACGGTGGTGAACCTGGGGATCAAGGTCCCTTCCGAGCGGCTGATCCAGGCGGTGCGCGAGCACCAGCCGGACGTCATCGGCCTCTCCGGTCTGCTGGTCAAGAGCGCGCAGCAGATGGTGCTGACCGCCGGCGACCTGGCGGCGGTGGGGATCGACACGCCGCTGCTGGTGGGGGGCGCCGCGCTGACCCGCCGTTTCACCCACCGCAAGATCGCGCAGTCCTACACCGGCCTCTGCACCTACGCCAAGGACGCCATGCACGGCCTGAAGCTGGTCGAGCGCCTGCTCGATCCCGGCCAGAAGCCCGATCTGGAGCGCGAGGTCACCGACCTCCTCGCCTCCGACAACGCCGACGTGGCGGTGGAGCCCACGGAAGTCGTGGAAGCCGGCCGCAACGCCGCCGCCGAAGTGCGGCGCGATCTTCCCGTGCCGCCGCCGGCCGATCTCGATCGCCACGTCGCCGACCTCGATCTGGATAAAGTCTGGGAGTACCTCAATCCACAGATGATCTACGGCAAGCACCTGGGGCTGAAAGGGTCGGTCAAGCGGCTGCGCGAGGAGGGAGATCCCAAGCTCGCCAAGCTGGAGGCGGTGGTCGACGAGCTGAAGGCGATCGCGCGGAGCGGCGCGATGAAGGCGCGGGCCGTCTGGCGCTCCTTCCCGGCCGAGGCGGACGGCAACCGGATCACCCTGCGCTGTCCCGAGACCGGCCGGATCGCGGCCGCCTGGGATTTCCCACGCCAGAACCGCGAGGGGGGCCTGAGCCTCGCCGACTACGTCCTCCCCGGCGACCACGTGGCGCTTTTCGTGACGACCGCCGGGGAAGGCGTCCGCGAGCGGGTGGAGGCCTGGAAGCACCAGGGCGAGTACCTGAAGAGCCACGCCTTCGCCGCCCTGGCCCTGGAGACCGCCGAGTCCGCCGCCGAGTACGTCCACGCCTGCATCCGCAAGGATTGGGGGTTCCCCGATCCGGAGGGCCTCCCACTGGAGGACAAGCTCGCCGCCCGCTACCGCGGCAAGCGCTACAGCTTCGGCTACCCCGCCTGCCCCGACCTCGCCTTCCAGCGCGAGCTGTTCAAGGCCCTGCGCCCCGAGGAGGTCGGCGTCCACCTCACCGAAGGGGACATGATGGACCCCGAGGCGAGCGTCTCGGCGCTGGTGTTCCAGCATCCGGATGCGCGGTATTTCGGGGTGTAGGCAGGCGGCCTAGTACTCTGTCAATACAGAGGTGATGCGTTTTTCGTAGGGGCGGCCCTATGTGGCCGCCCTGGGTGGGGGAGATTCCCGACCGGACTGGTCCCCCTCCCAGGGCGGCCCACGTAGGGCCGCCCCTACAAATCCACCATTTCTAGGGTGACGGCGGCCTGGGAGCCTGCGCGGCAGAACCAAAGCAAGGACCAAAAGGACTGCAACGACTGCAAGGACAACAAAAAAGACCCGCATTCGGCACCGGTCTTCAGATCCTCGCAGCCCCTGTCATCGTCCTTACGGTCCTTGCAGTCCTTTTGGTCCTTGCTTTGCACCCGCCGTATGAGGACGCCGGCGAGTCGGGACCTTTTGCCCGCATACCGCCCCTTGCTTGCTGACAAACGGGAGCTTTTGTCCGCAACCTAAGGCCAACATGCGGACAAAAGCGGGCGCTTGCTCGCGCACCGGCTCCAGCTTGCGGACAAAAGTAGCCATCTGACGGCTTGCTGGGACGGGCTCACGGTCAAATGGTCTCGTTTGTCGGTGTATCGGAGCCATTTGCCGGCGAGCCGGCTCCGGCCGAACGCGAAATACCGCAGGCGGACGGCTTCAGAGCAGGGCTCAGACCGTGAATTCCACGCCCTGCGCCAGCGGCAGCTCGGTTCCCCAGTTGATCGTGCAGGTCTGGCGGCGCATGTAGGCCT
>DATBAW010000534.1:0-23051 GCA_036271335.1 Thermoanaerobaculia bacterium
CGCCGGCGCGGGGGAGCGACGTGCGGCAGACGGTGATCTACTTCGAGCCGGCGACGCCGCAGGCGGTCAAGGTGCCCGAGAAGCCGTTCGAGATGGTCACCCGGCACAAGGAGCTGGTGCCGCGCGTCCTGGTGATCCCGCGCGGCGGCAAGGTGCGCTTCCCGAACGAGGACCCGATCCTGCACAACGTCTTCTCGGTCTCGGCGCCGAACCAGTTCGACCTCGGGCTCTATCAGGAGGGGCCGGGGAAGGAGAAGAAGTTCGACGCCGCGGGAGTGGTTCGGGTCTACTGTAACGTTCATCACGACATGGTGGCCTATATCCTCGTGCTCGACACGCCGCACTCCACCTCGCCGGGCGCCAACGGCGAGTTCACCCTGCTGGGGTTGCCGCGCGGTCCGGGCAAGCTGGTCGTCTGGCACGAGCAGGCGGACCCGTATTCGGTGGACGTCGACCTGCCGCAGAAGGGTCCGCTGGTGATCGGCCTGCAGATCGTGCGGCCGCTCGTCCCCTCCCATCTGGACAAGACGGGGAAGTCCTACTTCCGGTCGCGGGGTGAACGCTACGAAAACCGCTGACGGGGGGCGCCGCAAGGGGCAGTCGCTGGAGACCCGGATCTTCCTGGTCACCACGCTGCTGATCGCCCTGCTGGTGGGGACAGCCGTCGCCGTCACCACGCTGGCGCTGCGCGGAGTGGCCCAGAAGGCGGTGATCGACTCGCTGCGCGGCAGCGCGGCGGCGCAGGCGGCCTTCCAGGAGCAGCGCTACGAGCAGCTCCTGCTGATCTCCCGCTTCTTCGCCGCCGACCCCTATCTCAGCGCCTACCTCTCCGAGGCCGCGAGCACCCAGGACACCCGCTCGATCCTCGATCAGCTCAACGAGCGGCGCAACGACCTGCAGTTCGACTTCGCGATCATTCTCGATCCCAAGGGGAGGGTGGTCGCCCGCACCGACCGCCCGCAGGCGAGCGGCGAGGACCTCTCGAAGCGGCCGCTGGTGGCGGCGGCGCTGACCGCCGACAACCAGGAGAGCCGCGGCATCTGGCGCGAGGGAGCCGCGCTCTACTACGCGGTGGCGGTGCCGGTGAAGAAGGACTTCACCTCGTTCGGCTACCTGATCACCGGCTTCCAGATCACCGATCAGGCCGAGGGGGTGCGCGAGGTGCGCGACGTCAGCGGCGCCGACGTCGCCTTCGTCGCCGCGGCGCCGGAAGGGCCGCGCATCGTCGCCACCACCCTGCCGCCGGCCATGGCCCGCAGCCTGGCCGCCGCGCTCTCGGCGGGCGACCGGATGGGCAAGGCGATGCGGGCCGGCCAGGCGATGCCGCGCACCGAGCTGCCGCTCAACGGCGAGACCTGGGTGGTCGTCGAGTCGCCGCTGCGCGACGCCGACGGCAGCGCGGTGGGCGCCACGGTGGCCCTCGCCTCGCAGGAGCGGGCGCAGGGGAGCTACCGGCAGATCCAGAACGTGCTGCTCGGCACCGGCCTGGCGGCGGTGCTGATCGCGCCTTTCCTCGCCTTCGCCCTCGCCCGGCGGGCGCTGCGCCCGGTGCGCCAGCTCGCCGCCGCCGCCGAGGCGGCGCGGGAGGGGAACTACGACCAGCGGATCGACTCCGACCGCACCGACGAGGTCGGGCGGCTCGCCCACTCCTTCCACGAGCTGCTGGGCAGCCTGCGCGAGAAGCGGGACATGGAGGAGTACGTCAACGAGCTCTCGCGCAACCTCCCCGAGCCGGCCGGCGCCCGCGTCCTGCTGGGCGAGGCGCAGAGCCGGGACCTGCTGCTGCTCGCCGTCGAGCTGCGCCGCTACGCCCGGCCGGCCGGCTCGGTCGAGCCGCGGCAGACGCTGGTCGAGCTGGCCGCCGACCTCGAGCGCGTCACCGCCGCCATCGCCCGCGGGCGCGGCACGGTGGAAGCCGTGGCGGGGCACCGGGTGCTCGCCCGCTTCGAGGGCGAGAGCCGTGGCCAGCGGGCGCTCGCCGTCGCCTCGCAGGTCCTGGAAGGGAACAACATCTGGCCGGGCGAGGCCGAGGCGCCGGCGATCGCGCTGGTCTCCGGCCGCGCGATCACCGGTCCGGTCACCTGGGGCGAGCGCGCCGAGCGGGCGCTGGTGGGCCTGCCCGTGCAGCAGATCGAGGGGCTGCTGCGCGAGGCCACCTCGGGGGAGATCCTGATGTCGCGCGAGGTGCACGACGAGCTGAAGGGAGCCCTGGAGTCCGCCGGCTACCGGCTCGCGCCGCGCCGCGGCGTGATCACCCCGCAGCCCCTCTACGTGATCGGCGCGCAGGTGGCGGCGCAGCTCACCGCCGGCGGCGGCGAGCGCACCCTGTACGGCACCACGGCGGGCGGCACGGGGGGCGGCGCCACGCTCACCGGCATCTCGCCCGGAGCCCTGCTGGGAGCGCGCTTCGAGATCCTCTCCGTGCTCGGGGTGGGGGGGATGGGCATCGTCTACAAGGCGCGCGACCGCGAGCTGGACGACTTGGTCGCCCTCAAGATGCTGAAGCGGGATCTCTGGGGAGACCGCACCCAGCTCGACCGGCTGAAGAGCGAGCTCAAGCTGGCGCGCAAGATCACCCACCCCAACGTGCTGCGCACCTACGACTTCGGCGAGATGGACGGCATCCCCTTCATCTCGATGGAGTTCGTGCGCGGGGTCACGCTGCGCTACATGCTCGACCAGACCAAGCGCCTCCCTTATTCGGCGGGGCTGCGCCTGGCCAAGCAGCTCTGCGCCGGCCTCGCCACCGCCCACGCGGTCGGCGTGCTCCACCGCGACATCAAGCCGGAGAACCTGATCCTCGATCCCACCGGCAACGCCAAGCTGATGGACTTCGGCATCGCGCGGCCGATCGACCGCCTGACGCCGGGGCAGACCCAGGCCGGTTTCATCGTCGGCACGCCGCAGTATCTGGCGCCCGAGATCCTCCAGGGGCGCGACGCCGACCCGCGGTCCGACATCTACTCCTGCGGCATCGTGTTCTACGAGCTCTTCGCCGGCCTGCTGCCGTTCGAGGGGACCACGCCGCTGGACATCATGGCCAAGCAGCTGCGGGAGGAGCCGGCGGCGCCGAGCACGCGCTGGAAAGAGATCCCGCCGCAGCTGGAGCTGGCCATCCTGCGCTGCCTGAAGAAAGACCCCGAGCAGCGCTACCGCTCCGTCACCGAGCTGCAGCGCGACCTCGAGGAACTGAGCGCCTAGCCGTCGTTCCTTCCGAGCGAGGGAGTAGGAGGAGACGCCATGATCGCCACGGAATCCGGATCGCCCACCTTCGGGCCGTCGTCGTTCGAGCCCGACCGCCGTATCGCCGAGTACGAGACGCTGCTCGACATCGGCGTCAAGCTCGCCGGCACGCGCGAGCTCGAGACCGTGCTCGAGGTGGCGCTCGAGAACGCCGAGGAGGTCTGCCGCGCCGAGACGAGCTCGATCTGGGAGCTCGACGAGGAGCGCCAGGAGCTCTTCTTCCGCGTCGTGCGGGGGAGCGCCGCCGTCGACATCCGCGGCCTGCGGGTGCCGATGGGGGAGGGGATCGTGGGCAGCGTCGCGCAGTCGGGCGAGGCGGAGATGGTCAACGACGTGGCCGCCGATCCGCGCTGGAACGGCGATCCCACGGCCGAGTTCCAGACCCGCGCCATCCTCACCGTGCCGCTGCGCGCGCAGGGGAGCGTGATCGGCGTCGTCCAGCTCCTCAATCCGGTGGGGCGCGACCGCTTCACCGACGGCGATCTCTGGCGCATGCGCCAGTTCGCGGCGATCCTGGCGCCGACGCTGCAGAACGCCCGTCTCTGGGCGGCGCAGGGGCGGCAGTTCGTCAGCATGGTGACCCTGCTCGCCGAGGCGCTCGAGAAGCGCGACCCCTACACCGGCGGCCACGTCCGCCGGGTGGTCGGCTACTCGCTCCTGCTCGGCTCCGAGATGGGGCTCAGCCGCGAGGAGCTGCGCGACCTGCGGCTCGCCGCGACCCTCCACGACATCGGCAAGATCACCACCCCCGACCACATCCTCGGCAAGCCCTCGCCGCTGGAGCCCGAGGAGGCCGAGATCATGCGCCGCCACGCCGCCGACGGCGCCGCGATCGTCTCCTCGCTCGGCAAGCCGCCGGTGCTCCACGGCGTGCGCAGCCACCACGAGCGGATGGACGGCAAGGGCTATCCCGACGGCCTCACCGATCCGGAGATCCCGCTCACCGCCCGCATCATCGCCGTGGCGGACACCTATGACGCCATGACCACCAGCCGCCCCTACCGCAACGGCCTCCCCGCTGAGCGCGCCGCCGCCGAGATCCTCGCCAGCACCGGCAGCCAGTTCTGTCCGCGCGTGGTGGCCGCCTTCCGCAGTCTCTTCGAGGGCGGCCGCTTCAGCCTCGGGCTCGCGGAGGGGGTTCTGCGGGCGATCTCGGACCGGGATTCGCGGCCTTAAGACGTGCTGCGCCTGCGCTACATCGTCAACGGCGAGGAACGGGTGGTCCCGGTCGGCGGCGGGCGGCTGCGGCTGGGGCGGGGGAGCGACAACGACGTCGTGCTGTCGGACGCCTCCGTCTCGCGGTATCACGCCGAGATCCTCCGCGAGGCCGACGGCTGGTCGGTCCACGACCTGAAGAGCACCAACGGCGTCGACGTCAACCGGGTGCCGGTCGAGAAGGCGCCGCTGCGGCCGGGCGACCTGCTGACCATCGGCGCCTTCGAGATCCGGCTGGAGGAGGAGGAGCCGCGCCCCGTCCGCTCGGTGGCGCCCGAGTTCGGCGAGAACACGCTCAGCGGCCTCGGCAACGCCACGATCATCCGGCCGCTCGCCGACTTCGCCGCCGCCTACGGCCTCGCGGGGAGCCCGGCCAAGGCGGCCAAACCGGCCGTAGCGCAGCCCGAGACGGAGACGAGCGACCAGATCTACGTCCATCGGATGTTCGGCTTCCTCACCCGCCTGGCGCGCATGCTCACCGTCGCCGAATCGGTGGACGACGTGCTGTCGCGCGTCTTCGACCTGGCCTTCGAGGCCTTCCCGGTCGACCGCGGTTTCATCATGCTGGCGGACGATTCGGGGGAGCTGGTCTGCGAGCTGGCGCGGATCAAGAAGAAGTCGCAGTTCCGCCCCGCCGGCGAGGTGCCGGTGTCGCGCACCATGTTGCAGACCGTGATGCAGGAGCGGGTGGCGCTGGTCACCTTCGACGCCCAGGCGGACCAGCGGCTGTCCGGAGGCGAGTCGATCCGCCTGCACCAGATCCGCTCCGCCATGTGCGCGCCGCTCTGGTCGGGCGAGCGGATCATGGGGGTGATCCAGGTCGATTCGCCGATCCACACCGGGGCGTTCGGCGAGCGCGACCTCGACGTCCTCACCACCCTCGCCAACTACGTGGCGGTGGCGGTCGAGCGCATCCGCTACGCGCTGAAGGCCGAGTTCGAGAAACAGGCGCGCAGCCGGCTGGAGCGCTACCACTCACCGGGGGTGATCGAGGAGGTCCTGCGCCGGGGGGACGAAGGGATGCGGCGGCTGCAGAGCGCTCAGGCGACGGTGCTCTTCGCCGACCTGGTCGGCTTCACCAGCTTCGCCGAGAACGCGCCTCCCGAGCTGGTGGCCGAGACGATCGACGCCTTCCTCGACCTCGCCGTGGAGGCGATCTTCCGCGCCGGCGGCACCCTCGACAAGTTCATCGGCGACTGCGTGATGGCCTTCTTCGGCGCGCCGGTGGCGCAGGCCGACCACGCCCTCAGGGCGGTGCGGGCGGCCGTCGAGATCCAGGAGGGGCTCGCCGCCTGGAACGACCGGCGGGTGGCCGAGGGGCTCCCTGGCTTCAAGGCCCGCGTCGCGCTCAACAGTGGTCCGGTGGTGGTTGGGGACATCGGCAGCGCCCGGCGCGTGGACTACACGGTCCTCGGCAACACGGTGAACGTGGCCTCGCGGCTGGAAGGCGCGACGCCGCCGGGCGAGGTGGTGATCGGCCCCGAGACCCACCGGCTGCTCGCCGGCGCCTGGCCCACCGAGCCCTTCGGCGATCTCCAGCTCAAGGGGTTGCAGCAGAGGATCCCGGCGTACCGGGTGGTGCGGGGATGAGAAGGCTGTAGGGACGAAAGGGACTACAGAGACAGCAGGGACTTGAGGGGTCCCTGTAGTCCCTGCTGTCTCTTATGTCTGTGGTCTTACCGCGAATGCGCCGACCGCGACCGGTGCGCGGCGCTCTTCGACTTGGCGTGCACGACCACGCCGTGATGCCGCGGGGCCACCCGGTGGTGGTTCGCCGCGCGGACGACGTGCGTGGTGTGGGTGTGCGAGGCGTGCGCTTTCCCATGAGCGCTGGCGCGGCCCGAGTGGCGGCGATTCACCGCGACGACGGTCCGGCCATGGCTCCCCCGGCGATGGTGGCCCGAGACCCGGACGACCCGCGTGGCGGTCTCGTGAGTCGAGCGGGCGACCTGGATCTCCGGCAAGGCCTCGCCCGAGGCGAGATATTGCAGATACGGATTGGGGAAGACCGCCACGTGATAGTGCGGCGGGTACTGCTCCCGCGTCGCCTCGATCACGCCCTTGTTCTCGAGGTCGAGGAGCACGGTCTCCAGCCACTGGCGGCAGCCGCCGCTGTCGCTGCGCCGCAGGTCGGCCGCCATGCCGGTCGGGTGAACCGAGATCACCGAGGCGTTGGGAGGCTGGCGGGTGATCGGCCGGGTCAGGCTGGTGACCACCAGGCGCTCGCCGCAGGCGGCGCGGTACTGTTCCGAGAGGCGCTCGATGAACGTCTTCACCTCGGGCCTCGCGTAGGGGAACGAGACCTCCTCGGTGGCGAGCTCGTAGTCCGCGTTGCCGGGCAGGCGGACCAGCAGCCCCTGCTGGGCGTAGCTGCGGACGTCGTCGGTGGTGCGCAGGTAGGTGAAGTCGTGCTCGCGCGCCTCTTCGTTCTGGCGCAGCAGCGACTCGTGCGATCCCAGCAGGCTGCTCTGGGCTTCCAGGATCGGCGCCGCGCAGGTGGCGCAGGTGGTGGTGAGAGCGAGCAGGGACAGGGCCGCGTTGCGGCCGCGCCGAGGGCGGGGAGAAACAGGTGGACTCTGCATGGGAGGCTTATGAAACTCCATTCCAGTCGTGGCCCCATGCGCCTTCGGCGCGTAAAAATGTCAGTAAAACGCCTGTACGGCCTTCTGATAGTACCATGGAATCGCTTGGTTTCAAGCCACTTTATGCCTTCCGCGCGCCTCCGATAATGGCCGGATGTGACTCGATCCCGGCTCCGGGTACATCCTGATCATGGAACTGGAAACGGCGGTGAGGGAGCTGGCCCCCCAACTCCTCCGCTATTCACTGGGGCGGACCGGCGACGTCTCGCTGGCCGAGGAGGTCGCCCAGGACGCCCTGGCGGCTCTCATCCAGCGCTGGCGTCGCGCCGGCCCGCCCGACTGCCCGGCGGCGTTCGCCTTCGCCGTGGCCCGCCGGCGTGCCGGCCGCCTGATGCTCCAGCGCCGCCTGCTGGAGCCGCTGCACGCGCTGCTCGACGGCCGCAGCCCCTTGCCCGATCCGGAGCGGCGGGCCACACTGAGGACCGAGCTCGGCCGCACGCTGGCGGCCCTGCGCCGGCTGCCGGCCAAAGACCGCGAGGCGCTGCTGCTGGTCGGGGCGGGCGATCTCGGGGCGACCGAGGGCGCCCACGTCCTCGGCATCACGGTCTCGGCGCTCAAGATGCGCGTGCACCGGGCGAGGAAGCGGCTGCGGGAGCTGCTGGAGGATCACGATGGATATCGAGACTGACGGGCGGCTACGGGACGCTCTGGAGCCGGGCCCTGAGCGCGTCGAGCGGATCGTGCGCGGCGCGCTCACCCGAGGGCGGCCGGCGAGGCCTCGGCGGCTCGTGCCGGCCGCGGTGGGAGCGGCGGCGCTGCTCGCGCTGGCCCTGCTCTTCCTGGGCCGGCCGAGCCCCAGGGCGTCCGTCTCGATCGAGAACGTGGGGGAGGTGCTGATCGTCCGGCACCCGGAGGGTCGCGTCCTCATCCACAATGGAGAGGCCGCCGCGAGCTCCCTGCCGTCCGGATCCATGATCGTGGTGCACGGAGGATCGAGATGAAGACTGGGATTCGCCTGGCAGGATGGGTGCTGATGCTGCTCGTGGCGTGCGGGGCGTGGGCCGAGCCCGCGGCCCCCCACGACAAGCTGGACGAGCGGCTCGACATGACGCTGAAGAAGGCCGCGCCGGACGACCTGTTCGGCACGTTCGCCAAGATGTTCGGCGCCGAGGCGGTGGTCGACCCGGCGGTCCGCGAGCCGGTCTCGATCGAGCTCCACAACGTTCGCGCGCGCACGCTGCTCGACGCGATCTGCGAGAGCATCGGCTGCCGCTGGAGCCTCGAGGCCGGTTCGCCGCCGAAGCTGCGAGTGGTGCCTCTGCCGAGCGCCAGGCGAGAGGGCGCGAAGCCTTCCGGGATCAAGGAGGAGATCGACCTCAAGGTCACCGAGGCGGACGGCAGGGAGGTCTTGAGGACCTATGGCGAGATCCTGGAGGCGGACCTCGTGGTCGATCCGGCGGTCAAGGGCACCGTCACTCTCAACCTCGAGAACACTCCCGTCGATGAGACCCTGGACGCCGTCTGCAAGGCGATCGGCTGCGAGTGGAGCTATATGGAAGGGGGGAACGGCAGGAAGCCGGTGCTGCGGATTACGGTACGGAAACGATAAAAGCCCAGAGGGACGACAGGGACCTCAGGGACGCCAGGGACTGGAAGCCAAGCCCTGATGTCCCTGTGGTCCCTGATGTCCCTCGTTCTTCCTACCCCTTCTTGGCGCGCGTGAAGAAGTCGGCCATCGAGCCGAAGCCCGAGCCGGCCGGCGAGGAGCTGGTGCTGCCGCCACCACCACCGCCGGCATAGGCTTCGTGGTCTCCTCGGGAGCCGCCGCCGTCGCCGCCCCGCGAGCGGCCACCGCCGCGGTCGCCCCGCTCGCTGCGGGCGAAGTCCTGGTGCCGGCCACCGCCGCCACCTCCGCCCCCGCCACGGCGCCGCTCCGGCCGCGGCTCGTCGCTCGCTCCGGCTCCGGAGGACGGGCTGGGGCCGGCCGACATCCCGGAGCCGCCGCCCATCGAGAGCGAGATCCGGCGCCGGCCGCTGTCGACCCCGAGCACCCGGACCTGCACCTCCTGCCCCTGCTGGACCGCCTCGCGCGAGTGGTTCAACCGCCGGCCGGCGCCCATCTCGCTGATGTGGACCAGCCCCTCGAGGCCGGGCGCCAGCTCGACGAAGGCGCCGAAGGTCTCCAGGCGCATGACCTTGCCGGTCGCCTCGGTCCCCTCGGGGAAGCGGGAGGCGGCGTCGTTCCAGGGATCGCTCTCGAGGGCGCGGCGGGAGAGCGAGATCCGCTCGGGGCGCTTCTCGTCCTTCCCCTTCTCGATCTTGATCACCTGCACCTCGACCTCCTGGCCGACGGTGAAGACGTCCTGCGGATGGGTGGTGCGGCTGTGGCCGATCTCGCTGACGTGCAGCATCCCCTCGATGCCCCCGAGGTCGATGAAGGCGCCGTAGGTGGTCAGCGAGGTCACCCGGCCGGTGAGCACGGCGCCGACCTGGAGCTTCTCGCGCGTCTCGGAGGCGCGCGTCTGCTGCTCCTCCTCGAGGAGCTGGCGGCGGGAGAGCACGATGTTGGGGCCGCGGCCGCCGCGGTTCCCCTCTTCCAGCCGGTTGACCTTGAAGAGCAGCTTCTGGCCGACGAACTGCTGCGGATTCTCGACGTAGCGGAGATCGAGCTGCGAGAGCGGACAGAACGCCCGCATGCCGGCCACCTGGACCTCGGCGCCGCCCTTGTTCAGGCCGGTCACCAGCCCCTCGACCGGCAGGTTGGCCTCGTGCGCCTGACGGATCTCGGCCGGAACCTCGGCCGCCGCCCGCTTGCCCTTGCCGCCGCCGCCCGCCTTGCGACGGAGCAGCAGGGCGCCGTTCTCCGGATCGGTGCCGGTGACGGTGGCGTCGATCGAGTCGCCCTCCTTGACGGTGAGGCTCCCCTCGGCGTCCTTGAGGTCCGCGGCGGCGATGCGCCCTTCGGCCTTGCCGCCGAGGTCGAGGAAGACCCACTCGTCGGTGATCGACAGGACCTTGCCCTTCACCTTCTGGCCCGCCGCCGGCGCTTCACTCTTCGGCGCGTCGCCCTCGAACTCGGCGAGGATCTGCCCGAAGTCCTTCTTCTCGTCTTTCTTCTCGTCCTGAGCGGCCGGCTTGTCGTCCGCGCTGGCCTCGACCGGCGCCGGCTCCGCGCTGTCCGTCTGAGCCTCTTGCGCTTGAGCCTCTTGCGCCGGAGCCTCGTGCGCCGGAGCTTCCTCCGTCTGAGCTTCTGGTGCCTGAGCGTTCTCCGCCGGTGCTTCCTGCCCGGCCTCGGAGGAGCCCTGGGCTGGCGGAGCGCTGGCTTCGCTTGCATGGACCTGAGGGTCTGCGTTTTCGCTCGTCGCCGGAGCCTCCTGCTGGACCTCGGCCAGGCCCTGGCCGGAGTCCTGATCTTCCTGCTGGTTTTCCTGATCGTTCATTTCGTCTCCACTCGTCTTGGATTCTTGCGGGCCCGGCGGTTCGCGGACCGGGGTGCCTGGAGTAGCCTCTCCGGCGGGGTCTGTGAAAATAGCATGCCGGGAAACGTTTCAACCGATGCGGGGCGGCTGGAATTCCATTCGGGGGTTCGCGGAGGACGGCGGCAAGCCCCTCCCGTTTGGTGCAGAATAGCAGGCCGACGGAGCCGTTCCAAGCCTCCAACCGCCGATCGACGCCGAGAGAATTATGAATTTACGTCTCTTACTTCGTCTCACGCCCCCGCTTTTCGCCCTGGGGCTGCCCCTGCTGGCCGCGGACGCCCCGGCGCTGAAGCCGCCGCCGCTCGATCCGCGCGAGGCCCATCTGACCGACCTGCGCCAGCTCAGCCGCGGCGGCGAGAACGCCGAGGCCTACTGGTCCCCCGACAGCCGCGAGCTGACCTTCCAGTCGACGCGCCCCCCCTACGCCTGCGACCAGATCTTCCGCATCCCGGCCGACGGCTCGCGCGAGGCGACCCTGGTCTCGACCGGCAAGGGGCGCACCACCTGCTCCTACTTCACGCTCGACGGCAAGCGCATCCTCTACTCGTCGACCCACCTCGCGAGCGACGCCTGCCCGCCGCCGCCCGACCGCTCCCACGGCTACGTCTGGTCGATCGATCCGGGCTACGACGTCTTCACCGTCAAGCCGGACGGCAGCGACCTCCAGCGGCTGACCGCGAACCACGCCTACGACGCCGAGACCACCGTCTGCCCCAAGGACGGCTCGCTGATCTTCACCTCGACGCGCGACGGCGACCTCGACCTCTACCGCATGGACGCCGACGGCAAGAACGTCAAGCGGATCACCGACACCCCCGGCTATGACGGCGGCGCCTTCTTCTCGCCCGACTGCTCGAAGATCGTCTGGCGCGCCTCGCGCCCCAAGCCGGGGCCGGAGCTCGACGAGTACAAGAGCCTGCTCGCCAAGGGGCTGATCCACCCCACCCAGCTCGAGATCTGGGTGGCCAACGCCGACGGCAGCGAGCCGCACCAGGTGACCTACCTGAACGCGGCCTCCTTCGCGCCTTCCTTCTTCCCGTCGGGCAACCGGATCATCTTCTCGTCGAACTACGGCGACCCCAAGGGGCGTGAGTTCGACCTCTGGGCGATCGACGTCGACGGCTCCCACCTCGAGCGGATCACCTACACCAAGGAGTTCGACGGCTTCCCGGTGTTCTCGCCCGACGGCACCCATCTCGCCTTCGCCTCCAACCGCAACGGCACGCAGCCGGGGGAGACCGACATCTTCGTCGCCCGCTGGGTGGGCGCGCCGGTGGCGGCCCCGGCGGATGCGTCGCCGACCGCCGCCGCCGACCGCTTCCACGACGACGTCCACTGGCTGGCCGACGACGCCCGCGAAGGGCGGGGGATCGGCACCGCCGGCCTCGACGCGGCCCGCCAGTGGATCGCCGACCGCTTCCACGCGCTGGGGGCCGAGCCGGCGGGGGACTCCGAGAGTTACTTCGAGAGCTTCGACGTCCCCGTCGGCGTCGCGGTACGGCCGGACACGGCGGTCTCCGTCGACGGCGCGGCGCTGGCGGCCGACGCCTTCCGGCCCTCCTCGTTCTCCGCCTCCGGCAAGATCGACGGCGAGGTGGTGGCCGCCGGCTACGGCATCACCGCGCCGGAGCTTGGGATCGACGACTACAAGGGGATCGACGTCAAAGGGAAGATCGTCGCCGTCCGCCGCTTCGTCCCCGAGGGCACCGCCTTCGCCGACCCCAAGGTTGAGGCCCGCTACGGCGACCTGCGCTACAAGGCGTTCAACGCCCGCGAGCACGGCGCCAAGGGAGTGATCGTGGTCGACGCTCCCGCTCCTTCGTCCACCGGCGCCGCGGCGGCAACCGCGGAAGCGCCGCTCCCGGCGCTCGGGCTCGACGCCATCGACGCCGGCGGCGACGTCGGCATCCCCGCCGTGTCGGTGAAGCGGGCTCAAGGGTCGGTCCTGTTTGATGGAGAAAAAGCGGGCGGCCACCATGCCTCCTTGCAGGTCGACCTGGAGCGGCAGACCAAGCCGGCCGCCAACGTCATCGGCGTGATCCGCGCCGGCGCTTCCGACCGCCTGCCGGGCGCGCTGGTGGTCGGCGCCCACTACGACCATCTGGGCCATGGCGGCACCGGCTCGCTGGCGCCCGACTCGCACGAGATCCACAACGGGGCGGACGACAACGCCTCCGGCACCGCCGCCCTGCTGGAGGTGGCGCGCCAGCTGGCCGCCGAGCGGGACAAGCTGCGCCGCGACGTCTACCTGATCGCCTTCTCCGGCGAGGAGGAGGGGACGCTCGGCTCGACCGCCTTCACCCGCCACCCCACGGCCCGCTTGAAGACCACCGACCTGGTGGCGATGCTGAACATGGACATGGTGGGGCGGCTGCGCGGCAACAAGATCGCCGTGCTCGGCGGCGACTCGGCGGCGGAGTGGGGCAGGATCGTGCCGGCGGCCTGCGAGCGGCAGGGGCTCGAATGCGCTCTCTCGGGCGACGGCTACGGCCCCTCCGACCACAGCCCGTTCTACGCCGCGGGCGTGCCGGTGCTCCACTTCTTCACCGGCGCCCACGCCGACTACCACAAGCCCTCGGACGACGCGGACAAGATCAACGCCGCCGGCGGCGCCCACGTGGCCCTGCTGGTGGCGGACGTCGCGACGGGCATCGCCGACGCCCCCGAGCGCCCGACCTACAAGAGCGCGCCCGCCCCGGCGCCGCAGGGGGACGCCCGCTCCTACGGCGCCTCGCTCGGCACCGTGCCCGACTACGCCGGCGACGGCCGGCCCGGCGTGCTGCTCTCCGGCGTCCGCCCCGGCAGCGCCGCCGACCAGGGGGGCCTGCGCCGTGGCGATCTGCTGGTCGGTCTCGCCGGCAAGGAGATCCGCGACATCCACGACTTCATGTACGTCCTCCAGCGCGCCAAACCGGGGGAGAAGGCGACGGCGGTGGTGGTACGCGACGGCAAGAAGGTGGAGATGGACGTGACGTTCGGGGGAAAGAAGTAGCTTCCCGAGGTCCTCGGGTGGGGGATCGCCCCGGCCGCGCCTGGGGTTGAAACCCCAGGCTGATCAAAGCCCGCCCCTCCGGGGCGATCCCCCGCCCGTAGACCAGGCACGCAACCTTCTCCCTTCCCGCCCGTACAATGGGAAGGGATTCCTCCGCCCTCTCAATTCCGAAAAGGGATATCGCTCATGAAGAAGCTGACCCTCGCCCTCGCCGCCTTTGTGCTCACCGCCGCCATGGCGGGAGCGGCCGTGCCGCCGGACGTCCTCGAATACGGCCATACCTTCGAGAAGTTCCCCGCCACCCAGGGGCAGGGGAGCGAGAGCGAGCGGCTGCGCAAGCTGTTCGACCTCTTCTGGGATTTCCAGATGCACGCCTCCCCGGAATATGCCACCTACGTCGGCTACCCCGGCCTCGACGACCGCTGGAGCGACTCGTCGCAGGCGTCCCTCGACTTCGGCCGCCACATGGACCGGGTGATCCAGGCCGCCCTGGCGTCGATCGACCGCTCGAAGCTCACCGCTACCGAGCAGGTCAACTACGATCTGGCGGTCCATCACAGTGAAGAGTCGATCGAGGGCGAGCGGTTCCACGGCGAGTACCTGCAGATCAGCCAGCTGGGCGGGCCGCAGCAGGGCGCCGTCCAGCTCCTCTCGATCATGCCGGGGCGCAACGTCAAGGACTACGAGAACATCATCGCCCGCATGCGCGGCGTGCCCACCGTCATCGACCAGTCGATGGCCCTGCTCGACCGCGGGCTCAAGGAGGGGATCACGCCGCCGCGGGTGACCCTGCGCGACGTCCCCGCCCAGGTCGAGAGCCTGCTGGTCGACGACCCGATGAAGAGCCCGATGCTCACGGCGTTCCAGAAGTTCCCCGACTCCGTCTCCACCGCCGACCGCGAGCGGCTGACCCGCGAGGCCACCCAGGCGTTCAAGGAGCAGGTCGAGCCCTCCTTCCGCAAGCTGCACGGCTACCTCGTCAACACCTATCTGCCGGCCGCCCGCGAGTCGATCGCCATGGGCGACCTGCCCGACGGCAAGGCCTGGTACGCCTACTCGGCGCGCAGCTACACCACGACCCGGCTGACCCCCGAGCAGATCCACCAGATCGGCCTCGCCGAGGTCAAGCGCATCCGCGGGCAGATGGACGCCCTGATCGCCTCGACCGGCTTCAAGGGGAGCTTCGCGGACTTCTGCAACTTCCTGCGCACCGATCCGCGCTTCTTCTACGACAAGCCGGAAGACCTCCTGATGGGCTACCGCGACATCGCCAAGCGGATCGATCCCGAGCTGATCAAGCTCTTCGGCCACCTGCCGCGGCTCCCCTACGGCGTCATCCCGGTCCCCTCCTACTCGGAGAAGTCGCAGACCACCGCCTACTACGAGGAGGGATCGCTGGAAGCCGGCCGGCCGGGCGAGTTCAACGCCAACACCTACGACCTGAAGTCGCGCCCGAAATGGGAGATGGAGGCGCTCACCTCGCACGAGGCGGTCCCCGGCCATCACCTCCAGCTCTCGATCGCCCAGGAGCTGGAAGGGGTCCCGGAATGGCGCAAGCACGACGACTACACCGCCTTCGTCGAAGGGTGGGGGCTCTACTCCGAGAGCCTGGGGGGCGAGATCGGGCTCTACAAGGACCCCTACTCGAAGTTCGGCCAGCTCACCTACGAGATCTGGCGGGCGATCCGCCTGGTGGTCGACACCGGCATGCACACCATGGGGTGGACGCGCCAGCAGGCGATCGACTACTTCAAGGCCAACTCCGCCAAGACCGACCACGACATCGAGGTCGAGATCGACCGCTACATCGTCAATCCCGGGCAGGCGCTGGCCTACAAGATCGGCGAGCTGAAGCTAAAGGAGCTGCGCGCCTACTCGCAGAAGGAGCTGGGCGACAAGTTCGACATCCGCGCCTTCCACGACCACGTGCTGGGCAACGGCGCGGTGCCGCTCGAGCTGCTGGAGAAGAACATCAAGGCGTGGGTGGCGGAGACGAAGGCGGGGGCGGCGAAGGCCTCCCGCTAGTACTCTGTCAATACAGAGGTGATGCGTTTTTTGTAGGGGCGGCCCTATGTGGCCGCCCTGGGTGGGGGAGATTCCCGACCGGACTGGTCCCCCTCCCAGGGCGGCCACGTAGGGCCGCCCCTACAAATCCACCATTTCTAGGGTGACGGCGGACTAGGAGCTGTTTTTCCCCTGGGACCGCCGGCGTCCCGCCGGCTCTAACTCCGCTTTTAATTGGCTTTAGTTAGTTTGAGTTAGAGCCGGCGGGACGCCGGCGGTCCCGGGAGGTTTGGGCGGGCTCGGCGGCTCCTGCTCTTCCGGCTCCTGGGGAACAGGACGAGGCGGCGGGGGAGTCAGCGTCCACCCCTTCAGCCAGGGCGCCAGCGGCTCGGCCCAGGTCTTGGCCATCGCCTCCGCCGCCGCCGCGCACCCGGCGGCGCGCGCCGCCGGCAGGGTGCCGTCGCCGACCAGCTCCTGGAAGGCCTCGGGGTCGCGGCCGTAGACCCAGCAGAGGATGTCCGTGAGGCGGGCCTCGTCGAAGCCGTGACCGCTCCAGAAGGGGACCCGGGCGAGCTGGGCCCGAACGTCGGCCTTCCGCGCCTGGGTCAGCAGGGTGGAGGCGCTGTCGACCGCGGTGCTCCCCCCCTCCTTGCCGCTGCCGAGGAGCACCAGCGTGGCGAGCTGATCGGCCGCCTCCTCCCGGCCGCCGGCGACGGGGAGCTGATAGAGATCGATCAGCGCGTGGCCGGTCTCGTGGAACAGGGCGAAGAGGGTCGCCGCGGCCACCGCGGCGCCGGCCTGGGCCGCGTCCGGCGCCTTGCCCGCGGCGCGGAGGAAGAGCTCGGCGAAGCCGCCCACCAGCTCGTAGCAGATCGAGATGCGGTGCTTGTCGGCCTCCCAGGTGGCGTCGGCGGCGGCGCATTCGCGCAGGGAGATGGTGACGTCCGCCGGCAGGGCCAGCTTCTCGTTCAGCGCCTTGGCGGTCTCCTCCAGGAGCTGGGTGCCGCGGAAGATCTCCTGCAGCTCCTTGTCGTCCGGATTCTTGACCTTCTCGTAGACCACCTTGAAGTCGCCGCGGTCGGGCGCGGGCGGCGGAGGTGCCGGCAGGGCGACGATGGGCGGGCTGGCCCCGGGGTCCGCCGCGGGAGGCGCGGACGGCGTGGGCGGCTGGGCGGCGGCCGCCGACGCGACGGCGGCCAGGGCGGCGAAAGTCAGGGCTCGGAGCACGGGATCTCCTCGATCAGAGGTGGCTGAGGCTCGCAGGGAAGGCGGCGGGTGTCAAGGTTTCTCGCCGCGGCGTGGATCTTCCCAGCCGATTCTTGGATGCCGTATAAGGATCTTGGGGTTTCCAAGCTCATTCTTGGCTCATCCAGGAATCAGCTTGAAGAACCCAAGAAAATTAAAGAGAACCCGGCAGTATTCTTGGGTTCTCCACGCTGATTCTTGATTCAACCAAGCTCCGGCTTGGATCACCCACGAACGGACCGGCACGGACTCCCGAGAACCTGAAAGGCGTGCGAGGGTACTCATCTTGCAAAGGAGCTCCGCCATGCGAAAGATCAAGCTCTCGCCCGCCCTGCTGACCCTCCTGCTGCTGGCCGGCGCCTCGGCGGCCTTCGCCGTCCGCTACGCCGCCTTCCGGTTCACGCCGCCGGCGGAGCCCGGGGTCATCTACACGGTGATCAATTTCGACCGGGCCGGCGGCCGCGCGCAGCCGACGTACGTGAACCTGGTCTGGGGGAGCGTTCACCGGCAGCTGGTGGTGAATCCGCCCTACCGCAGCTGCGCCGACACGCCGGCGGCCGGCATCGTGTTCAAGCTCCGCCATCCGCGTCCGGACTCGGTGCCGCTGACGATCTCGACCACCGGCACGGTCGTCCAGGGTCCCTATCAGGGGGACGTCCCGGCGGCGCTGCTGAGCGCCTGCTACCGGATTCAGACGTAGGGCTTCAGCCGCGCACGGCCAGCCCGAGGATGCCCGGCAGCTTCGCCATCGACGGCGCGGCTTCGAACTGGTAGAGCTTCGGCGTCAGCCGGTGCGCGGTCCTGTGGGTGGCGAACCAGACCGGCTTAGGCCAGACGTAGAACGGCGCCTGCACCACCGTCTTCTGCGGACGGTCGAACATCAGCGTGTTGTGCACGAAGCCGCTGCCCGACTGGATGTCCGTCGCGGTGTGGCCCGGGAACGCCCCCCAGGGGGTGACCACGAGGCCATAGCCCACCGCTGCCCAGTGATTCACCGACACCGTGCCGTAGCGCAGGCCGGCGATCGCGCGGTCGACGGCCCGCTTCACCTCCGGGTCCTTCAGTGATCCCGGGTGGACGATCAGGGTCACGTTGAGGGTCCCCCAGAGGGTGTCGTTGCAGAAGGCCACGGCCTTGTCGACGTACTCCGCCACGCTCGCCGCCTCGATCGGGGCCTCGCCGAAGACGCCGCAGAAGGCCTCGGTGGTGAAGCAGAGGTCGTCGCGCTTCTCCGGATCGAGGTTGGGGATCAGCATCCAGGGGAGCTTGTCGCCGGCGCGGCTGCCGAAGAGCTCGGCGGTCTGCGGGTGGGCGGCCAGGAAGGACTCGAAGCGCTCGGTCGCGCCGGGATAGTAGGCGCGGCGGAGGGGGATGGCTGAGAGCGCGTGGCCGATCCGGGCGAGCAGCTCGCCGCGCTTTCCCCAGCCGGCGTGCTGGACGATCACCCGGCCGGCGTTGCAGTTGAAGCCGGCGTTGTTGGTGAGCATCGTGGCGAGGTTCTCGGCTTGGTAATCGAGATCGCCGTCGTCCCAGGGGCCCGGCACCACGATCACCGGGCTGACGTTGCCGAGCTCGGCCGTGAACCGCTTGCTGTTGAGCGGCTCGTCGGCGGCCTTGCGCCGCCGCCCCTCCTCGCCGGCTCCGAAGACGATCGCCTCGTAGGTGCGGTCCGAGCCGGTGATGTGGATCTCGTCCACGCCGGGGTGCCGGCAGAGGTAGGCCCCTTCCTCGGCGCCACCGTAGACCACCCGGAAGAAGCCGCGCTCGATCAGCGGCTGGAACGCCTCTTCCATCAAAGGCCCCAGGTAGACGTTGACCGGGTGGGTCTTGAACAGCACTACCTGGTCCTCGACGAACAGCTTGTACAGCGCGTCCATGGGACCGATCGAGGAGACGTTGCCGCCGCCGAGCACCAGCGCGACCTTCCCCTGCCGGATCGACGCATGGTAGGCCACGGCCTGCGTCGCGGCGAGGCTCTCGGCGGTGACGCCCGGCTCCATCCAGACGTCGGCGGTGACGCCGGCGTAGAAGGCGCGGTCATAGAGGTCGAGGGGGAAGATCCGCGCCACCACCTGGCCGTCCGGCCGCGTCCGCACGGCGCCGGGGATGCGGGGGCGGCCATGGGTCTCGATGTCGAGCAGCGACTCGCGCAGCAGCCGCAGATTGCGCAGGGTGAAGTAAGGCCCGACCAGCGCCTCCTCCCCGCCGCCGGGCCGCGCCGGATCGAGCCCCTCGGCCTCGGCGCCGAGCGCCGCCCAGCGCTCCGCCACGGCGAGGACCCGGCGGCTGAGCTCAGTCAGGATCGTCTGCCGCTCCTTGACCGACACCTCGGTCCAGGCTCCCTTGGCCTCCTGGAGCTCGGCAACCGCCGCGTCCATCTCGGCCCTCGAGGAGGCGCGAGCGCCGCCCGTGACGATTTGGGGTGTCAGGCTTGCCACGGTCATGGAAGTCCTCCGGTTCTGCCGCATCGCGGCACGGAGGGAAACGATAGCACGAGGGGGCAACTCGACAGGACGGGCGGGGCAGAGCCCATTGCAAGGCTTCAATGAATCGTTGTGCTCTGGGACCTCGCGTTCTAGGGTGGCTCATCTCCAGGGATGAAGGGATTCGAGGATTCAGGGCGCGAGGCGCCAACGAAGGGGGAAAGATTTTGAATCACCAGAGCGGGTCTCCGGGACACATCCTTCTCGCGCGCATCGTCTGTCTGTGCGCCTTCCTGGCGATGAGCCCGCGGGCGTTCGCCGCGCCGCCAGCGAATCCCACGGCCCAGTCGCCGGGGACGGTCTCCGATCCCGGGGTCACCCTCAACACGACGACCCCCTTGTTCACTTGGACAGCCGTGCCGGGAGCCACGCGTTACGGCCTCTACATCAGCAAGGCCCCCTATGGCTCGGGCAACCTCGTCTACGCGAATACCAACGTCACGGGTACGGCCATTACCCTGCCCTCGGGGCCGCTCGTCGACGGCGGCCTGTTCCGCTGGCAGGTGAGCGCCTTCAACGGCGCCAGCGAGGAAAGCAGCGGCTCCAATCTGCTCTATTTGCAAGTCCATCTCGCGAGCGCGGTGCCGGACATCCGGATCGCGCCGTTGACCGTCTCCTTCAACCGGCAGGCGAGGACGCCGATCTACGTCGAGATCGATTGGATGGAGAATTCCACCCACACCCACAAGCCTTCGCAGGCGGTGATCGATCGCATCGTGCAGACGTTCGCCGCGGCCGGCTACGACATCCACATCGATCTCAGCAACGCCATTCCCCATCAGGACTTGCTCGACATAAGCACCGACGATCTTGCCACCTCGGCGGACGTGCAGGCGATCAAGAACCTGAACTTCAATCACGCCGGCGACGGCCGCTATTACTACAGCATCTGGGGGCACAACTTTAAGACCTCCACCGGCCTCACCACGAGCTCGGGGATCGCCGAGCTTCCGGGCCAACTCAGTCTGGTCACCCTGGGCTCTTTCTCAGGGTTCACCGGAACTTTCAGCAATCAGGTGGGCACGTTCATCCACGAGTTGGGCCACAACCTGGGGCAGCATCACGGCGGTAGCGATGACGCGAACTACACCCCGAACTATCTGAGCGTGATGAACTACCTGTATCAGCTCGACGGGCTGAGCATCCTGACGGTCCTCGGCTTCAGCCACACCGCCTCGGGCTTCGACAGTTACGGCTATTCCCACGGGCTGCTGCCGAGCCTCAACGAGTCGAGCCTCGACGAAAACTTCGGCATCGGGCTCGGGAGGGCCGTCGATTGGAACTGCAACGGCGCCATCGAGACGAACGTAGCCAAGGACATCCAGGGAAATTCAGTGGGTTGGTGTTCGGCCAGCGGATCGCGAACGGTGATCAGCGACTTCGACAACTGGACGAGCCTGTCGACGCAGATCCGGACGGCCACGGCGGGCGCCAAGCCGCCCGGCCGGACGGTGACCTGCATCACCGAGGAGGAGCACCGGCCGATGGCCGCCAAGATCGAGAAGCTCAGGGCGGAGGGCTTGCTGCCCCCGGATGGCGCGGAGGCGGCCCCGTTCCAAACCGAGGGCGATGCGGGGCGCTCGTTCCTGATTTTCAACGACGGCACTGCCACGCTCGACGTCAACGGGATCGGCCTCGATACCGCCACCTCCTGGATCCATTGGGAGCCGCAGGCGCCGTTCTCGGTGGCGCCCGGCAAATCGCAGGAGGTGCTCGTCTTCGTCGATCTTTCCCAGGTGCCGGCCGGGCAGACCACCCGCCGCCTCCTGGTGCGGTCAAACGATCCCGATGAGAGCCCCTATCCGGGCGGCGTCAATCTGGTGATCTCCGGGCTCGGCCCCGCGCCCTGTTACGGCCTCGTCCGGCAGCACTTGGGATCTGGCGGTGACCCGGTTGCCACCCCGGCGAATTCCGCGGGCTGCGGTGCGGGCCAATACAACTCCGGCGAAGCGATCGGATTGGTCGCCAGCCCCTCCGCGGGTTGGCACGTCGGGAGTTGGAGCGGCACGGCGAACAACGGTAGCACCTCGACGAGCAACACGCTGACGATGCCTCCGGTAGGCCAGGCGGTGACCGTCAACTACGTGCAGGCGCCGCCCACGTGCTATCCGCTGACGCGGACGCACACGGGCTCTGGGAGCGACCCATCCGCCTCACCTGCGAATTCCAGCGGCTGCTCGTCGGGCCAGTACACGGCCGGAGCCTCGATCCAGGTCTCCGCGAGCCCGGCTACGGGCTGGAGCGTGGAGAGCTGGGGCGGTACGGTCAACAACGCCAGCACCTCGAGCACCAATATGGTCACCATGCTGGCTGCCAACCAGACGGTGACCGCCAATTACGTGTCATCGCCCGGCAGCGGGATCCTCCTCGTCGACGACGACGACAATAACCCCGACGTCAGGGCCTACTACACCGCGGCCCTGGATGCTCTGGGAAAGTCCTACCAGATCTGGGACACCGGGTACAGTGACACCGAGCCTGGCAATGTGGCGCTCCAGGCCTACAAGACCGTGCTCTGGTTCACTGGTGTTTCGGATACCGGAGTCGCGGGGCCCGGACCTTCGGGAGAGGCCGATCTCTCCTCGTTCCTGAGCGGCAGCCTTGGGCGCTGTCTCGTCATCAGCTCCCAGGACTACCATTTTGCCCGCGGCACGACCAGCTTCATGACGAGTTATCTCGGCCTGGGATCGGTCATAAACGACGTCGCTCAGACCAGCGTCCAGGGGCAGGGCTCGGCCTTCACCGGCCTGGGGCCCTATGCGCTGGCCTATCCGTTCACCAATTTCAGCGACCAGATCTCGCCTGCAGCCGGTGCCGAGGTCGCGTTCTCCGGGAACCAGGGCAACGCCGGAATCAGCCGGATCGGCCCCAACCACCGGACGATCTATCTCGGCTTCCCCTTTGAAGCGCTGCCGACCGCGCAGGCCCGCCAGGACGTGATGGCGGCGGCTCTCGATTACTGCGCCACCGTCTTCGCGGACGTGCCGCCGAAGTACTGGGCTCGCAAGTTCATCGAGGCGATCTATCGGGCCGGCGTCACTAACGGTTGTGCTCAGAATCCCCTTTCCTATTGCCCGGAAGTCGTGATCACCCGCGGGTCCATGGCTCAGATGCTCATCGCCGCCAAGAGCGGTTCCAGTTATACGCCACCCCCCTGTACCTCGAACCCGTTCAGCGACGTTCCTGTTTCCGACCCGATCTGTCCCTGGGTGCAGGAATTGGTGCGGCGTGGGGTGACCGCCGGCTGCGGTAGCGGGCAATATTGCCCGAACAATCCGGTGACCCGCGCGCAGATGGCGGTGTTTCTGCTTGCGACCTGGCACGGAGCGGGCTATGCGCCGGCGCCTTGTTCAACATCCGCCTTTAGCGACGTGCCAGCCAGCAGCCCCTTCTGTCCCTGGATCAAGGAAATGGTGAACAGTGGTATCACCGCTGGCTGCGGTGGGGGCGCCTTCTGCACCGAGAGCCCGAACACGCGGGCTCAACTCGCTGTGTTCCTGGCAACCACCTTCCACCTGCCATTGCAGTGAAAACCTCGGGCCGGACGAAGAGCTTCGTCCGGCCCGACTCCTACGCCTTCGGCATCGCCATCCACAGAATGATGTAGGCGATGATCCCCGGGAACCCCACCGAGACGATCGAGACGATCACGTAGAGGACGCGGACAAGTGTCGGATCCCAGCCGAGCCAGTCGGCGATGCCGCCGCAGACCCCGGCGATGAGCTTGTGTTGGCGCGAGCGATACAAGGGCATGAGTCACCTCCCTGGCCGGATCGAGGGCCGGCCTTCAACGTCTGCCTCATATTCA
>DATBAW010000535.1:0-6714 GCA_036271335.1 Thermoanaerobaculia bacterium
CTCACCAGCAAGGTGGTCTTCCAGGGCGTGCCCATCGTGACCGGCACTCCCAAGGCGCTCGGAAACACCGATACGATCGTGCAGCGCCTGGATGACGCCGTCTTCGATAAGCGTGGGATGGCGGTCACCCGCACCCAGGTCCGCGCCCTGTCGCTCAAGAGCGTGACGCCGATCCAGACCTCCTGCGGCCAGTTCGACGCCACCGTGCATCTCGACGGCGTGCAGCCGGTCACCCGGATGGTCATCCGCCGCGAGGACGAGAATGGCGGCACCTTCTCCGGTCCGCTCGCGCTCAACGTGAAGGTGACCTTCACGCCGGTCGGCCGGGTCAGCCGCGAGGCGCTCGAGGTCCCGGCGGAGATCCGCTTCCCCGCCACGGCCCTGTATCCGTGGAAGGCCAAGACCGCCGCGCCGGTCCCCGCCGGCTTCGTGCACGTGGACACGGATGGCGACGGCGTCGCCGACACCTTCCTCCCCGGCACCTCGAACTTCTTCGCCGGCCTGTCGAGCAAGCCCGGCAAGCCGGGAACGCCGGGGGCCCTCGCCAAGAACGGCGTGGTCTGCCACGACACCGGCACCGACGACGAGCACTGCACGACGCTCTGCAACGGCTGCCAGATTCCGTAAGATCCGCAACCTCTCATCCTTTCTTGCGCAACCAGGACGGGCCCTCCGGAACACGGCTCCCCGGAAGGCCCGTCGCAGGGCCTGCTTCCTTCCCTTCAGTTTTCAAAGAGCAGTGAAAGCAGGGCGTGCTTCCCCCGCCGCGCTCCTGAGAGCCAAGGCCTCGCGCTGTTGACGGAGACCTTCGACGACGGCGCGGAGAGTATCCCCAGCAGCGGTCTGGTGTCAATTTTTTATGCGGTCAATTTTTAAATTTCCCGTTATTAGCCTCCGAGCCTCCCGCTCTCTTAATAGGGTGCCGCTTCGATCTATGCGACGGTCACGGCAAAGCGCACGTTCGGGAGAGGGTCCGGGAAGCGGGATGCCGCCTCAGACTCGATCCCGATGGCCCGGGACTCCAGGATGGCCCTGCGGGAAGATAGATCGCGGCTCCGATCGCGAGATGGCCAGCCGGGAAGCCAGGATGCCGCCTTGGGAAGAAAGATGCGCGCCCGGGACGTCAAAAAACGGAGCGGGATCGCAAAGCGGGCGTTCGGGAAGCTCGAAAACGGGCCGGACGGGAAAAACGGTGACGGGGAAGCGGTGAATCCGATTCTGACGCTTCCGCGGACGCCGGGGAAACTTTCGTGAACGCGAGACCGGCGTGCGGAGCGCCGCCGTCAGCAGCGCCTCGGAACCATCGGTAATGGCTCCGCTTGGCTCTTTCCGGCTCTAACGCCCGGGCATAAATGCCTGGGCTACGGTGGAACGAAAAGCCGGCTGAAGCCGACTCCAAAAGCGGCCGGAGGGATTGAGCCTCCTTCAGGAGGCTTTTCGGTTGAAGCGTAGCCCGGGCATTTATGCCCGGGCGGGGCGGGCGCTGCGAACAAATTGAGCCACTCTCGAACCATCGCTCCTCTCAAGGCTTCCGCTTCGCCGTCCACTCCAGGTAGGTCTTGAAGTCCTCGGGCTTGTCCGGCTGGGCGAGCTCGAGCTGGCCACCCAGCCTGCCGTCCGGCAGCTTCTTGTAGGAGAGCCGGAACAGGGGCGTCCCGTGGGCGGCCTCGGAGACGAAGGTCGCCGTGCCCGGCGCCCCGGGCGCCAGCGTGTAGTGGATCACATGCCCTTCGCTGTCGAGGTAGGTCGCCCGCACCACCCCATCGTTGTAGAGGACCATGATGTCGTCGTGCGTGACGGCGGGCTTCGGCTTGGCGGCGGGGATCTCCGCGTGGTTGTGGCGGATCAGGACCTTGCCCTGGACGTCGGGCGTGAACTCGAAATGGCCGGTGCCCGCAGAAGCGGGGCCATCAGCAATCCAATCCCCCATCAAGAACCGTAGCTTCGAAAACGGATCACCACCCGGACCTTGGGCGAGAGCGGCGGTAACGCCGCAGAGCAGGAAGATCGGAAACAGGAGCCGTCGCATCGGTGCCTCCTCAACTGAGACTCTTTGACTGTATGTGCATGATGCCGCCGATCACCGGTTGCGGGGCCTCCGAGGATCTGGCGGACCGGTTCGCTCCGGCGATGATAGCGGAAAGGCGCGCTCCAGGACCACACGAACGGAGCGGCCCGTGGGCCTGGGACGTGGCTCACCCCCTCCCGGCGCACCGGGAAACTCTTTTTTCAAGCTGATTTGTCCCATATCAGGCGGGGACCAGCACCATTGCTGAAGTAGCTATAGCTTGCGAGGTCAGGTGGCCACCGGAGGGTTCTTGCGGCGAGTCTCGCGAAGGCTCTTCGCTAAGGACGCGAAGGCCGCCCCTGGCCACGCGGGCTTCTCGGGCTGCACGATTCGTGTGCATTTCTTTTGAACTGGTAAGAGTCTAAGGAGACAGCATGAAGCTTGGGTTCGCAGCAGTTGCCGTTGCATTGACAGCCGTCCTGGCGCCTGGCGCGGTCGCCGCGTCCGATTATGGTCACGATCCCATTCAGCCGTTGCCGCCGAGCGCCATCCCGGCGATCGACGGCAGCAACCACAACCTGTCCGATCCCACCGCCAACCAGGCCGGGCACGCGGAGAAGCGGTTCCTGCCGGACACCTTCCTGGACCACCTCGGCGGCAGTCCGTCGAAGTTCCCCGGGCAGGACCGGCCGAGCCCGCGCGACGTCTCGAACCACGTGTTCGTTCAGGACCGGGATCCGGTCATCAATCCGCTGGACACCAACAACCTCCTGTGGCAGTTCGGCCAGTTCCTGGACCACGATTTCGGCATCACGAACGACGGCGTTCCGAACGAGCCGCTCAACCTGGTCGTGCCGCCCGACGATCCGTTCTTCGACCCGGTCCTCCGGCCGTATCTCACCATCAACCGGCAGGCCTTCGATCCCCACACGGGCGTCGGGCACGCCCCGAATCCGCGCCTCGCGATCAACACCCAGACCGGCTGGATCGACGCCTCGCAGATCTACGGCTTCGGCCAGACCCTCCCCGGCCCCGGCGCCGGCGGCCAGACTCCGGGCGTGCTGCGGGAGTTCTCCGGCGGCCGCATGCTCGTCGAGCACGGCACCAACCTGCTCCCCCGGACGCCCACGGTGCTGCCGACGCCCCTGTTCCCGTCCACGCTGTTCGTCTGCGGCGACTTCTTCCCGCGCTGCAACGAGACGCCGGGCCTGACGATGATGCACACCCTGTTCGTGCGCGAGCACAACCGGAAGGTGGCCGAGTACGCCGCCCAGAATCCCTCCCTCAACGACGAGCAGCTGTTCCAGCTCGGCCGCCGGTGGGTGATGAGCCTCATGCAGTCGATCGTCGTCAACGAGTTCATCCCGACCCTCACCGGCGAGAACGTTCCGTCCTACGACGGCTACAAGCCGTGGGTGAACGGCCGCCTCGCCATGGAGTTCACGGCCTCGCTCTACCGCCTCGGCCACACCCTCCTGCCGCGCGAGCTGCAGCGCTACGGCTCGCCGGGTGGCCACAACCCGCTGCCGTCGCTCGACCTCGGCGAGACCCTCTTCCAGTCGCCCGCCATCTTCCAGACCTCCGGGGACGTGGACGCGCTGATGCGCGGCTTCACCCGCCAGCCGCACGAGAAGCTGGACTGCGTCGTTGCGGACGGCGTCCGCAACACCCTGGTCGTCGACGAGCCGGGGACGGCGGGAGTCCTGTTCGACCTGCCGGCGATCAACATCGAGCGCGGCCGGGAGCTCGGCCTGCCGACCTACAACCAGGCCCGCGTGGGCTTCGGTCTGTCGCCGGCGAATCATTTCTCCGACACCTTCGACTCCAAGGCGGCGGGCCGCCTGAGCTCGATCTACACGAACACCAACCAGATCGACCTCTTCGCCGGCGGCATCTGCGAGAAGGCCGCGCATCCGAGCCAGGGCCACACCGGTCCCCTCATCAACGCCGTCATCCAGCAGCAGATCAAGGACCTCCGGGCCGCCGACCGCTTCTGGTACGAGAACGTCCTGACGCCGGCCCAGATCCAGGAAGTCGAGAGCTACAAGCTCTCGAACCTGATCCTCAACAACACCGGCCTGAGCTCGAGCGAGATCAACTCCAACGCCTTCAAAGTGAAGCACTGACGCAGTTTCCCGGCCCCCCATCGCCCGATGGGGGGCCCCTTGGCCTCTCAGAGCGCCTATCAAAACTCTGTAGGGGCGGCCCTATGTGGCCGCCCTGCTCGCGAAAGGCCACCCTGCCCCTTCTCCAAACCTCCCGCCCGACCTGACGGGAGAAGAGGGAGAAAGCCGAGTCTGTAGGGGCGCAGCATGCTGCGCCCTTTTCCGTCACGGCAACATCGAGGGCGCAGCATGCTGCGCCCCTACGAGCGTCTCTCCCGGCGATCCTGCCAATCTGACAAAGTAGAGCTAAAGAGGCCTCAGCCGCTCGCCAGCGAAGGAATCCTCCCTCTCGCTTTCTGCCGCGCGCAGACTCCTCTAAACCTGTTCCGCGCGGAACGGCGCCCGGCGGGCCGGCAGGGCCCAGTGCCGCACGAGGTAGTTTCTCATCTCCGTCAGGTGGCTTTCCGTCAGCGCTTTCATCTTTACCGCGGTGAGGAGGTCGCGCCAGACCTGGCGCATCTGGGGATGGATTCTCTCCAGCGTCTGCAGTAAGTCGATCGATTCCTGGCAGAGTCGGGCCGCCTTATCGAGGGCATCCCGTTTGAACAGAGACTCAAAGAACACGAACCTCCAGAGGAAGGAGAGCCGGTGGATTTCCATCTCTGTTACGCCGTCGATGGCACTCCTGAAAAGCTTCTCGGATTCGCGGGCATAGCCAAAGGCGTCGAGAATCTTGGCCTCCAGGTACTCTGCCTTCAAATGCATCAACTCGCCTCCGATCTCGTCATACAGGGGTTTGGTACTGTCATGATTCTTCAGTGCTTCCGAGAGCCGACGGAGCGCTACGAGGCTCTCTGTGATGATGCTCTTGGCAAGCATCTCCAGGCGAATACAATCGGGTGTCAATAGGGACAGCGCATCTTGCGCCATCAATATGGCTTCACTCGGCTTACTGGCGACCTGAAGAGTGTCTGCCTCATGGATCTTCATAGTTGCCAGTCCTGAGAGATCACCGGTGCTTCGATAGATATCGGCAGCTTTGCCTATCAAGAGCATCCCTTCCTCGAGGCGCCCTGTATCACACGCAAGAGAAGCGTGCACCGACAGCAGGTAGGCCTCCGCGCCCGGCTCTGTTTTCCCCGACAACAGGTAACTCCTCGCATTGCTGATGGCGGAAAACGAGCCGGGCCAATTACCTCTCAAGCGACGGCTATTCGCGACGATCGTCATCGCAGAGAGGCGAAAACCATCTTTGACGTGAGTTGGGAATTTTTCCTCCGGCAGATATTCGACCAGTCTATGAGCGGTCATCGCCAGGTGTTCGCCTGAATAAGGATCTCTCGAACAAAAGAGCTTGGCCTCTCGAAGAATTGTTTCAACAAATTCCCGCTGTTGGATCGCAGCGACAGAGTTGACTTTCTGGGCCTGCTCCCTTGGATTCAAGCCCTTCAATTCAGCCCACCA
The DNA here is from genome assembly GCA_036271335.1 of Thermoanaerobaculia bacterium. Lineage (GTDB taxonomy): Bacteria > Acidobacteriota > Thermoanaerobaculia > Multivoradales > UBA5704 > DATARR01. The sequence continues at coordinate 5,578 of DATBAW010000535.1, forward strand.
GCTCTTGGCTCTGAGCCACCCAATACTCCTCTGCTCTTGGACCTCCATGAGGGTCATCAGAGCGGCTCTCGGATCTCTAAATCGTCCCTCGGGTGGACGCCCCATCCTCCCCGGTGCCAAGTCGTTAGTTCGCCTTAGAGAAGTGACCGCCTCTAAGGCGAGAGTCCAGCATATGGGGCAACCTGCAATGTGAGCTACGCAATGATCGACGTCCGCAGCCGTTGCCTGATACGAAAAGAGGCGAAAGATTTCGTTCTTCGGAATATGTCCATCCATCCACGGAGCTCCCTGGTTGCAGTCTATCGCAACAAAAGAGGGGAAGAGAGAACTGTTCTCCCCCCTCTTTCTCTAGAGGTGCTTCGCGGCGACCTAACCGTTCGGGTCCCAGGTACCGCCTCCTTCAAGCCCATTCGGGTCAAAGGTGCCGGTCGCTTTCGTGACGGGCGCTCCAAAGATCACCGCGAGGGCCTGAACCATCCATAGCAATGCGTACATGGATCGCTGCCTTTCCGGGAGGGTAAGGGGCCTGGGCGTCACCTTTCTACCCAAGTCGAAAAAAGTTCTCCCTCCGCAGTTTGCCCCTTTGTCATCCTGGGCTCAAGGAACGGGAGGGAGCCGTGCGGACCGTCGAACAACAGCTTCAAGGCATCGAGCGAGGGCTCGCCCTCATCCAGCGCACCCGCGCTCAGGATGACAGGCGCGTGATGCTCGGGTGCCTTCTCAAAGACCTGGACGCTCTGCGCGATCAAGCCTCCGCGGCTCCGCCTCAATTCTTCGAACGCTTCGCGATCCTGGAAGCCAGGGCTCTCGAATGGCGCTCCCGGATCGGTGCGCCTGTGGCACCCGATCAGGAACCTGGAAAACCACGGAAAGGAAAATCCTCATGACCCAAGCGACGACTGGCATCGACATCCCGATTCTGGAAACCGAGCGCCTGAGGCTGCGGCCGTTTCGGAAGAGTGACCTCGACGACTACGCGGCGCTGAACGCGGACCCCGAAGTGCAGCGTTACATGGGCGGCGTGGGCTGGGACTGTGGGCGGTCCTGGCGGCATCTCGCCTTTCTCATGGGACATTGGCACCTGAGCGGCGCGGGGACCTGGGCGGTGGAGGACAAGGCCACGGGCGAGCTCGCGGG
>DATBAW010000536.1:0-4048 GCA_036271335.1 Thermoanaerobaculia bacterium
ACGGTGAGACTCGCCGTCTCCCCCATCGGCACCGGCTTGGCGATGATCTCGCTGGTCCCCGGCGCCTCGATCCGGAAGCTGTGCGACTTCGTGCCGTCGTTGTGGACCACGAAGGTCGTGGGGCCGGCGGGGAGGGTCGCCGGCATGTCGATGGAGTACTCCTTCAAGTGGACGTCCACCGTGGCGGCCTTGTCCGCCGCCGGCGGGTCGGCGGCGAACGCGACGGCGAGGGCGAGCAGGAAGACCGGGATCAGCAGGGAGAGGGCGCGTTTCATCGCAAGGCTCCTTTTTTAGTTGCGACGGCTCGTCACCAGCCGCAGGTCTGACCCTGGTTCTGCTGATCGAGCCAGGTCTTGAGGGGCGCGAAGTAGTCGGCGATGGCGGTGGCGTCCATCTGCCGCTGGCCGGTGACGACTTCGAGGGCGTCCGGCCAGGGGTGGCTGGCGCCCATCTCCAGCATCTTGGCGAGCTTGGCGCCCGCCGCCTTGTTGCCGTAGATCGAGCAGCGGTTGAGCGGCCCCTTGTAGCCGGCCGCCTGGCAGAGGCCGCGGTGGAGCTGGAACTGCAGGATGTCGGCGAGGAAGTAGCGCATGTAGGGGGTGTTGGCCGGCACGTGATATTTCGCGCCGGGATCGAAGTCGGCCTCGGAGCGCGCGACCGGCGGCCGGACGCCCTGATACTTCAGCCGCAGGTCCCACCATGCCTGGTTGTAGTTGGCCGGCGTGACCTCGCCCGAAAACACTTTCCAGCGCCACTGATCGATCAGCAGGCCGAAGGGGAGGAAGGCCACCTTCTCGAGCGCCTTCTTCATCAGCAGGCCGATGTCCTTCGAAGCGTCGGGAACCTGATCGATCAGGCCGATCTGCTTCAGGTACTCCGGCGTGATCGACAGCGCGATGGTGTCGCCCACCGCCTCGTGGAAGCCGTCGTTGGCGCTGTCCTCGTAGAGGAAGGGCAGGTTGTCGTAGGCGCGCTGGTAGAAGTTGTGGCCGAGCTCGTGATGGACGGTGCGGAAGTCCTCGTCGTTGATCTGGACGCAGACCTTGATCCGCAGGTCGTCCTTGTAGTCGATGTCCCAGGCGCTGGCGTGGCAGACGACGTCGCGGTCCTGCGGCTTCTTGAACAGCGAGCGCTCCCAGAAAGTCGCGGGGAGCGGCGCGAAGCCCAGCGAGACGAAGAAGTTCTCGCCGTACTTGACCATTCCCTTCTCGTCGACCTTCTTGGCCTGGAGGACCTGGGTCAGGTCGTAGCCGGGGTCGGCGCCGGGGGGCGCGACGACGTCGTAGATCTGATCCCACTCCTGTGCCCACATGTTGCCCAGCAGATGCGCGGGGATGGGCTGGTTGAGCGGCACCACGGCGTCGCCGTACTTCTTGTTGAGCCGGGCCCGCACGTAACAGTGGAGCGAGTCGTAGAGCGGCTTGAGCTGACCCCAGAGGCGGTCGAGCTCGGGGCCGAAGGCGTCGGCCGGCATGTCGTACTTCTCGCGCCAGAGCACGCCGGTGTCCTTGTAGCCGAGCTCGCGGGCGCCCTGGTTGGAGATCTCGACCAGCCGCGCGTAGTCCTTGCGCATCGGCGGCGAGATCTTGTGCCAGCCGATCCAGGTGTCCAGCAGCTCCTTGGGGTCGCGGCTGGTGCGCATGATCTCGTCGACCTCGGGGAGGCTCTTGCAGGGACCGCCGCCCGGCGGGCAGTACTGGCCGGCGCCATACTGGGCGTCGAGCGAGGCGGCGAGGCGCGAGAGCTCGGCGTTCAGCTTGGGATCGCTCGGCGCCGGCAGCACCAGGCCGCGCTTGAGCAGCTCCATCTGGCGGCGCAGGTCGGTCGGCAGCTGGAGGCCGTCGAAGCGGGTCGCCTGCTTGGCGAGCTCGACGGCCACGCCGGTGAGCACCTCGTTGCGCGCCGCGGCGAGAGTCTCGGTGTCGAACGTGATGAACGTCTCCTGCACCCACGACGCCCGGCCGGCCTCGATCGTGAGGTCGAGCAGACGCTTCTGCGCGTCGTCGAGGAACTTGCGCGCCTCCTCGACGGTCGGCTTGCCCGCCTTCTGCGCGGCCTTTTCGGCTGCGCTCGCCGGACCGGCGAAGGTCAGCAGGAATCCGGCAGCCGCCAAGAGTACGGCGGCCCGGCGGAACGCGACGAACGGATTCTTCATAGAGATCTCCCCGGGAAAGACTGAAATCGCGGTGGGAGTATAGCCCTCTCCAACGCGGCCGTGCCCGCTCGGGCGGCGTACGCTTCGAAGCGCAGGCCGCCCGAGCGGGCGAGGTCGGTGAGAGGACTCTTCCGCCCTACCGCGCGAGCGCCGCCGCGATCCGCTTCAGCCCTTCGGCGAGGGTGGCGCGGGAGCAGGCGAAGGAGAGGCGGATGTGATCGTCGGCGCCGAAGGCGGAGCCGGGGACCACGGCCACGGCCGCCTCCTCGAGGAGGTAGTCGGCCATCGCCAGCGAGTTCTCGCGGCCGGGCCGGAAACAGGCGGAGACGTCGGGGAAGGCGTAGAAGGCGCCGTGCGGCGGCCGCAGGCGGAAGCCGGGGATGGCGTTGAGGCCGGCGGCGATGATCTCGCGCCGCGCGCGGTATTCGGCGACCATCACCTCGACCTCGGGCTCGGCGTGGCGGAGCGCCGCCAGCGCTCCCACCATGGCGAAGGAGGTGGGGTTCGAGGTGGCGTGGCTCTGGATGTTCTCGACCGCGTGGATGATCGGCGGCGGTCCCAGGACGTAGCCGAGGCGCCAGCCGGTCATCGCGTAGGTCTTCGAGAACGATCCCACCAGCACCACCGTGTCGGGGAACTCAGCGGCGAGCGCGGCGGCGGAGGCCGGCGGGACGTCGTAGAGGAAGCGCTCGTAGGTCTCGTCCGAGATCACGGTCAGGCCGCGCTCGGCGGCGAAGGCGACCACCTGCCGCAGATCCTCCGGGCTGATCACGCCGCCGGTCGGATTGCAGGGCGAGTTGAGGAGGAACGCCCGGGTGCGGGTGGTCACCGCCTCAAGCAGAGGGCCGGCGTGGATGCGGAAGCCGTCGTCGACCGAGGTCGGCACGGTCACCGGGCGGGCGCCGGCGAACAGGACCTGCTCCGGGAAGCTCACCCAGCAGGGCGAGGGGATGACCACCTCGTCCCCGGCCTCGAAGAGGGCGAGCGCCAACTGGAACAGCGCCGCCTTGCCGCCGACGGTGACCACCGAGTCAGCGCCCTTCCAGGGCGAGCCCCAGCGGGCGCCGTAGGACTCGGCGATCGCCGCGCGCAGCTCGGGAAGGCCGCTGCCGGGGGTGTAGCGCGTGAAGCCGTCGGCAAGCGCCTGCCGCGCCGCTTCCACCGCCACCTTCGGCGAGGGGAAGTCGGGCTCGCCGGCGCCGAAATCCATCAGGTCGACGCCGCGCGCCCGGAGCTCCGCGGCACGGCGGGTCACTCGCAGGGTGGCGGATTCGCCGATGGCGGCGGCACGGGCGGAGAGCTTCACGGCGACGGATCGTATCATCGGCATCCCCCCCTAGGTTTCGAAGACGTCCGGAAGACGATTCGGCGCGAATAAACTATCGCGGTTTCCTGTTGCGCGGGGGTGAGGATCCGGTGACGACGACGATGTTGATGACGATCTTGATGACCAGGAGGACGACCCCGATGAACCGGCACGGCAGGACCCTTTCGCGTCTCGCGGGGCTCGGCCTCATCGCCCTTCTGACTCTCTCCGGACACGCCGGGGCCCAGCTCCGGCCGCCGCAGAAGGCGACCTTCGTCCTCGACGCCGATCGTACGGCCTACGATCCCGGCACCGCCGCCCGCCTCGCCGCCCTGGTGACCATCGAGCATGGCTGGCACGTCAACAGCCACAAGCCGAGCTTCGAGTACCTGATCCCCACCGTCCTCCAGCTCGACCTCCCCGCCGGCTGGCCGAAGGAGACCGTGCAGTACCCGGCGGCCAAGATGAAGACGTTCTCGTTCGAGCCCCATCCGCTCGCGGTCTACGACGGCGACGTGGTGATGGTGGCCTCGTTCCAGCTGCCGAAGGGGGTGAAGCCCGGCGCCTATCCCGTCAGCGCCTCGCTG
>DATBAW010000537.1:0-17262 GCA_036271335.1 Thermoanaerobaculia bacterium
GCCGGCGTCGCCGCTGTTCTTCCAGTAGACGTGCCAGCCGGGCGAGAGCTTGAACTGCAATCCGAGGATGACCTCGCCTTCCCGAGGCGCCGTCTGCCAGGGGGTGATCAGGCGCACGCTGGACTGCGGGTTGGTCGACCATTCGCTCGCCGCGCCCCAGGCGAGGCCCGGCGCCAGCGCGAGCAGGAGGGCGAAGGCGAGGAGCGATTTCTGGGGCGCGGTCATGGCGGATCTCAACGAGTGAGATTAACCTACGCGAGGCCCGAGGGAATTTCCCTAGGGCTCCACGATCTCTCCACCCCTCAGGCTCTCACCGCCATGCGCGTTCACTTCACCAACCTCGGCTGCAAGCTGAACCAGGCGGAGATCGAGCGCCTCGGCCGGCAGTTAGAGGCCGGCGGTCATCGGGTGGTGGCTTCGCTCGCCGAGGCGGACGTCCACGTCGTGAACTCCTGCACGGTGACGCACGTGGCGGCGCGACGGTCGCGCCGAGCGGCGGGAATGGCGCGGCGGTCCGGACGGCCGGTGCGCACCGTGCTGACCGGCTGCTACGCGAGTGGATCGCCCGAAGAGGCTGCGCGCCTCGCCGGGGTCGATCTGGTCGTCCCCAACGCCGAGAAGGACCTTCTGGTCGAGCGGATCCTCGCGGCGTTCCCGGAGCTGGCGCCGCCGGAGCCGATCCCCTGCTCGTCTCTTCCCGCCGGCCCCACGCGCGCCCTGGTCAAGGTGGAGGACGGCTGCAACATGCGCTGCTCCTTCTGCATCATCCCTTTCACTCGTGGAGCGCAGCGGAGCCGTCCGGCGCCGGAGGTGATCGCGGAGGTGCGGGATCTGGCCGCGCGCGGCTACCGGGAGATCGTGATCACCGGCGTTCAGATCTCCGCCTGGAGATCGGAGGAAGCGCGCCTCGCCGATCTGGTGCGGCAGATCCTCGCCGAGACCGACGTCTCCCGCCTGCGCCTGACCTCGATCGCGCCCTGGGATCTCGACGAGCGGATCCTCGATCTCTGGAGCGAAGCCTCCGGCCGCCTCTGCCGGCATCTCCATCTCTCCCTCCAGAGCGGCGCGACGGCCACCCTCCGCCGCATGCGCCGCCCCTACACGGCGGAGGGTTACCTGGCGCTTCTCGGCCGCGTCCGCGCCGCCGTGCCGGGAGTGGCCGTGACCACGGACGTCATCGTGGGTTTTCCCGGCGAGACGGCGGAGGAATTCGCCGCGAGTCTCGACACCGTCGAGGCCGCCGGCTTCGCCAAGATCCACGTCTTTCCCTATTCCTCCCGTCCGGGAACGGCGGCGGAAGGAATGCCGCATCACGTTCCGTCCACGGAGAAGAAGGAGCGGATGGCCCAGATGCTCGCCGCCGCCGGCAGCGCCGAACGAGAGTTCCAGCGTGCCCACCTCGGTCGGCGCGCGACCGTGCTCTGGGAGAAGCCGAAGGACGGCATGGGCCAGGGGCTCACCGACAACTACCTGCGCGTGGTCAGCCACGAGGGCGCAGACCTTTGGAACCGGTTCAGCGAAGTCGAGCTGACGGAGATCGTCGAAGAGGGGGTGGTGGGAAGGATCGTCGGCTAAGGAACGTCTAACAGAACCGGCCCAACGGGCCGGCAGAGTGGAGCCCAGGGCTGAGGCCGAAGGCCGATGCCCTGGGAAAGGCGCAACAAACCAAGGCGGCCTGAAAGGCCGCGAGAGCTTTCCTTGCCGTTCGGCTCTATCAGACCGAGGTTCTCGCGGCCTTTCAGGCCGCACGGAGATTTGGCCTGCTGACCCAGGGCATCGGCCTTCGGCCTCAGCCCTGGGCTGTGCTCTACCGGCCCGTTGGGCCGGGTTTTGATAGGCGCTCTAAGTCCTCGAAGTACCCGCCCCCGCCGCCACCCGTTCCAGGATCTGGCACAGCCCGAACTTGGGCATTCTCAGGAAGCCATACCAGGCGGCGGCGGCGAGGGTCCCTTCGTTCAGCCATTCGCGCAGCCAGTACTCGGCGTGGAGCGCGTCGTGCTGCTTCAGGCCCGGCCCGTTCTCGATCGCCCAGCGGCGGTTGTAGCGCTCGTGGACGCCGACCGGCGTGGAGAGGATCAGCGGCAGGCCGAGCGCCGAGAAGAAGGTCATCTCGCTCGGCTTGGTCCACAGGACGTCGGTGCCGGCCAGGATCTCGTTGAAGCGCGGGAAGTACTCGTCCAGGCTGGCGGCGAGGAAGACGTCCACCCCATTGCCGAGCCGGTCCTCGAGGCCGGCCTCGCGCACCCACTCGCGGAACTTCGCCGCGATCTCCGCCCGCACCCCCGCGACCAGGCAGACGCGCAGCTTCCCCTCCTCGATCAGGCGGCGAGCTCCCTTCAGCAGCGGACGGGCGAGATCGGCCTGCGCGCCGGCGCCGCCGACGGTGTAGGTCAGCAGCGGTGGCCGCCCCTCCTCGCCGGCCGGCAGCTCGCCCAGAAAATGCTGGATCTCCCCGCGGGCCTGATCGCGAAAGACCCCTTTGCGGTCGAGCCGCACGAGGCGGGCGGCGAGGTTGCGGCGGAGGATCGTGAGGTCGGGCCCGCCCAGCAGGTCGCCGGGAAGGGGGAAGCCGGTGAACTCGACCTGCTCGCGAGGAACGCCGTAGGCGCGCAGCCGGTGGACGGCGCGGCGGCTCGGCGTCAGATAGCAGATCTTCGTCCGCCCGGGACGGAGCGGCACCCAGGTGCGGTTGATGTCCACGTCGGTCACCACGCAGTAGACGCGCTCGCAGCCGCAGTGGTCGGCGCAGAGGGCCGGCGCGAAGAAGGTGGTGATCACCGGCGCGCTGGTGGCGCGCAGCAGCTCCACCAGGCCGCGCCCCAGCCCGCGGTCGATCAGCCGCTGGAGCGAGCGCACCTGGAAGTTGGGCGCCGAGAGATCCCGCTGCGGATGGAGGTGGGGGATGTCGGTCAGCGACTCGAGGAGCGACTTGAGCGGCGCGCCGACCACCGGGATCTGCGAGGCGCGCGAGGTGATCTCGTAGGCCCGCCGGGAGGCGCGCCAGAGGCGCAGCTCCTCGGCCGCGACCAGCGGCGGCCGGTCGACGTGCAGGATCTTCGTGCCGACCTCGTTGGCAAGGGCGTGGGCGGCGCGCAGATGGCCGTAGCCCATCTCGACCGAGGCGATGATGGGCTTCGCTTCGGGAGCGCTCAGGAGACCACACCCAGCAGGAGTCTGGCGGCGGTGCCCGCGAGGACGCCCACCAGCACGCCCGCCGCGACGTCCAGCGGGTAGTGGGCGCCGAGGTAGACGCGCGAGACGGCGATGCCCACGGCGAGCGTCAGGGCGAGGGCGCCGAGCGGTCCGCCCTGGCCGGCGAGGGCCGCCGCCACGGCGAAGGCGACGGCGGTGTGCCCCGAGGGGAAGGAGAAGACGTCGGGGTTCTCGACCAGCGCGGCGAAGCCGCCGATGCCGGAGCTCGGCCGCTTGCGGCAGCAGAGCCGCTTGAGCGGATGTGACACCAGCAGGGCGAGGAGCGCCGCCGTGGCTAGCAGCGCGCACTCGCGCTGTCCCGCGGCGCCGGATACGCCGAGCACGAGGCCCGTCAGCACCCAGCTTCCCGTGTCGCCGAGATGGGTGAGAGCCCGCATCAGGCGGGTCATGGAGCGCGACTCCAGGCGCCGCACGGAGAGGAGCAGCCGCTCGTCGATCGAGGCCACCCGCCGCCAGACGGTGTCGCCGCGCAGCGGGATCAAGCGACTCTCTCCTCGAGCTCAGCGTCGGGCTCGGCGGCGCGGAACAGCGTCAGGACGCTCCCCGGACCGATCCGCAGGAGGTTGCCGCGCCAGCAGATCGTCCGCCGGAAGAGGCCGACGGCCCAGACGCCCGCGATCAGCACGTCCTTGACCGGAATCCAGAGCAGGGAGCGGAGCGGCAGCCCTTCGCCACGGAGACGCCGGGCGAGCATCGCGTCGGCCGCGACCTTGGCGGCGATGCCCGCGATGGCAGCGGCGGCCGTGCGCAGGCCGCCGGTCAACGCCGCGGCGAGCAGGAAGGGGATCGGGTTGAGCAGCGGCTCGCCGAAGTAGGCCGGAGAGATCCGGCGGCGCATCTGCGACCAGCGCAGGTGGCGCTCGAAGAACCTGGCGACCGTCCGCTGCTCCTGATGGATCGGCAGCACGTGAGCGGAGAGCGCCACTCCGAGCCCGGCGCGATGGAAGGCCTGCCCGAGCAGGTAATCCTCGGCGAGGACGTCCTTGACGGAGTCCCAGCCGCCCAGGGCCGCGAGGTCGGTGCGGCGGAAGAGCATCGACTTGCCGACTACGCAGGGCTGGCCGAGGAGCTGGGCGGAGCAGACCGCGCCGGCCACGAACGAGTTGAGGTGGAGGTTGTCGAACAGCGCGCCCAGGCTCGCCTCGCCGGTACCGGCGAAGACGTTCGACACCAGTCCGATCCGCCCGCCGTCGAGCTCGGCGGCCAGCGCGCGCAGATAGCCGGGGCGGGCCCGGACGTTGGAGTCGGAGATCAGCAGGTGCTCGTGACGGGCGCGCGGCGCGATCGCGGCGAGGTTGGTCACCTTCGGGTTGTAGCCGAGCGGCGGCGCGCCGCGGACGATGGTGATTGGCACCCGGGGGAAGTCGCGGCGCAGGCGCTCGGCCACGGCGAGGGCGGGATCGCGCGGATCCTCGGCGCCCAGGACCAGCTCGAAGTCGGGATAGTCCTGCGCGGCGAGCGACGCCAGGTTCTCGTAGAGCCCCTCGTCCAGCCCCTTCAGCGGCTTGAGGATCGAGATCGGCGGCAGCGCGGGCGCCGCCTCCGCAGCCGGCCGGCGTCGGGCGAGGAACCGGACCGCGCCACCAGTCACCGCGAGGGTGGTCAGGAGCGAGGCCGCCGCGAGGGCGTCGAGTGCGAGTTGGAGTGTCTGCAAGCGGTTCTGACCTTCCGCTGAGAGGATCGCACCCCGGCGTGACGCGAGGGTCACGACCCCGTCAGGAGTATGCTACAAAAAGAATCATGTTTCTCGCCGCCGCCATCCAGCTCACGTCCACCTCCGACGAGGAGGCCAACTGGGAGAGCGCCCGCGCGCTGATCGAGCGCGCCGCCGCCCATGGAGCCCGTTTCGTCGCCACTCCCGAGAACACCAATTATCTCGGTCCTCATCCCGAGAAGGTCAAGCGCGCCGAGCCGCTCGACGGCAGGACCGGCACGCGCTTCGCCGAGCTCGCCCGCCGCCTCGGCATCCACCTCCTGCTCGGCTCGTTCAACGAGGCGAGCGACGAGGCGGGGCGCTGCTACAACACCAGCGTCTTCTTCGGTCCGACGGGAGAGGTCCTCGGCACCTACCGCAAGATCCACCTCTTCGACGTCGACGTGACGGACGGTCCGCGCTTCGCCGAATCGGCCACCTGCAAGCCGGGAGAGGGGACGGCGGTGATCGCGACGCCCCTCGGCCGCTTCGGCCTCTCGATCTGCTACGACCTGCGCTTCGGCGAGCTCTACCGCCGGCTGGTCGACGAAGGGGCGGAGATCATCATGATCCCCTCGGCCTTCACGCTGGCGACCGGCAAGGACCACTGGGAGCCGCTGGTGCGCGCCCGCGCCATCGAGACGCAGTGCTGGGTGATCGCCCCGGCACAGCACGGCCGCCACGACGACGGCGGCCTCGCCCACACCTGGGGGCACGCGATGATCGTCGACCCCTGGGGCATCCCGGTCGCCACCGCCGCCGACGGCCCCGGCCTCGCCCTCGCCGAGATCGACCTCGACCGCGTCGCGCGGATCCGCCAGGCGATCCCGGTGGCGAGCCACCGGCGGCTGTAGGGGAGGAACACGGACACACGGACTTACAGGGACGAGCACGGACTAACACGGACCGGGGGGAAAGCGCGTGTCCGTGCTAGTCGGTGTTCGTCCCTGTAAGTCCGTGTGTCCGAGTTCCCTTACGAAGCCGCTCTCGCCTCGCCCCGCCGCCCCTCGCCGAGGAGCCGGGAGAGCTCGGCGGGATCGACCGGCTTGACCAGATAGCGGTCGAAGCCGGCCTGGAGGGCGCGCCGCCGGTCCTCGGGCTGGCCGTAGCCGGTCATCGCGATCAGCGAGATCTCGTCGCCGCCGAGGAGCTCGCGGATGCGCCGGGCGACCTCGTTGCCGTCGAGCCCCGGCAGGCCGATGTCGATCAGAGCCACCTCGGGGCGGATGGCGAAGGCCATCTCCACCCCCTCCGGGCCATTGCTTGCCACCGACACCTGGTGACCCCAGAGCTCGAGCAGCTCGCGCAGCGACTCGCGGCCGTCCTCGTTGTCCTCCACGATCAGGATGTGGGCTCCGGCCGCCGGCTCCGTCGCGCGGCGGATCGGACGCGGCGCCTGCCGGCGCAGCGTGGAAGCCCGACGGTCCTCGGAGAGCAGCGGCAGATGGACCACGAACTCGCTCCCATGGCCCGTGCCCTCGCTCGTCGCCTCCACCCGGCCGCCATGCATCTCGACCAGGCTGCGCACCAGCGGCAGCCCGAGGCCGAGTCCCCCTTCGGAGTGCTGCCGCGAGCTCTCCACCTGCGAGAACGGCTCGAAGATCGCCTGCAGCATCTCGGGCGCCAGGCCGATCCCCGTGTCGCGCACCCGCAGCAGGGCTTCGCTCCCCACCGTCTCCACCGAGACCCAGAGGCGGCCGCCGCGCGGGGTGTATTTGATGGCGTTCTGGAGCAGGTTGCAGGCCACCTGTTCGAGGCGCACCGGGTCGCCCAGCACCACCGCCGTGCCGGTCTCCACGCCGAGGTCGATGTCGTTGCCGTGGGCGAGCGCCGCCATGCCGAGCTCGGAGAGGCAGCGCTCGACGACGTCCCGGAGGTCGACCGGCCGGCGCTGGAGGATGATTTTGCCGAGCGTCACCCGCGAGACGTCGAGCAGGTCGTCCACCATCCGCACCAGGTGGCGGGTCTGGCGCATGATGACCTCCCGCTGGCGCAACGGCCGCGCCTCCTGCGAGCCCACCTCGTCGAGCACCCAGAGGGCATTGCGGATGGCGGCCAGCGGATTGCGCAGCTCGTGGCCGAGCATGGCCAGGAACTCGTCCTTGCGGCGGTCGGCGTCGGCCTGCCGGTGGAGCAGGTCGCGCACCTCGTACTGGCGGCGGCGGGCGCGCAGCGCTGCCTTCACCGCGCTGACCAGCGTGCTCAGGCGCACCGGCCGCTCAAGGATGGTGGCGTTGCCGAGCGGGACCAGGGTCTCGAGGATCTGCTCGCTGCTCTCGCCCGAGCGGGTGAACACGATCAGCGGCAGGTCCGACCACGGAGGCTGACCGCTGAGGACGTCCAGGAGGCCGGCGGCGGTAGCGGGCTGGAGGGCCTCGTCGGCGACGATCACCGCTCCCGCTCCCGTCGCGATCTCCTGGAAGAGCTCGGCGGCGTTGGCGGCGGCGAGGGCCGGCACCTCCAGCGAGGCGAGGAGCTGGCAGGCCAGCACGCCGTCGCGGCCGGTGGGCGCCAGCACCAGCACCCGCTGCTCGCGGTTCTCCCCGTCAATCACGTTCGGCCTCCTTCGCGGCGTCGCCGTTCGCGATCAGCGGACCGGCGGCTCCCGAGTACTGAAGACGGCCGGTGAGCACGCCATGGAACTCCCGGAGCTCGCGGCCGACCTGCGGCCCGGCATTGCTGATGCGCAGCTCGCGCACGGTGCTCTCGTGGGGGCCGGTGCGGCGCTTCACCAGCGAGATCGCCTTGCGCACCTCGCCGAACGCCTCGAAATGGCGCAGCAGGAGCACCGTGTCGGCCAGATAGGAGAGGTTCACCGGCGACTCCAGCGCCTCGCCCACGAAGCCGGCCTGGGCCATGATCAGCATCGTCAGCACGCCCTGCTGGCCGAGGTAGGAGAGCAGCTCGTGGAGATGGAGCACCAGGAAGCGCTCCTCGGACATGGCGTGCTGATAGCCATTCAGGCTGTCGATCACCACGATCCGGACGCCCCCCTCGACCGCCAGGCGGACGTCGTGCGCGAGCTCGCCCGGCGAGAGCTCGGCGGGATCGACCCGGCGGATCGTGATCGTCCCGTCCTGGACGTAACGGCGGATGTCGAGCCCGAGGCGCTCGGCGCGGTTGAGCCAGTGCTCCGGCAGCTCGTCGAAGGTGTAGATCGACGCGCGTTCCCCTCGCTCCGCCGCCGCCGTGACGTACTGCGCCGTCAGCGTCGACTTGCCGACGCCGGAAGGCCCCAGGAGCATCAGGCTGGTCCCCGGTTCGATGCCGCCGCCCAGCATGGTGTCCAGCTCGCGCAGGCCGCTCGAGATCACTGGGGCGGATTCCTCCGGCGCGTAGCTCGACCGGTCGCCGGCCACCAGGCGCGGGAAGACGGCGAGGCCACCGGTCTCGATCCGGTAGTCGTGATAGCCCTCGCGGAAGGGAACGCCGCGCACCTTCTGCACCCTCACCCGTCGCCGCTGGCCGCCGTAGCCGGGCGCCAGCTGCTCGAACGAGACCACGCCGTGCGTGAGGCTCTGGAGCTGGAAGTCGCCGGTGGTAGAGCCGGTGTAGTCGAGCAGCAGCACCGTGCAGCTCTGGCCGGTGAAATAGTGCTTGAGCGCCAGGATCTGCCGCCGGTAGCGCAGCGAGTCGCGGGCCAGCAGCCGCATCTCGGAGAGCGAGTCGAAGACCACCCGCATCGGCTTCACCCGCTCGACGGTGTCGAGCACCGCGCGGGTAGTCTCCGAGAGCTCCACCTCCGAGGGGTGGAAGAGGGTGTATTGCGAGTCGGCCTTCAGGCTCTCCTCGGCCGTCTGCAGCTCGCAGATCGTGATCCCGTCCAGCGACCAGCCGTGCGAGGCGGCGACGTCGCGCAGCTCCTCCTCGGTCTCGGACAGGGTGGCGTAGACGCCGGGCTCGCCCTTGCGAGCGCCGGCGAGAAGGAACTGGAGAGCCGTCGTGGTCTTGCCCGCGCCCGGGTCCCCCTCCAGCAGATACATGCGGTTGATCGGGAACCCTCCACCGAGGATGTAGTCGAGCCCTTCGATCCCCGTGGAAGCCCGTTGAAAGCCTTTGAATGTCTCGTCGGCCATGGATTTCTCCCTCGCGACTCGGTTCGCGGGTGCCTCTCTGCAAGTCCAGTGCCGAGGTCTGGCAGCGGTTTTTAGAGGAAGCAGATCGGGATCGAAAACCTCCTGGGACCGCCGGCGTCCCGCCGGCTCTAACTCCGCTTTTAATTAGTTTTAGTCAGAGCCGGCGGGACGCCGGCGGTCCCAGGAGGGAAGAGGCCATTCTTAAAGTTTTCATACTCCAGCCGCTATAATCCTCATCGTAGCGCTTCACCAGCAGCGCCACCGCAGGCCCTGGTCCAACGGAGTCGAAACGTCCATCCGCAGGAGATTTTCCTATGCTTCGCCCCCTCGCCCGTTCCCTGCTCCTCGCCTCCCTGTGCGCGGCGGGTGCCGCTCATGCCGGCACGGTCTACGTCCCTCTGCCCGGCCTCGGATCGGTCGGCGGGTCCACCTACGAGGCGCAGGTGTCGATCAGCAACACCGCGGCGGCGGCGGGCGCGGTGAGCGAGGCGCTCCTGGCCACCGACACCGACGGCACCCAGCGGCCGGACCCACCCTCGTCGCTCACCGTGCAGCCGGGGCAGACCGCCGTGGTGACGGCGGGCTCCACTTTCCGCGGCCTGGTCGAGCTCGCCGGCGGCGCCGGCGTGCGCTACTCGGCGCGCCTCGCCGGCAGCGGTCCCGGCCGGCTCGGCGTCTACCTGCCGGTGATCACCTCCGACAACCTGATTCCCGGCGGCCAGACGGCCACCGTCCAGGGGCTCGTCTCGGGCTCCGGCCGGCGGGCCGACCTGACGATGGTCAACCTCGCCGCCACGGCCTCCCAGTGCACCGGCTCCCTCTATCTGGCCGACGGCACCCTCCTCGCCGGGCCGGCGACGTTCGACCTCAAGCCGCTCTCCAGCACGGCGCTCACCGACCTCTTCGCCGGCGGCGGCGCCGCCGACGTGCGGCTGACGATGAGCTGCACGCAGAGCTTCTTCACCTACGTCCTGCTGGCCGACGACGCCACCGGCGAGGTCACCTACCTGGGGCCGGCCGGCAACGGCGCTTCCGGCATCGGCGGCACGCCGACGCCACCGGCGGGCTGCCCGTCCGGCGCCACCTGCTTCGACGCCAAGGGAGTCGTCTTCCAGCCCACCCCCGACCACCGGGTGCAGCGCGTCATGTTCGCGGCGCCCCCCGGCGTCGCCAGCCGTCTGCGCATGTCGCTCGACGTCACCGTCGGCCCCTGGTATCCGGTGGATCCCTCGGGCAAGACGCTGATCTACTGGTTCGTGGTCGACCGCAACTTCGACATGGCCGGCCTGCTCTACTTCCGCGGCCCCGATCCGGCCCACCCCCACCTCGCCCAGAACCAGATCATCGCGCGTCACGGCTTCGAGCTCACCCATCCGCAGAAGCTCACCCTCATGAAGCCCTTCGCCGCCGTCATCGGCCACACGTATCACTGTGACAACGATTACGACATGGGGCGCGGCGTCTACACGGTGACCATCACCGACACCGCGACCGGACAGGTCGCCGTCCAGCTCGTCGGCGCGCCGAACGTCAGCTCCTGGACCTTGAAGGCGAAGGACAACTTCCTGATCGACATGGGCTTCCCCGGCACCAACACCGACGAGGTGCCGACCGATGGGTGGACCTACAGCAACGTCCATCTGGAGGTGTACGAGTAGGAGGGCCCGCCCGGGCATAAATGCCCGGGCTACGTCTCAAAAGAAAAGCCGGGTGAACCCGGCTCCTGAGGATGTCAAGACGAATCGGGAGCCGGCTTCAGCCGGCTTTTCGGTTTCAGCGTAGCCCGGGCATTTATGCCCGGGCGGGCAGGTCACGGCCTACGCTCCCTGCGCCGTCGCAGGCCCACGCCCTACGCGCCCTGCGCCGTCTCCTGGATCGCCATCTGCAGCGCCTGGAGATTGACCGGCTTGGTGAGATGGCGCTCGAAGCCGGCCTCCAGGCTGCGGCGCACGTCCTCCTCCATGCCGTAGCCGGAGAGGGCGATCCCCTTGACCCCATAGCGGCCGTGCAGCTGCGTCATCAGGTCGAGACCGGTGCCGTCCGGCAGGCCGAGGTCGCTGAGCACCAGGTCGAGGCGGCCGCCCATGTGCTCGGCCGCCGCCAGCCCGGCGGCCACCGAATGCGCCACGGTGACCCGATGGCCCATCTCGCGGAGCAGGTCGGCCATCGCCTCCGCCGTGTCGGCGTGATCCTCGACCAGCAGGATGTGCAGCTCGGCCGCGACCGCCTCCGGGCAGTCGTCCTTGGGGGCCGCCGCCGAGGCCTCCGGCGCCGCCGGCCGGACCCGCAGGTCGCCCACCGGCAGCCGCACGGAGAAGACGGCGCCGCGCCCGCGCCCGTCGCTGGCGGCCGTCAGCTTGCCGCCGTGCAGCTCGACGATCGCCTTGCTGATCGCCAGCCCCAGTCCCAGGCCGCCATAGCGCCGCGTGATCGCCTGCTCGCCCTGCTGGAAGGCGTCGAAGATGTCGAGAAGGACGTCCGGCTCGATGCCGATCCCGGTGTCCGCCACCTCCACCACGAGGTGCGGGCCGGCGGCGCTCTCCTCGCGCCACGAGCGCACGGCGATGGTGCCCTCCGAGGGCGTGAACTTGACGGCGTTGCTGAACAGGTTCCAGAACACCTGGATCACCCGCGGGGTGTCCGCCCAGAGCGTGTGGTCCGCCGTCGACAAGTCGAGCACCAGCTTCAGGCGCTTCGCCAGCAGGTCGCCGCTCGCCGTCTGCAACGCGTGGTCGATGACCTGGCGGAGGTCCGCGGCCTCGCGGTGCAGCTCGAGCTTGCCGCGGGAAACCCGGGTGAGGTCGAGCATGTCGTCGATCAGCCGCGCCTCCAGCTCGACGTTGCGCCGCACCATCGCGAGATGCATTCGCACGTCGTCCGGCAGGCGCTTGTCCTCCTGGAGCCCGGAGATCACGGCGAGCACCGGCGTCAGCGGCGTGCGCAGCTCGTGGCTGAGGGTGGCGAGGAAATGATCCTTGGCCTGGTTGGCCAGCTTCTCGGCGGCGACCATCTCCTGGTTCCGCTTCTGCTCCGTCAGGTCGGTGACCACCAGGCAGACGGCGTCGATCTCGTCCAGCGGCAGCGCGCTGGCGGCCAGATAGACGGGAACGGGCTGGCCGCCGTTGAGCAGCGAGAGCTCGCCCTTGCCGGCGCCCCGCAACCCCGCGTTCAGCACGGCCCTGAGCTCCGCCTGCTCGGCCTCGCGGACGAACCGGAAGATCGAGTCGCCGATGACGTTCTCCAGCGGCACGCCGACGATCGCCGCGAACCGCCGGTTGCAGTAGAGCAGGACCCCCTCGGCGTTGAGCGTGGCGGCCCCTTCGTTCATCTCCTCGAGAAAGATCCGATAGGAGTGGTCCGCGCTCTTCAGGGTGAAGACCTGTTCCCCTTGCGCGCCGTCGACCACCAGCGCATCCACCTCGCCGCGGCGGATCGCCCGCACCATGTCCTCGGCCTCGAGGAGCCGGGCGCGCAGATCCTCCACCTCGGCGGTCAGCGAACTCTCGTCGATCATCTACCCTCCCGCGGCCGCCTGCAGCTCGAGGCCGGCCAGGATTCGTTCCCGGTCGGCGAGATTCCCGATCAGCCGCCGCATCGGTCCGGGCGCCCGGCGAACCAGAGTCGGCGCCACCAGGATGTGATCTCCCTCGGCGAGCGCCGGCTGCTGATAGATGTCGATGACCTGGAGCTGATAGCGCCCGTTGAGGCACTCCTCGCAGATCTCCCGGATCACCGAGATGGCGCGCAGGGAGTTCGGGGCCTTGCCCGTGACGTAGAGGCGGAGGAGATATTTCGGCGCGTCGGGCTGGGGGGATTCGGAGCCGGGGGAGAGCGTGTACTCCGCGTCATCCGGGTCTCCGATCCGCAGTACGTCCATGGTAATCAGGAGAAACTTTGCAATTTTCGAGCCTGACGGGCGGGGCCGTTCAATTTCGGGCAACCACATCCAGGCCCACCAGGACCTTCTCCGTATTGGAGAGATCGCCGATGATCCGCTTGAGGGGCGACGGCAGCTCCCGCACCAGCGTGGGGATCGCCACGATCTGATCCCGCCGGGCGAGCTGCGGATTCTCCATCAGGTCGATGACCTCGATCTCGTACTGGCCGTTCAGGTGCTCGTCACAGATCCGCTTCAGGTTGGCGAGCGCTACGATCGACTTGGGCGTCTGTCCCGCGATGTACAGGCGCATGTTCCATTTCTTCCCGCCGTCACTGGTGCTGTCACTCACGCTGATGGTCTCCGGCTGGTCATGGTGTCACCCCTTTCCGGGGGTACCGCGCTCAATCTTCTCCATGGATGGGCTCGCCCCGAGGATACCACCGACGTCCGCGTGGCGGGCCGAAGCCATCGCCGTGCGGTTCGCTCGCGACTCCTCATTCCGCTCCCCGGTCTCCCGCAGCTGCTTGGCGAGCTCCTCCTCCTCGCCTTCGAGCTCGGCGCGCTGGGCGGCGATCTGCGCCTCCAGCGCCGCCTTCCGGCGGTCGAGCCGGCGCCGCTGTGCCTCGATCTCCTCCTGGCGAGCCACCGCTTCGGCCCGCTCGCGCGCTTCCTGGTTGAGCCGCGCCGAGCCGGTCAACAGCCCCTCCTCGCCCAGGTAGACGTCCACCAGCTCCACGCCCTGGTCCGTCAGCAGGAACTCGCGGATCTGGTTGGAATGGTTCATGCCGCGCGACTTCAGCACGTAGAGGCCGCGGTTGCGCTCGCCGTTGCTCTCCAGGTTCCGCAGCGAGAGCCAGGTGTCCATCAAAGAGGACACACCGAGCTCCGCCTGGTTCTCGGCCTCGCCGTTCGACACCAGGCTGGTGAACAGCGCCGTGACCTGGCGGGATTTCAGGAAATCGACCAGGCGAAGGAGCGTCGCCATCACCTCGATGTACGAGCCGATCGACGCCAGGTTGCTCAAGGGATCGACGATCACCGAGGTCGGCGCGAATTCGGTCACCGCCCGGAAGATGGTGGTCAGGTGCATCTCCAGGCCGAACAGCGTCGGCCGGCTGGACTGGAAGATCAGCTGCCCACTCTTCACCCAGGGCTCGAGGTCGAGCCCGATCGAGCGCATGTTGCGGACGATCTGCTGCGGCGACTCCTCGAGCGCGAGGTACAGGCAGCGCTCGCCTCGCCGGCAGGTGGCGTCGGCGAAGTGCGCCGAGATGCTGCTCTTGCCCGTGCCCGCCATCCCGGAGACCAGGATGCTGCTGCCGCGGAAGAACCCCTGGCCTCCGAGCATGGTGTCGAGCCGAGGGATGCCGGAGGAGATCCGCTCGGCCGACGCCGCGTGCTGGAGGCTGAGCGCCGTGATCGGCAGCACCTCCAGGCCCCGGCGATCGATGATGAACGGGTACTCGTTGGTGCCGTGCGAGGAGCCGCGGTACTTCACGACTCGCAGCCGCCGCGTCGAGACCTGCTCGTTGACCCGGTGGTCGAGCAGGATCACGCAGTCCGAGACGTACTCCTCGAGCCCCTGGCGGGTGAGCTGGCCTTCGCCCCGCTCGCCGGTGATCACCACCGTCACCCCGCGTTCCTTGAGGAAGCGGAAGAGCCGCCGCAGCTCGGCGCGCAGGATCGCCTCGTTCTTGAAGCCGGAGAAGAGCGACTCGACGGTGTCGAGCACCACCCGTTTGGCGCCCACCGAGTCGATGGCGAAGCCGAGGCGCAGGAACAGCCCTTCGAGGTCGTACTCCCCCGATTCCTCCAGCTCGCTGCGTTCGACCACCACGGTGTCCATGGAGATCAGGTCGCGCTCTATGAGGTCATCGAGGTCGAAGCCGAGCGAGGCGACGTTCTTCGCCAGCTCCCCGGTGCTCTCCTCGAAGCTCATGAACACGCCGGGCTCGCCGAAGCGGGTGGCGCCGCTCACCAGGAACTGCATGGCGAACAGCGTCTTGCCGCACCCCGGCCCGCCGCACACCAGCGTCGGCCGTCCGCCCGGCAGGCCGCCGTCCGTGATCTCGTCGAATCCCGCGATCCCGGTCGGCACCTTCTCGATGCCCCCGATCGCCATAGGTGCTCCGTCATGCCCCAGTTGCGCTTCTTCCATGGATGACATGCCTCTGGTTGATGAGTTACCGATCCGATACGGGGATTCTATGCCGCGATGAGCGGCGAAGGAAATGGAGGGATCGCGGTCCTCGACCCGCGGGTCGCCTTCGCGTCCCCTCCGCCCGCTTACCTCAATCAGGGCGAGGAAGATACGACCCACGAGGATGAGCCGGAATCGTGAAGGCTCCTAGCTAGCTGATCGCCCGGCGCCAGAAATCTCTTCCCGCAGGAACACTCCGCCCATCCGACAGGCATTTCGACCTCTGAGCCATCCACCATCTACGTTGCCTGTATGCGCGATATAGTGCCGCTGCATGTCACGCCGCCCTCGCAAGCCATCCCGGTTCGACTTGATTCCTCCAGGCGCCAGCTTCGAAGACGACGTCCATCTCGACGAGCTGCGCCAGCCCTGGAGCTTGACGTTCGGTGAGTTCCTGCGGCTGGTTCGGGAGCGCTACGGCTTCACCTATAGGGAGCGCACGGCTGGCGGAATGGAGTTGGCCTACTTCGAGAGCGCAGACGGCGAGATCTTCGCCTATCCACCGGACGCCATGAGCCTGACGGATCAGCTCGACGCTGGCACCACGACCCTGCTCTGCACGCAGATGGGGATACCGCCGGAAGACTTCGGCCTGCCGTCCGCCGACGAGCCCTAAGCCGCCCGGAGCTCGACGATCGGCTGAACCTCGGCGCTGCCTGACACCTGCAAGTCATCGAGGGGATGCGCTGCGGCATCCTCATACATCTTCCAGAAGCGCTGCGGAGCCCTGGGGATGGAGACGAACGGATCCCGGCCGCGCTCCGTCTCAAGGAAGATGTGGGTCTTGATGATCCGCTCCAAGTCGACGAGGAGGGCTTCCTCAGTCCGCGCTTGGGTGACGAAGCAGTGCTCAAGGCAAGCCGCTATCCACCACTCGCCGCTCTGGTAGATCACGGCGTGGAGCCGGATCTCGCGGGGCTGCGCGGCGTCTTTGGGGCGTGATGGCTGAACGAAGGCTTCCATGACCATACGCAGGATATACCAACCCCTGTACCTGGGCATAGATCCAGGCTCACGCCTCCTCCTCTTTCACTTCGGCGCTGAGCCCTCGTCGCCCCGCAGGTCGTACCCGAGGACGAAGGCAATGACTCCGATGGCCCACTGCCGCTGCGGCGCCCGCCGGAGAGCTTCGGAGACCCGATGGACCTCGGCGCCGTCAGTCGTCGGCATAGAGACGGCCACTTCATCTCGAACGATCTGGCGGACTTGTTCCTCGGTCAGGGAGGGCGCGGCCATTGGTCTCGAAGTTATGGATTTTCCAGGGGCCGGTCGGCTGTGTAGGCTCCGTGAAGGCTCCTACGCAAAATGCTAAGCCCCTGATGCTAAGCGGCGCCTTCACCGAAGCAGGACATCACCCCGTGGGTCGCGGTGCTTGACCCGCGGGTCACAGTCCTCGATCCGCGGGTCACGGTCCCTGACCTGTGGACTGTAGTCCGTGACCCATGGATCTCGGTCTTGGACCCATGGGTCACGGCCCCCGACCTTTGGATTGTAGTCCTCGGCTCTCGGGTCACGGTCCTCGACCTGTGGACTGTGGTCCGCGACCCACGGATCGCGGTCCTCGACCTATGGATCGCGGCCCTCGACCTATGGGTCGCGGTCCTCAACCCGTGGATCACGGCCCCGGGCTCGCGGATTGTGGTCCTGGACCCATGGGGCACGATCCTCGACCCGCGGGTCACGGTCCTGAACGATCGGATCGACTCTCAGGACACATGGCATACGGCACAAGCCGTTTTCGTCGATGTCTACCAGAGTATCAACCGAATCCGATGAAAAAAGAGGTTGAAAAAGACTAGACAAGACGGTTATAGCTTCAGTACACTAACTCTGGCACGCCGAGCCTGGTGCGGGTGTCCTACTGGAAAGGAGGCCTCATGGAGCCTTGAGACTCTGGAGATGGTTTGCCTGACCCTCGAAGTGCGGCGTATTCCGCCAACACAAACAACGAACCTTGAAAGGAAACGACAATGGCGACCGACTCGTTCGCAGACGTGATTTCACAGTGGCAAAAGCTCCTGGCGGCCTGTGCCGACAACGCACCTGTCCTGACCGCGGCGGAACCGCAGCGGCTGGAGGTGGAAAAGATGCTGAAGTCTGTGATGGACCTCAAGGCGGTTCAGGATTCGCACCGGGCCGCCAAGCAGGAGACCCGGCAGCAGTTGGACCAGGCTCTCGCGGACGGCCGGGAAGCCGCGCG
>DATBAW010000538.1:0-13242 GCA_036271335.1 Thermoanaerobaculia bacterium
GTTTGAGTTAGTTTGAGTTAGAGCCGGCGGGACGCCGGCGGTCCCAGGAGGATGGTGAGCACGGCCCTCTTCTTGCACGAGATCCCGCGCATGCATCCGCCCGACAGCACCCAATGGCTCCTCCAGGTCGTCTGGCTCGTCCTGCTGGCGATTCCGATCGCCTGCGTGGCCTGGACGGTGACGCACGAGGAGATCTTTCGTGAGCCGCGGCAGTACTGTGAGAGGCGCTCCAAGGACTGCCGGAGCCTCCTGACCCGGAAGTTCTTCTATCTGTTCACCTGCGAGTACTGCTTCAGCCACTACGTGACGATCTTCTTCCTGATCCTCACCCGCTACCGGCTGCTGCTCGACGACTGGCGCGGGTACGTCATCGCCTTCTTCGCCCTGGTGGCGATCGCCAACGTCTATATGAGCTCGTTCGGCCGGCTGCGCCAGGAGGTGAAGTCAGAAGGGCTGGAGGCGAAAAAGAAGGAGAGGGATCTGGAGGAGTCGCCGGTGATCGCCGCGCCGTCGGTGCCGCCGGCGCGGTGAGAGACCTACCCGCGTCCGGCCGTCTGCTGCGGGAATCCGTACTCCAGACGCAGCCGCCGGAAGGCGTCCTCCCAGACATCGCGCGCGTCCCGCTGAAGAGGGGCCGCGGCGATCTCCACGTCGTGGATCCCGGCCTCGCGAGCGGTGGCGAAGAAGCGCCGGAGCTCCCCCTCGCGCGGCGCCGTGTCGGGAGTGGCCGGCGCGAGAAGGAGGAGGGTGGTGATCCCCTCGGACGCCAGCGTCTGGGCGGCCCGCAGCCGTGGCCCTGGATCGAACGGCGCGGGGACCTGGGCGATCATCCGCACGGTCACGGAGTGGCGGCGATCCAGCCGGGCCAGCAGCACCACCTCCTGCACGATGCGCGGCGACGCCGTCGTGACCGTCACCTCCAGCCCGTCACCCAGCGGCAGGAGGGCCGTCAAAGGGCTCGCCTCCCGGGCCGGCTCGTAGGGTGCTGCAACCGTTCCCAGAAGGACCGGCTCGCGGCGAAGGGCGGCACGGCGGACCTTGCGCTCGATCGCCACGGCGGGATCGGCCTGCAGAGAGGGCGAGAGGACGAAGAGGAGGGGGAACGTCGCTTGGCGGATCATGTTACGCTGTTTTTACGCTGATTGCCGCCGCCTGTCAAGCCCCTTTTACGCTCGACCTGCGCCCCAATCCAAAATCTAAAATCGCAAATCCAAAATAGAATCCCTCCATCATGCCCGAGCTTCCCGAGGTCGAAGTCCTGCGCCGCAGCCTGGAGCCGCACCTGATCGGCGACCGCGTCGAACGGGTCGAGGTCAGCAATCCCGCCCTGCGCGAGCCGGTCGACGTGGCGCGGCTGCGCCGGGCGGCGCGGGGGCGGGAGGTGATCGCGCTCCGGCGGCGGTCCAAGTACCTGCTGATCGACCTCGACGGCGGCTGGACGGTCGTGGTCCATCTGGGGATGAGCGGGCGGCTGACGCTGGTGCCGGCGGCGACCCCCCTCGAGCCGCATGAGCACGTGGCCTTCCACCTGCGCTCCGGCCGGCGGTTGCGGCTGCGCGATCCCCGCCGCTTCGGCGTGGTGTTCGCGGTGAAGACGGCGGAGATCGACGCCGATCCCCATTTCGCCCACCTCGGCCCCGAGCCGCTGGAACCGGGGTTCTCGGGCGAGACCCTGGCTCGCGCGGCGGCGGGGCGGCGGGGGCCGGTGAAGGCGTTCCTGATGGACGCCGGCGTGGTGGTGGGGGTGGGCAACATCTACGCCTCCGAGACGCTCCACCGCGCCGGGGTCCACCCCGAGCGGTCGGTGGCGCGCATCTCCCGGCAGCGCTGGCAGCGGCTGGCGGAGGCCGGCGTGGCGGTGCTCCGGCAGGCGATCTCCCAGGGGGGCACGACCCTCAACGACTTCGCCGACGGTGAGGGGAACAGCGGCTATTTCCAGGTCTCGCTCAACGTCTACGACCGCGAGGGCGAGCCCTGCCGGACCTGCGGCCGGCCGGTGCGGCGGATCGTCCAGGGCGGGCGGAGCACCTTTTACTGCCCCGGCTGCCAGAGATGAGCCGAGGACAGGTACAATCCCGGCCGATCACGGTTGAACGGAGCCATCGCCCATGTCCCTCCTCGAGCCCTCGCCGCTGCTGGACCCGCTGATCGCGTCGATGAGCCGCCGGTCCTGCGTCCTCGGCGTCGCCGGCGGGACCGGGTCGGGCAAATCGACGGTGGCCCGCGCCATCCTCGACGCCGTCGGCGCGGAGCGCATCGCGATGATCGAGCAGGACAGCTACTACCTCGACGTCGACTGGCGGCACGAGGCCGAGCTGATCCAGCACAACTTCGACCACCCCTCGGCGATCGACAACGAGCTCCTGGTCTCCCACGTCGCGGCGCTCAAGGCGGGGCACCCGATCGAGGTGCCGGTCTACGACTTCGTGCGCCACCGGCGGACGACGCGCACGCGGCGGATCGAGCCGCAGCCGGTGATCCTCCTGGAGGGGATCCTGATCTTCGTCGAGCCGGCCCTCCGCCACCTGCTCGACTTCAAGATCTACGTCGACACCGACGCCGACCTGCGGCTGATCCGCCGCCTGGGGCGCGACATGGCCGAGCGCGGGCGTTCGGTGCAGGACGTGCTGCGCCAGTACCTGGCGACCGTCCGCCCCATGCATCTCGAGTTCGTCGAGCCCTCGAAGCGGTGGGCGGACATCATCATTCCCGGCGGCGGCGAGAACAAGGTGGCCCAGGAGATGGTCATCGCTCACGTCGAGCAGCTCCTCGGGAGGAGATGACGCATGGCCACCTACACCCTGCGCGTGGTCGCCCGTTTCGAGGCGGCCCATCACCTGACGGCCTACCGCGGCGCTCCCGAGATCGTCCATGGCCATTCCTGGCGGGTCGAGGCCGTGCTGGCGACCGACGGGCTGGATGCCGAGGGGATGGCCTGGGACTTCGTCGAGGTGCAGACGGCGCTGCGGGAGCTCGCCGGCCGGCTCGACCATCGCGACATCAACACCGTGCCCCCCTTCGACGAGACGAGCCCGACGACCGAGCGGATCGCCGCCTGGTTCTTCGCCGGACTGGCCTCGCGGTTGCCGGCCGCGCCGCTCGTCGAGATCACCCTCTGGGAGGGGCCGGACTGCTCGGCCACTTATCGACCTTGATAGACCGACCTTGATGGATCGACCTTGACAGCACGTGCCATGCCTCGTTAGCGTCTGACCTGACTCGTCCTTCTTTCCCTATGAAAACAAAAAACCTTACGCTGACCACGATCGCCCTCTCGATCGCCGCCCTGGGTCTCGCCGCCTGCGGCAAGGAGGCTCCGGTGGCTCGGGTGGAGATCAATCCCCGCCAGGTGCCGCTCCCCTTCTCGCAGCTGCAGACGGTCCACCTCAGCTGGACGCCGACGGCGGCGCTGGGGCAGGACAAGCCGACCGTCTTCGTCCACCTGCTCGACCGCAAGAAAAAGGTGGATCGCACCTTCGACCACGCGTTTCCCGAGCGTTGGCAGGAGGGCACGCCGGTCTCCTACGACCTCAAGCTCTATCAGTCGGCGCTGGCGACGCCGCTCGCCGCGGGCACCTATCAGGTCACCCTCGGCCTCTACGGCAAGGACGGCAAGCGCTGGCCGCTCGACGGCCTGGGCGAGCCGGTCGGCCGCAACGAGTACAACGCCGTCCAGGTCGTGGTGCCGAACGACAACCCCCGCCCGCGTTTCGCGTTCTCTCCCAACTGGATGAACGCCGAGGCCGGTGGCGACCGCCAGGTGCTGGCGCGGCGCTGGCTGGTCGACCGCGCGACGATCCGGCTGGTCGATCAGCAGCAGCCGGGGACGGTGTGGATGATCCTTCAGATCCCGCCGGCCACCCTCAAGGACTACGAGGTCCTGCTCGACGAGAACGCCAGCTCCCCCTCGGTGCTGATCCAGGGGAACTGCGGCTGCCCGGACACCAACATCTCAGGCCCGGGCCTCCACGAGGTCCAGCTGAACCTGGACGCGCCGGTGGGAGGGGATTTCTGCCACATGCTGCTGAGCTCCAACTTCGCCCTCCGGCCGCTGACCGCCAAGGGCACGAAGCGCTCGGCCTCGCTGGAGAACATCGCCTGGGTGCCGGGCGCCGCGAAAGCGCAGAGCCAGGCGCCGACGGGTGACGGCTCGACGGCCACGTCGCCGTCGTCGCCGACCTCGCCTCAATAGGGCTGGCGCAACAGGGACAGAAAGGCGACTCATGAAGCACGGCACGGCTTCCATCCTCCACTCCCAGCAGGAGGCCTATCTCGACCGCCTGCTGCCGCCGCGCGACGCGCTCCTGCGGGAGATGGAGGAGCGGGCGGCGCGGGAGGACATCCCGATCTCCGATCCGGAGGTAGGGAAGCTCCTTGGCATCCTCGCGCGGTCGGTCGGCGCCCGTCGCATCCTGGAGATCGGCGCCGCCATCGGCTACGGCGCGATCTGGCTGGCGCGCGGCGCGCCGGAAGCCCGGGTGCTGTCGGTCGATCTCGATCCGGAGCGTCTCGCCGCGGCTCGCGGCTATCTCGAGCGGGCCGGCGTCGCCGAGCGGGTCGAGCTGATCGAGGGGGCGGCGCTGGAGGTGATCCAGCGTCTCGAGGGTCCGTTCGATCTCGTCTACGTGGACGCGGTGAAGACCGAGTATCGGAAGTACCTCGACCTCACCCTCCCCAAGGTCCGCGTCGGCGGTCTGATCGTCGTCGACAACCTGCTCTGGGGAGGCGAGGTCGCCGCGCCCTCCGACGGCGAGCCGGACAAGAACGCCGACGCCCTCCGCAGCTTCAACGGCTATTTCATGATCCACCCGCAGCTCCAGGCGGTCCTCCTCCCCCTGGGCGACGGCGTGGGGCTCGCCACCAAGACGAAGCCGACCATCTTCGAGATGGGCGGGCCTTACTAGGGAAGGTCCCTCTCCAGTCTCGCCCGGACTGTCTCCAGCCGTTCGCGCAGGGCCTCGGCGGTGGCCGGCCGGCGATCGGCGGAACGGTGGAGGGCCGAGCGGAAGAAGTCTCCCAGAGCCTCGTCGTGGTCCGGACAGACCTGCGAGAAGTCCGGCACTATTCCTGAGCGGATGCGCGCCAGGACCTGCTGCTGGTTGCCGGCGAAGACCTTGCGCCCCAGCAGGCACTCATAGAGGACGATCGCGAGCCCCCAGAGATCGAAGGTGGCGTTCGGCGCCTCCCGCCGCAGGACCTCGGGAGAGAGGTAGGAGAGCGTGCCGGCGAAATTGAATCGCGGGGGAAGCTCCGCGCCGCCATCGTCGTCCCAGAGCGCGGTGGAGGTGTCGTCCTCGGCGCGCTCGAGGTCCTCGGTCGACCGCTCCTCCTCGTCGTCGTCGATCTCCAGCCGGACGCGGGCGATGCCGAAGTCCATCAGCTTCGGGACGTGGTCGCGGGTGTAGCCGATGTTGCTCGGCTTGATGTCGCGATGGAGGATGTCGGCGGCGTGGAGCTGCGCCAGGGCGCCGGCCATGGCGATGCCCAGCTCCACGACCTCGCGCGGCGTCAGCTTCTCGCGCGCGACGCGCTGGGCGAGCGTTCCCCCTTCGAGGAGCTCCATGACGAGCAGCGGCGTGCCCTGCCAGGTCTCCAGGCCGTAGATCGGAGCGAGGTTGGGGTGAGAGACCGCCGCGGCCGTGCGCGCCTCGCGCCGCAGTCGCAGGACGTCGTCGGGAGAGGCCTGGCGCAGAGTCTTGATCGCCACGTGGCGGCCGAGCGCCAGATCGAACCCGCTGTAGACCACGCCCATGCCGCCGGTGCCGATCCGCCGCTCGAAACGGAACTTTCTCGGCAGCACGTAGGGGACGACCGCGGGCTCGAGCCGCCGGCTGCATTCGCGGCAGAGGACGGTGTAGGGGGAATGGAGCTCGCCACATTTCGGGCACTCCTTGGCGCGCTCGGCCGCCGGCGGCGGCATCTCGCGAGGCGTGGGATCCTCCGACTTCATCACGCCCCCGGCCGGTGGCCTGGAATGGAACATCGGATCGACCTCCAGCTCGAGGACCCAGGCGCCGCTGCTCGCGATGGCATGGAGGAGCTGGCGGTCTTCCTTGAGGAAGGGAAGGCCACTCTTCTTCTCGCCGAGCCCGAGGAGGCCCAGCAGCGAGCCGTCGCGCGCCAGGATCGGCACCAGGAGGCGGAAGCCGCTGTCCTTCAGCCACTGGAGATCCTTCTCCGGCAGCCTGCGCAGGGGCGACTGGGGATTCTCGAGATCGACCAGCAGCGGAGCGCTCTCGTTGGACAGCGTGAGCGTGAGCGCCGACGAGGAGTCCAGGCGGCGCGTCCGGTTCCTGGGATCGATCAGGAGCCCCGAGCGGCCGTCGAGCGTCAGCATCGAGATCCCCTCGAGGTGAAGGGCGAGGTCGATCTCCCGCGTGACCAGGTTGGCGAGGTGCGTGGAGTCGCGGATCGAGCGGATCCGTTCGACGAGCAGGGTCAGGATATGCCGGGCGTCGAACCGCTCGCGGAAGAAGCGCCGGTCGATGGCGTCGAGGAGAGGCTTGCGGTAGCGCAGCGCCGCCGCGCCGATCAGAACGGCCGCGACGAGGAGCGGCACCCGCGAGCCCGCGAAGAGATCGATGATCGCCTTGTCGCGAAAGACGTAGACATAGATCAGGAGCGCGACGGAGGGCACCGCCACCAGGGCGGTCACCATCGAGCGGGCCAGGAGGTATTGGAGGGCGCGGCGAGCGATCAGGCGGACGTCGAGCACCCGCTGGACCAGGACGGCATAGGGCACGGTGAACGGCAGCGTCAGCGCCGGCAGCAGGACGGCGACGACGAGGTCGAGCTGCAGTCGTGGATGGGCCGGCAGGTAGTGGTGGAGGAAGGGCGTGGGCAGATAGATCACCAGGAAGAGGAACATCGGCCCGAACGTCAGGGCGAGGATCTCCAGGAACACGCGGGCCCGCCGCTGCTCGGGCCCCTGGACCTTCCGCGCCTTCCAGGGCAGGAGGACGAAGGCCGGCAGGGCGAGGAACACGACGATCAGGTAGCAGATCCCGCTCGGGTCCCGGGCCTCGAGAACACCCAGGCCATCCGCCTCGAAGATCTTCAGGAGAGCGAAGCTCAACAGGTTCAGGGCGAAGAGGAGGACGCCGGCCCAGGCGCTCACCTGCATCAGCAGCCTGTAGCGGCGACGGTGGGGCGAAGGCGTGGGGAAGTCCCGCGCGAAGGCCCAGAGGAAGAAGGCGAGGAAGACCTGGGGCTGTACGGCTCGAACGAAGCAGAGAACCTCCCGCTCCCAGCCGGGGTGGGTCGCTCCGAGGTCTCTGAGCGGCGCGTCGCTCCAGGACGCGGCCGTGACGAGGAAGAAACCGCCGAGGGCGAGCGCCCGCCGATCTCCGCGGCCGCCGAGCAGCAGGAGGGCTCCCGTCGCGCCGAACGCGATCGGGAGCAGGGCATAGAAAACGAAGGGGAACAGGGGGCTTGGCTTGACGCGCCCGACGACGGCGCAGAACGCCGCCAGCCCCAGCACCACCTTAATGGTGGCGATCGGCGGCACGAGCCGCAACGGCAGCGACGGTCTCACCATGCTTCCACGCCACTCCGGGATCTCCACACGAATCGGGATCCATCGGATCCGGCGGGCAGAGCGGAGTGCACGAGGCTTCCTGTACCGTGCGCGCCGAGGCGTAGATGTCCCCCGGCTTGATCACCGTCGAGCCGGCCTGGGCCGCCCGCAGCGCGGCGAGACGGCCGATCGCACGGATACGATCGAGCGCCTGGACGGCATCGGTCTGCCATTTTTCGTTGATGACCTCGGGTGTGATCGCGTCGTAATACCACCGCCGAAGCTCCATTGCCGCGTCGTGGGAAACCCGGATGGCGCCGGCGCCCTGGCCGAACGCGATCCATACCTGAGCCATGATCCCTTCCTGTGTGTACGCCATTGTCTCTCTCCTCGGGCTGAGCCCAGTTGTCGACCGCCGTCACATCGGAGAGCAGGGTGCGATCACGACCAAAAAATCATTCAAAGAGTATAGACGATCAAATATCGGGATTTCCCAAACCCTGCCGAAAACCCTCGAAAGGAAAGACCCCGAACCGGGCCGCGCTGTTTAGCCGGCGAGGCGTGGCAGCAGAGCGGCGAGCCGCTCCCGGAAGTCGCGGGCGCTCGCCGGCCGCCGCGAGATCGTCTTGTGGAGCGCCGAACGGAAGAAGTCGCCGAGGATCTCGTCGTGCTCGGGACAGATCTGCGCGAACTCGGGAACCCGGCCGTTGCGGATGCGGTTCATCAGCTGGTGCATGTCGCCACCGCTGAAAATCTTGCGGCCGAGCAGGCATTCATAGAGCACGATCGCGAGCCCCCAGAGGTCGAACGAGGTGTCGGCCGACTGGCCGTTCAGCGCCTCGGGAGAGAGGTAGGCGAGGGTGCCGACGAGCTGCTTCGAGGCGGTCAGCGAGGTGGCGGCCGTGCGGTTCCACACCGAGGTCGGCGGGAGCTGGACCGACTCCTCTTCGAGGTCGGCGGGGGCGGTGACCTCGAGATCGCGGCGGAGATCGAACATGACGCGGGCGATGCCGAAGTCCATCAGCTTGGCGGCGTTGTCGCGGGCATGGTCCCGGGCGATATCGCGGGCGCTGTCTCGCGCGTTGTCCCGGGCGCTGTCCCGCGAATAACCGATGTTGCTCGGCTTGATGTCGCGGTGGAGGATGTCCGAGGCGTGGAGGAGCTCGAGGGCGGCGGCCATGGCGATGCCCAGCTCGACGGTCTCGCGGGGCGGCAGCCGCCCTTTCTCGATCCGCTGCGCCAGCGTGCCCCCTTCGAGCAGCTCCATCACCAGCATCGGCGTGCCCTGCCAGGTCTCCAGGCCGTAGATCGGCGCCAGATGAGGGTGGGAGACCGCCGCCGCCGTGCGCGCCTCGCGGCGCAGCCGCATCGCGTCCTCGGGGGAGACCCGGCGCAGGGTCTTGACCGCCACCGCCCGGCCGAGCGCGAGATCGGTGGCGCGATAGACCACGCCCATGCCGCCGGTGCCGATCCGCCGTTCGAAGCGGAACTTGTTGGGCAGCATGTACGGCACGTGCGAGGGCTCCAGGCGCCGGCTGCACGTGGCGCAGAACACGGTGTATGAAGGGTAGAGGCGGCCACAGCTGGGGCACTCCTTGGCGAGCTCGGCGGCGACGGCGGCAGGGTCCGGCGGAGTGGGGGAGGTTTCTCTCTCGTCGGGCTCCGGGCCTCTGCGATGCGAGGAGCCGAGCGAGCGGCTGAGCTCGACCTCCAGCACCCAGGCGGCGCTGCTCGCGATGGCGCGCAGGAGCTGGCGGTCCTCCTTGAAAAAGGGGAGCCCGCTCTTCTTCTCGCCGAGCCCGATCAGGCCGAGGAGCAAGCCGTCCCGCGCCAGGATCGGGACGATGATCCGGAAGCTGCTGTCCACCAGCCAGTAGCGCTCCTTCTCCGGCAGCTTGGCCAGGGGGGAGCGGGCGTCCTCGAGGTCGATCTGGAGCGGGTCGCTGGCGCTGGCGATCAGGGCCGCGAGAGAAGAGCTGGCGTCGAGGCGCCGGCTGCGCAGCTTGGGGTCGGACAGCACCCCCGAGCGCGGCTCGACGGCCATCAGCGACACGCTCTCCGGATGGAGGGCGAGGTCCGCCTCGCGGCAGAGCAGGTTGGCGAGGTCCGTCACGCCATGGGTCGCGCGGATGCGCTCGACGAGCAGCGTCAGCGTCTGGCGGGCGTCATACTGCTCGCGGAAGAAGCGGCGGTCGATCGAATCGAGCAGGGTCCGCCGGTAGCGCAAGGCCCCGAAGCCCACCGCGGCGGACGAGCCGAGCAGCAGCAGGTGGGAGCCGCCGGAGAAGATCGTCATGATCGTCTCGTTGCGATGGTCCACGATGTAGGCCACCAGCGCCCCCAGTGGCACCACGGCGAGCGCGATCGCCGAATAGCGGGCGAGCGCGTACTGCAGCGCCTTGCGGGCGATCAGGCGGACGTTCAGCACCTGATAGACGACCACGGTGTAGCCGGCCGCCACAGGGGCCGAGCAGAAGAGGATGAACAGCAGGTAGTAGATCGGTCCGGGCAGCGGCACGGACCGATCAAACCGGTCCGCAATCGCGTCGATGACGACGAACAGCAGGAAGGGAGCCATGGCCGCGAGCGCGAGGACGAACAATCGCGCCCGACGCGCTTCGGGCTTGGCAACCCTGGGGATACGCGTCAGCAGGAAGGCGAGAGCCAGGAGAGCCAGGCTCAGCACGATGCTGTAATAGCCGTAGTCTGGTTTCTCTGGTGCCAGGTCGCGGAGATTGCGGACCGGATGCTCCCAGTTCCTGATCACATTGCCGATCAACTGCTTCAGCTCGAAGCTGAAGAGCGCGAATCCGGCCACCAGTGAGGCGATGGTCCCGGCGTTGAGAACCCGTCGCGCCCGGAACGACAGGACCGGCGTGGGGAACTCACCGACGAAACGCCAGAGCAAGGCGGGCAGAAAGGCGTCGAGGTGCAGACTGCTCAGCACCAGGGCCGGAACCCCGAGCCCGAACGTCCCGGTATCCAGCAGCTGCAGGAGTGGGCGATTGGAAAACGGATTGGCCAGCAGGAGGAAAAAAATGCCAAGCAGGGTTGCCCGGCGATCTCCGGAACCGGCGAGCAGCAGGAAAAGACCCGCCAGCGCATAGATGCACAGCGGCAGCATCAACGCCGCCTGGGACAGGATCGTGGCGCCACCGGCGAGATCGGTGGCCGGCCGGCCTCCCAGAACGGCGCCCACGAGCGCCACGACCAGCTTGGTGCCGACGAGAGCGAGGAGCAGGCGTTCCCAAGGCTCGCGTTTCACTGCGCTGCTGACCTCGTCTCTCTATCGCGCGAGCAAGCGTTCAGCCCGACGGCGGATCCGGACAGTGGGGGCATTCGGATGCGGCCTCGACTTGAAGACAGCAGGCGGCGACGTCCTTCGCACTGAGGGCCAGGGTCCCATTTTTTCGTTTCAAGGTCCTGCCCACCTCCCGCAGGCGCTCCTGGATCGCCAGCCCTTCCTTGGTCTCCCAGACGTCCTTCGGGCTCGTGGAATTACCCTCCTTCGTCGTGCTGATCCAAGGGTTGTAGCGGGTAACAAGAGCGGCCTGGATCTCGCGAGGCAGCGCCATCTCGGCTCCCTCGCTGACGAGCTTGAGAATATGCTGCATAATTCCATCCTGATTCAGCATGAATTCCTCCCAGGATCAGAGCACAGGTTTCGCCGATCTCTCTCGCGGCGTTGCTCATCAACATTGCGTGAGGCCGCACGGACAGCCTTGAGATCAACGGTGGCTGAAGAAGTTTTCGATGACTGAGAAATCTTAAGGCAGGAAGAGGCAACGGGTCAACGCGATCGGAACCTGAGCGGCCCTGCCAGGAGACGGGCAGGGCCGCTCGGATCGTTTTACGCGCCTATTGATATTTCACGCTGCAACCGTACGGCTTGGTCGACGCCGGGTCGGGGCTGGCGCCCTTCTTCTCGGCGTCGAGGCCGTGGCCGACGTAGTTGAGCCGGTCGGCCTTGGCCTTGCGCCCCGGCGGGTCGTCGTCGATCGCGCCGTTGTAGGCCAGCTTGCCGTCGGTGCCGACGATGAACATGTGCGGCGTGGTCTTCGCCCCGTAGGCGTGGCCCACCTGGCCGCTCTCGTCGTAGAGCACGGGATAGTTGATGCCATACGACTTGTCATAGGCCATGTGCTCGGCGGGCTTCATGAAATCGCCGCTGCTCGGGCTGGTGCTGTTGATCCCCAGCCAGACGACGTCGCCATGCTGCTTGGAGAGCTCGGTCATCGTCTTCTCCCGCGCATGGCGGTTGGAGACCGGGCAGTTGGGATTGATCCACTCGAGCACCACGACCTTGCCCTTGTAGTCGGCGAGCGAATGGGTCTGGCCGTCCACGCCCTTGAGCGTGAAGGCCGGCGCGACGTCGCCGACGGTGGCGGCGGCCAGGACGGGAAGAGCCGCGAGCGCCAGGGCGGCGAGCGCGAGGAACGTCGTCCGGAGAATCCTGCCGTTGCTGCGCATATCAACCTCCTGAGGTGTTATTGAGGTGTCATTGGGGGGCCAGGGACGGTCGGCTGCCGGAATGCACCGCCGAATCCGCCGCCGTGGTCCGGGGAGTCAATCGATTGTGGTCCGCCAGCCACAAGGCGCCGGCGGCGCAGGCCGCGAGGCCGAGGACGAAGGCGAGGCGCGCCGGCCGGCGGCTGCCCTGCCGCGCCCGCAGCCAGGCGAAGAGACTCATGCCGAGCAGCGCCAGCTCGATCGCGGCGAGCCCTTCCGGGCTCACCCCGCGGGAGAGGACGTAGAGCAGCCAGAGCGCGCTGCCGCCGGCGAGGAAGCCGAGCCCCTCGCGCATTCTCGGCAGCCAGGTCGCCGGAGTCGTGTCCGCGGCGTCGGGCTGGCGGCCGTGGATCGGCGCGAGGGTGAGGAGCAGATAGGGGAGGGCGAGGCCGAAGCCGATCACCGCGAAGACGGCGCACACCGCCGCCGGGCCGCGCCCGAAGGCGAAAGCGATCGGCTGCCGGAGCAGGGGCACCGGCCAGGCGAGCGCCAACGGCACGGTGAAGAGGCCGGCGAGCAGATGACGGCCGGTGCCCGCGCGGGGGATCTCCAGCAAGCCCCAGAGGTTGAGAGCGAACGCCGCCGCGGCGATCACGAACAGGGCGCCGACCACGGGCTCCTGGAGCAGCGCCGACCAGTCCGCCGCCAGCCCCGCGCGGCGCGCCAGGAGGGCGATCCCGGCCACCGCCCAGCAGCCGCCGAGGACGCCGGTCATCGCCGCCGCGGCCCCCTCGCGAGCTGCGGCGCCGGCCGCGCGCAGCGCGAGGAGCTCCACGGCGAGGAGGGCCAGCACGGTGGGCGCGAGATTCATCAGCGCGCCGCCGAGGAAGGCCCAGAGCAGCAGCCGCGGGAGACGGTCCTCGGTCCGGCCCGGCACCACGTCGCGCATCGGGTCGGGCGGCGCGTCGGCGGCGTCCGTCCAGACCTGGACGTCCCGGCGCGCTTCGAGGCTGAACGGCTTGCCGTCCTTCGCCGTCAGGTTGGAGATCGTCCAGGCGATCGAGGTCCTCGCGGGGAGCGCCTTGTTGGCCTCCTTCGGCTTCATTGGGATGTGGAAGACGACGCCGTCCGCGACTCGCTTCATCCGCGGCCGGCCGGCGTCGAACGTCTCGTGGCTCTCCAGGAAGAGGTCGGTCTTCCCCACGGCCGCCGTGACGCCGAGGACCCGGATCTCGAGGTCGGGCACCGCGCCGCGCCGGCTGGCGTCGAGCACCGCG
>DATBAW010000539.1:0-3608 GCA_036271335.1 Thermoanaerobaculia bacterium
CTTTCCGCCCTTCTTCGCCTCGCGGTAGCCGGCCTTCGTGGCGTCGGCCTCGGTCATGAACTTGCCCTTCTTGGTCTTGCCGTACCAGGGGTCGCCCTCGCGGTGGAAGACCTTGGTCTCCAGGTTGACCCACACCATGCCCGGCGACGGCGGCGTCTGGGCGACGACCGGCGCGCTGGTGGCGGTGGTGGTGGTGGCGGCCGTCGGAGCCGCGGCCGGAGCGGCGGTCGGGGCCGCGGCGGGAGCCGGCGCCGTCTTGCTGGCCTTGGGAGTCTTGGCGGGCTTCGCGGGAGCCGCCGGAGCCGCGGGGGCGGCCGGGGCGGCGCCGCCGACGGTCACCATCGGCGCGATCTTCTCGATTCCCTTGGCGGAGAGGCCCGCCTTGGAGAGGTCCTGCACCGAGGAATACGGCCGCCCGGCGATGATCTTCTTCGCCGTCGCCTCGCCGATGCCCGGGACGGCCATGAGCTGCGCCTGGGTCGCGGTGTTGAGGTCCACGGGAGCGGCGGGCGCGGTCTTGGCCGCGGCGGCGACGCCCGGCAGCCCCGCGAGGAGGACGAGGACGAGAGCGGTCACCAGAGACAGCTGTACACCTACCCTGTTCAATCGTAAAGACATCTCAAATCTCCCTTTCTGAATGGCGAAAGGCCGTCACCGGTCGGTGCCGGCCCTGGTGTCTATCATAGCCGCGCCGGCCTCTCCGGGGGAGCCCGAAGCGCCAGGTTCGCGCAGTGTACGGGACGAGGATTACAGGGCGGATTACGACAGGGCAGATCACGGCCGATCTGGATAGAATCCCCGCCATGGCCACCGATAGCAAGAGCGCCGACCGCCCCGCCGCCGAGGAGGTCGAACGGCGGACCTCCTCCGAGATCCCGATCCGGCGCTTCTACACGCCCCGCGACGTGGCCGATCACGGCTACGAGGAGACGGTGGGCGATCCCGGGCGCTTCCCCTACACCCGCGGCCTGTATGCGGACATGTATCGCCAACGCCACTGGACGATGCGTCAGTACGCCGGCTACTCCTCGGCCTCCGAGTCGAACCAGCGCTACCGCTACCTGCTCGCCCAGGGGACCACGGGGCTGTCGGTCGCCTTCGACCTGCCGACCCAGATCGGCTACGACTCCGACCATCCGCTGGCGCGCGGCGAGGTGGGACGGGTCGGGGTGGCCATCGACTCGATCGCCGATATGCGTCTCCTCTTCGACGCCATCCCGCTCGACCGGGTGACCACCTCGATGACGATCAACTCCACGGCGGCCATCCTGCTCGCCCTCTACCTCGCGGTGGCCGAGGAGCAGGGGGTGCCTTGGGAGAAGGTGGGGGGCACGGTCCAGAACGACATCCTGAAGGAGTACGCGGCCCGCGGCACCTACATCTACCCTCCCCGCCCGTCGCTGAAGCTGGTGACCGACATCATCGCCTTCTGCGCCGAGAAGGTGCCGAAGTGGAACACGATCTCGATCTCCGGTTACCACATGCGCGAGGCGGGCTCGACGGCGGTGCAGGAGGTCGCCTTCACCCTCGCCAATGGGCTCGCCTACGTCGGCGCGGCGCTGGAGCGGGGCCTCGGCATCGACGAGTTCGCGCCGCGCCTCTCCTTCTTCTTCAACGCCCACAACAACTTCCTGGAGGAGGTGGCGAAGTTCCGTGCCGCCCGGCGGCTCTGGGCCGAGCTGGTCCGCGAGCGCTTCGCGCCCAGGGACCCGCGCTCGCTCTGGCTCCGCTTCCACACCCAGACGGCGGGCTCGACGCTCACCGCTCAGCAGCCGCAGAACAACGTGGTGCGGGTGGCGATCCAGGCGCTGGCGGCGGTCTGCGGCGGCACCCAGTCGCTGCACACCAACTCGCTCGACGAGGCGCTGGGGCTGCCCACCGCCGAGGCGGCGCGGCTGGCGCTGCGCACCCAGCAGGTGATCGCCAACGAGAGCGGCGTGGCCGACGTCGCCGATCCGCTCGGCGGCTCCTACGTGGTCGAGGCGTGGACGGAGGAGATCGTGAGCCGGGCGCGCGACTACATCCGCCGCATCGACGAGATGGGGGGCGCGCTCGCCGGCCTCGAACGGGGGTTCCAGCAGAAGGAGATCGCCGACGCCGCCTACGTCTACCAGATGGCGGTCGAGGAGAAGCGGGAGATCGTGGTGGGGATGAACGCCTATGTGGCGGACGAAGAGCTGCCGACGCCGGTGCTGCGGATCGATCCGGCCGCCGAGCGCGAGCAGGTCGAGCGGCTCCACGCCCTGCGCGCCGGGCGCCATCCCGAAAAAGCCGCGGCGACCGTGACCGCCCTCGGCGACGCCGCCCGCGAGGACCGCAACCTGATGCCGGCCATCCTCGACGCCGTCCGCGCCGAGGTCACCCTCGGGGAGATCGCGGACGCTTTGCGCGAGGTCTACGGGGAGTATCGGGAGGCGGGGCTGGAGTAGAGCGCTCCGCCCGACCCGCGCGGGCCTTCGAAGGTACGCCGGATCGATCATTTCGCTCTCCCAGGCACGGCCTGGGACCAATTGAGTCTCTGCAAGCGGAACGCCGGCCCCCGCCAGTGCTCGACTTATAGCCCCCGGCATATATATCCGGACGAAGGTGTTTACACCCCTGCCGAAGGGGTGAGCCTCCCGGCCTTCGCCGGGCTCCCTGAGGGAAAGACCCCACACCGGGGCGTTGTACAGATCGGGCCCGGCGCTCGCGTCCGGCCGGGGCCACGGCGTAGTCACCCTTGCCGAAGGGTTCGGCACTGTTGAGGCGTGGCTGTTCCCTGTTCACTTTAAAGCGCAGATCCAAGCGCCATGGACCTATATGACGCGAAACGAAACGATCTCTGAAATTCTGGAAAAACGAGCGGCGGAGCAGGGCGAGCGCCCGGCCTACGTCTTCCTGTCCTATGGCGAGGGCGGCGGGGCCGAGCAGCCGCTCACCTATGCCGATCTCGACGCCCGCGCCCGGGCGATCGGCGCCTCGCTCCAGGAGTCGGGCGCAAGCGGCGAGCGCGTCGCCCTGCTGCTGCCTCCGGGGCCGGATTTCATCGCCTCTTTCTTCGGCTGCCTCTATGCCGGCGCCGTCGCCGTCCCTGCCCTGCCGCCGCGCCCGCGCGGGGCCGATCCGCGCCTGCAGGCGATCTGCCGCGATGCCCGTCCGCGGGTGGTGCTGGCCGCCGCCGACAAGCTGGCGGTCTTGGAGAACGCCGCCGCCGGGATCCCGGAGCTCGCCGCCGCCCACCGGATGGCGCCCGCCACGGAAGGGGCCGCGGACTGGCAACGGCCGGCCGTGGGTTCGGAGTCGCTGGCGTTTCTCCAGTACACCTCGGGCTCGACCTCGTCCCCCAAGGGCGTCATGGTCAGCCACGGCAACCTCCTGCACAACGAGGAGCTGATCCGGCAGGCTTTCGCGCAGTCGCCCGGCTCGGTGGTGCTGGGCTGGCTGCCGCTCCATCACGACATGGGGCTGATCGGCACGGTGTTGCAACCGCTCTACACCGGGGCGGTGAGCTATCTGATGACCCCCGGGGCTTTCCTGCAGCGGCCGGCGCGCTGGCTGGAAGCCATCTCGCGCTACCGCGCCACGACCAGCGGCGGCCCCGACTTCGCCTACGAGCTGTGCGTGCGCAA
>DATBAW010000540.1:0-29227 GCA_036271335.1 Thermoanaerobaculia bacterium
CTACCGCTCGCCCGACGGGGGTAAGACCTGGGTCCATCTGGGGCTCGAGAAGACCGAGCACATCGACCGCATCGTGGTCCATCCGACCAACCCGAACGTGGTCTGGGTGGCGGCGCTCGGCCAGGAGTGGGGGGAGAACCCGGAGCGGGGGATCTACAAGACCGAGGACGGCGGCAAGAGCTGGAACCGGGTGCTCTACGTCGATCCGCGGACCGGCGCCGCCGACCTGGCGATCGACCCGCGCAATCCCGACAAGCTGTTTGCCTCGATGTGGCAGTTCCGGCGCTGGCCCTGGTTCTTCCAGTCGGGCGGGCCGGGCTCGGGGCTCTATGCGACCGCCGACGGCGGCCGCACCTGGCGGCGGGCCAGCGAGGCGGACGGCATGCCCAAGGGGGACCTCGGGAGGATCGGCGTCGCCATCTCGCGCTCCGATCCCGACGTCGTCTATGCCACCGTCGAGGCGACCCGGAGCGTCCTCGTGCGCTCCGAGGACGGCGGCCGGTCCTGGCAGACGGTCGACGACCGGTACGACGCCAACCCGCGCCCCTTCTACTTCGCCCACATCGTGGTCGACCCCGAGCTGCCGAACCGCGTCTACAGCCTCGACTTCAGCATCCGCGTCTCGACCGACGGCGGCCACAGCTTCAACGACCTCGGCATCCCGATCCACGGCGACTACCACGCCATGTGGATCAGCCCCCACGACCCGAGCTGGTTCTACGTCGGCAACGACGGCGGCGTGGCGGTCAGCCACGACCGGGGGAAGACGGCGCGCTTCATCACCGACCTGCCGCTCGGCCAGTTCTACCACGTGGCCGTCGACAACGAGACCCCCTACAACGTCTACGGCGGCCTGCAGGACAACAGCTCCTGGCGCGGCCCGAACACCGTCTGGCAGCAGGGGGGGATCCGCAGCCACGAGTGGAGGACCCTGGTCGGCGGCGACGGCTTCGAGACCCGCCCCGACCTCGCCGACTCCAACCTCATCTACTCGGAGTCCCAGGGGGGCGAGCTGATCCGCGTCGACCTGCGGACGGGCGAGACCCGCGCCATCAAGCCCAGCCCCCCCGAGGGAGTGAAGCTCCGCTTCAACTGGAACGCCGGCTTCGCCACCGATCCGCTGGAGCCCGGCACGATCTACAGCGGCAGCCAGTTCCTCCACAAGTCGACCGACCGCGGGGAGACCTGGACGGCGATCAGCCCCGACCTGACGACCAACAACCCCGACTGGCAGCACCAGGACGCCAGCGGCGGCCTCACCCGCGACGTCAGCAACGCCGAGAACTACACCACCATCCTCGCCATCGCCCCCAGCCCGGTGCAGAAGGGGGTGATCTGGGTGGGGACCGACGACGGCCGCCTGCACGTGACGCGCGACGGCGGCAAGACCTGGACGAGCGTCGAGAAGAACGTTCCCGGCGTGCCGGCCAACACCTGGATCCCCAACATCCTGGCCTCGAAGCTCGATCCCGCCTCGGCCTTCGTGGTCTTCGACAACCACCGCCGCGAGGACTTCAAGACCTACGTCTACCGCACCGACGACTGGGGGAAGACCTGGAAGAGCCTGGCGACCGCCGACCTGCGCGGCTACGCCCACGTGATCGAGCAGGACCCGGGCGACAAGGACCTCCTCTTCCTCGGCACCGAGTTCGGCCTGTGGGTCTCGAACGACGGCGGCGGGCGGTGGCTGCGCTGGACCCACGGCGTCCCGCCGGCGCCTGTGATGGGGCTGGCGATCCAGCCGCGGGAGCTCGACCTGGTGATCGGCACCCACGGCCGCTCGGTCTACATCGTCGACGACATCCGTCCCCTGCGCACGCTCTCCGACAAGACCCTGGCCGAGCCCCTCCATCTCTACGGGGTCAGCCCCGCCCAGCAGCACTGGAACGCCGGCGAGCCGGGGGGCTTCGGTCTCGGCTCGACCGAGTACCGGGGGGACAACGAGCCGTACGGCGCGATCCTCACCTTCTCGCTGAACGCGCCGGGTCTCCCCTATCCCGACGAGAAGAAGGAGCGCGAGCGCAAGGAGGAGGAGCGGGCGGCGAGCCTGCGCCGGGAGGAGGGACGGCCGCTGACCGGCATCCCGCAGACCGCCCAGGAGCTGAGCGAGAAGGAGAGCCCCGGCGCCAAGGCCGCCACCACCACGGAGGCCAAGGGGGGCGGCTCCCCGAAGACCGGGGAAGCCGCGAAGGCGCCCGAGAAGCCGAAGGGGGAGGAGGCCAAGGAGGTCGAGATCCGGATCGCCAACGCCGCCGGCAAGACGATTCGCACCTTCACCGCCCCGGCCCGGCAGGGGCTGAACCGCGCCGTCTGGGACCTGACCACCGACTCCCCCAAGCCGTTCCCCAGCGAGAAGCCGCCGATGCCCCACGCCTCCTCGGGAGCCGAGGTGATCCCCGGCACCTATGCCGTCACCGTCAAGCTGGGGGACCACGAGGTCAAGGGGACGGTCCAGGTGCTGGCCGATCCGCGGTCGCACAACACCGAGGCCGACTGGCGGGCTCGCGACGCCGCGACCCAGCGCGCCGAGGCGCTGCTGGGAGCCGTGGCCGAGGCCGCCGAGCGCATCCGCAACACCAAGGCGGACATCGACACGGTCCTCGCCCGGGTGCAGAGCCAGAAGGCCGCCAAGGCCGCCGCCACCGGCGAACCGGAGGCGAAGGACGCCAAGCCCGATCCGCTGGTCGAGTCGGCCAACAAGCTGAAGGGGGATCTCGACAAGCTGGAGGTGCGGCTCTGGGCCCCCTACGACGCCGTCGGCATCCAGCCGGGGAACGACGCCGCCACCAAGGTCTTCTTCGCCTTCGGCTACATCCAGTCCTCCTGGGCGCCGCCGAGCCCGACCCACCTGGAGTACCTCCACCAGGCGGAGAAGGCGGTCGCCGACGTCCTGGCCGACGTCAATCGCCTCTACGCGACCGACGTCGCCGCCTTCCGCAAGTCCGCGGACGCGGCGGGGGCGCGGCTGCTGCCCGAGCTGGGGACGGTGGAGGTGAAGCGGCCGTAGAAGGCCTCATCGCCCGATTTTGCCGCGGAAAGCGCTTCCGGCCCACGCGTGGGCCGGAAGCGCCCCGACGTCGGGGCTGTGGCCCTCGCGTCCAGGACCGTGCGGCCCCCGCGACATCCTGTGAGCCCTCGCCCCGGGTGGTCAAAGCCCCGCCCGAGGGCCGAAGCCCCCGCGCGCTGGGCCGCCCGGCCCCCGCGAAATCTCGTCAATCCAGCGCGTTCGGCCCACGATCCCAGGAGGGGGTCGCACCCGGCCCAGACGTGGGCGCAACCGGCGTACGCGCCTGTTCCAAGGCGGGCGGCGAAGGCCGGCCGGCACGATTCGTGGGTTGAATCGCCGGTCGCATCCGCCCATCCAGCGGATTCGGAGGCCGAAATCCAGGGGACCTGCGCGCTGGTCGGTCACTCGTGGGTCGACCGCCATCTCCAGGAACCTGAGTGCCAGAGCTCGCGGTTGATCGAAGGGCTTTTATCCATGTTGAAACGTTTCCCGTCCCTTCCCTTGGCTTCTGGGCTGAGTCGTACGCCCCAAGCTTGACACTCGTACGGCCGAACTGTACCTTGAGAGTGGCCCTTGGAGGTGCCCTGTATGACGCTTCGAGCTTCCGCCCTGCGCGAGAACATCTACCGGATTCTGGACGAAATCCTTGAGACCGGCGTACCCATCGACATCGAGCGTAAGGGAAAGCTGCTCCGTATCGCGGCCGTCGAGCCCAAGAGCAAGCTGGCGAATCTGAAACCGCGTGACCTCATCGTTGGCGATCCGGAGGAGCTCGTCCACATCGACTGGTCCGAAGAATGGCGCCCCTGATCTACCTCGACACCCACGTCGCGGCCTGGCTTTTCGCGAACCGTACGGAGCTGCTGCCGGCGGGCGTGCGGACCCGGCTCGAGAAGAGCGATCTTCTGATTTCTCCCGCGGTCAAGCTGGAGCTCCAGTACCTCTACGAGATTCGCCGCATCACATCCTCGGGTGAGGACATCGTCAAAACCCTTGGACAGGAGGTCGCGCTCCAGGTCTGTGACCTTCCTTTTCTCAAGGTGGTTGACGCCGCCCTCACCGCCTCGTGGACACGGGACCCCTTCGATCGCGTGATCGCCAGCCAAGCCACGCTGCGCGGGGCGGCTCTGCTGACCAAAGACCGCAGCCTCCTGACCCACTGCCAGTGGGCCGAATGGCCGGACTGACAGCCGGCAG
Organism: Thermoanaerobaculia bacterium; assembly: GCA_036271335.1. Lineage (GTDB taxonomy): Bacteria > Acidobacteriota > Thermoanaerobaculia > Multivoradales > UBA5704 > DATARR01. Next base: position 4,205 of record DATBAW010000540.1, read on the forward strand.
CGAAAATTACACCGAGGCGCAGACCTCCTCCTCCGCGACCGCCGCTTCGGGCTCCCGGGCTGGCGGTGCTGTCTCTTCCTCCCCTCTTCCCTTCTTCCCCTGTGCACGGGAGATCAGTACCACCCCGACCACGATCACCGCTGCGGCGACCAGGGTGCTACGGGTGATCGGCTCGTCGGCCACCGCCCAGCCGAGGAAGACGGCGACGACCGGGTTGACGTAGGCGTAGGTCGAGACCAGCACCGGCGGCGCCGCCTTCAGCAGCCAGACGTAGGCGGTGAAGGCGATGATGGCGCCGAAGACCACCAGGTAGGCAAGGGCGAGCAGCGAGCGCGTCGAGACCTGGGAGACCGCGAAGCCGGCGGTCTCGCCGGTGGCGAGGCCGGCCAGCAGGAGCAGGCCGCCGCCGCAGAGCATCTGCATCGCCGTCGACAGCAGGGGGGATTCGGGGAGCTTCGCCCGCTGGCTGTAGAGCGAGCCGTAGGCCCAGCTCAGAGAGGCGAACAGCACCGCGGCCACGGCGAGGGGGCTGATGCCTCCCGAGCCGCTCGGCCGCACCAGCAGCGCCAGTCCGATGAAGCCGAGCAACATACCGGCGATCACCCGCCCGCCCGGCCGCTGCCGGCGGTCGCGCAGCCAGACCAGCAGCACGATCCAGAGCGGCTCGGTCAGGATCAGCAGCGCCACCAGCCCCGAACTCGCCCGCTGCTCGGCCCACACCACGCCGCCGTTGCCCACCAGCAGCAGCAGGGCGCCGAGGGCGAGCGCCGGCAGCCAGTACGCGGGCCGGGGCCGGGGCGCGCCGCGCAGCCGGCTCCAGGCGTAGAGGAGGGTGCCGGCGGTGAGATAGCGCGCGGCGGCCATCAGGAAGGGGGGGATGGTCTCGATCGCGAAGCGGATCGCCAGATAGGTCGAGCCCCAGATCAGGTAGACGGCGCCGAGGGCGACCGCCACCTGAAGCATGGAAGCCTTTTTCGGGTCATTCATCGAAGACCTCCTCCTCCGCCGGGAGAGCCCCGACCGGCAGCTGGCGCCCTTCGCGGACGGTCTCCAGCACGATGGTGGTGCGGGTCGACTGTACGGTGCCGGTGGCGCCGATCCGCTCGCGCAGCAGGCGGCCGAGGCTCTTGGGGTCGCGCGTCCGCACCTTCATCAGAAAGCAGTCCTCGCCGGCGATGTGGTGCGCTTCCAGCACCTCCGGAATGTCGGCCAGCAGCTCGGCCGTCTTCGCCTCGCCGTCGAAATCGGTCGAGCGGACGAAGACGAAGGCGAGCGTGTGGAGCCCCAGGGCCTCGGGATTGATCCGCGCCTCGTACCCCTGGATCACCCCCCGAGCCTCCAGCCGGCGGATGCGCTCCAGCACCGCCGACGGCGCCATCTCCACCTGGCGGGCGATCTCGGCGTTGGAGGTCCGGGCGTTCTGCTGAAGGATGCTCAGAATCTGGCGGTCAGTGTCGTCGATCATTCGGTTCAACTCCATTCCCAGAGATCATATGGAAGGGATGGTGGAATTGCAAGAACGATCGGCGGTGAAATTGCCGGATCGCCGAAGGTTCGTCAGCAAGGGACCCAAGGGACTGCAGGGACCGCAAGGACGGCAGAGAGCATCTTTTGTCCTTGCAGTCCTTTAGGTCCTTGTTCCCTCAGATCGCGATCCGGCTCTCCGCCTCCGCGGCGAACGGATCATCCGCGAGCCCGCGGCGGTGGCGCAGCAGTCCCGCGTTGGCGATCATCGCGGCATTGTCCCCCGAGTAGACCAGGGGGACCAGACGGAGATCGACGCCGTGGCTTTCGGCCCAGGCGGGGAGGCGGCGGCGGAGCAGGCGGTTGGCGGCGGCGCCGCCGGAGACGGCCAGGAGCTCAAACGGGCTCCGCTCATGGAGGCGATCCAGGCGGTCGAGGACTTGGGCCGCGGCGGATTCGCGGAAGGCGGCGAGGAGGTCGAGGACGGGCTGGGGAACGTCCTCGGTCGTGCCGAGGTCGATCGCCCCCAGCGTCCGTTCCAGTCGCTCGATCTCCAGGAGGGTCTGGCTCTTCAGCCCCGAATAGGAGAAGTCGAGGCCGTCACCGAAGCGCGAGACCGGGAAGCGGCGGGCCTCTGGGGTGCCCCGCTCGGCCAGCTCGTCCACCCGCGGCCCCTGCGGATAGGGGAGGCCGAGGCGCTTGCCCACCTTGTCGAAGACCTCGCCGATGGCGTCGTCCCGGGTCTCGGCGAGCGTGGCGACGGCGCCGTCCGCGACCGAGAAGAGCGAGCTGTGGCCGCCGGAGAGGACGAGGCCGACGAACCGGTCGGGCGGTTGGTCAGGAGCGTCCGGGTCGCCCGGGGCCCGCAGGAAGGGGGAGTAGAGGTGCCCTTCCAGGTGATGGACGGCGTGGAAGGGGCGGCCGCCGGCGAAGGCGATCGCCTTGCCGATCGAGAGGCCCACCAGCAGCGCCCCCACCAGCCCGGGGCCACGCGTGGCCGCCACCACCTCGACGTCGCGCAGCGCGACCCCCGCCCGCGCCAGCGCCTCGCCGCTCACCGCCGGCCAGTTGGCCAAGTGCTCGCGCGAGGCGATCTCCGGCACCACGCCTCCGTAGGGACGGTGCGCCGCCAGCTGGCTGGAGACGACCGACGACAGCACCCGCCCCGCGCCGTCGAGCAGGGCGCAGGCGGTGTCGTCGCAGGAGGTCTCGATGCCAAGGACGAGGGGGTGGGTCATGGGAGGGGAGTTTAGATCAGACGCGCGGCCGGCTTTCGTAGGGGCGGCCCTATGTGGCCGCCCTGGGCGGGCGGGGGCCTGTTGCAGACCGGGGCGGGGCCTTTGGCAAAGCAGGGGCGGGGCCTGTTGCAGACCAGGGCAGGGCCTTTGGCAAAGCAGGGCGGCCACGCAGGGCCGCCCCTACAGGGGTTTGATCGACGCTTTGGGGTAGGACGGACTAGCCGTTCGCGGCCGGGGCTTCGACCGGCTCGGCATGCTTGATCTCGATCGGCTCGTAGACCGGGATCTCGAAGGCCAGCGTGCCGTGGCAGAACTCCTTCCACTCGTCGGTGACGTTGTCGAAGATGATGTTCTGGTCCTTGAAGATGCCGTCGGTGACGACGTAGTTCTCCTGAAGGTAGAGGATCGACTCGTCGTCGAGCGTGCGATCGACCTCGACCTCCTTGCCGTCGACCTCCTTCTTCTCCTTGCGGACGTTGGCGGCGTTCTCGGTCCAGTGCGGATACTCCCGGAACTGCTTCGCCAGGTATGCCTTGCAATACTTTCCCATTTCAGCCATGGGTTTATCCTCCTGCTTCGTCTTCGTTTCGTAACAACGCTTGAAGAGTCTCAAGCTGGACAGACAAGGATACTCCACGATAGTAGTGCCTCGAATGCCCGCGGCGGGACACCCTGATAAACTGGCGCCCCCCCGGCCCGCGGCGTCCCGGCCGGCCCGACGACATCTCTTGACACCCGACGACGAGGGAGCGAAGCGACATGGCAGACCTGTGGACCCTGGACGATCTCGGCCGCGAGACCTTGCGCGGCAAGCGCGTCTTTGTGCGCGTGGACTTCAACGTCCCCCTCTCCGGCGACGGCAAGGTCCTGGACGGCACCCGGCTGGAAGAGGCGGTGCCGACGATCCGCGAGCTCATCGGCGCGGGCGCGATCGTCGTCCTCGCCTCCCATCTCGGCCGGCCGAAGGGGAAGCCCGACCCGCGCTACACCCTGCGGCCGGTGGCCGCGGCCCTGGCCTCCCTGCTCGGCCAGGAGGTCCGCTTCGCCCCCGACTGCGTGGGAGAGGAGGTCGAGGCGAGGGTCGGTGACCTGCGCCCCGGCGGCGTGATCCTGCTCGAGAACCTCCGCTTCCACGCAGGGGAGGAGAAGAACGATCCCGACTTCGCCGGCCGGCTCGCGGCCCTCGCCGAGGTCTACGTCGACGACGCCTTCGGCAGCGCCCACCGCGCCCACGCCTCGGTGGTCGGGGTACCAGAGCGGCTCGCCGCCAAGGCGGCCGGGCGGCTGCTGGCGCGCGAGGTGGTGGCGCTGGGCCGGCTGCTGGGGGAGCCGGAGCGCCCCTTCGCCGCCATCCTCGGCGGCGCCAAGATCGAGGGGAAGATCGACACCCTGGAGAACCTCCTCCCCCGCCTCGACCTGCTGCTGCTCGGCGGCGGCATGGCCAACACCTTCCTCGCCGCCGAGGGGCACGAGCTTGGCGGATCGCTCTTCGAGCCCGACCGGCTGGACGTCGCCCGCGACATCCTGGCGCGCGCCAAGGCGCGGGGGACCGAGGTCCTGCTGCCGCACGACGTCGTGGTCACCGACGACCTCGGTAACCCGACGCGGATCGAGACCGTTTCCGCCGATCGCATCCCAGCCGGCCTGAAGGCGGTGGACGTGGGACCCGAGACCCGGAAGGCGTTCGCGGCGGCGATCGGCCGCGCCCGCACCCTGTTCTGGAACGGTCCCCTGGGAGTGTTCGAGAAGCCGCCGTTCGACGCCGGCACCCGCGAGGTGGCGGCGGCGCTGGCGGGCTGCGCCGGCTTCACGGTGATCGGCGGAGGCGAGACGGTGGCCGCCGTCAAGCAGGCGGGGGTGGCCGGCCGCATCGGCCACGTCTCCACCGGCGGCGGCGCCTCGCTCGAGTTCCTCGCCGGCCGGATCCTCCCCGGCGTGGCGGTGCTGGAGAAGACCGGATCGGAGGCCGGAAGGTGAGCGCCGAGCGGCGCCGGCCGCTGATCGCCGCGAACTGGAAGATGAACCTGCTGCAGAGGGACGCGGTCGAGTACTGCCGGGACCTGCGGCGGGGGCTCGCCGCGCCGCCGGCGCCGCCGGACGCGCGGGTGGTGATCTTCCCCCCGTACCCGCTGATCCCGATCGTCGAACGCGAGCTGGTCGACAGCGCGGTGGAGGTCGGCGGGCAGGCCCTCTACCCCGAGGACCGAGGCGCGCACACCGGCGACGTCTCGGGCCCCCAGCTCGTCGACGCCGGCTGCACCTGGGTGCTGTGCGGCCACAGCGAGCGGCGGCAGAACCATGGCGAGAGCGACGAGTGGGTGGGGCTCCAGGTCGCCGCGGCGATGCGCCACCGCCATCTGAAACCGCTGATCTGCGTCGGCGAGACCCGCGAGGAGCGCAAGGCGGAGCGCACCTTCGAGGTGCTGAAGCGGCAGCTTCTCGCCGCCCTGGCCGGCGGCCCCGATCCGTTCGCCCTCGCCTACGAGCCCGTCTGGGCGATCGGCACCGGCGAGACGGCCACCCCGGAAATCGCGCAGGAGGCCCACCGTTTCCTGCGCGAGGTGATGACGGGAGAGCTCGGCGAGACGGTCGCGGCGGCGGTGCCGATCCTCTACGGCGGGTCGGTGACGCCCGACAACGCGGCCCAGCTGATCGTCCAGCTGGACCTCGACGGTTTCCTCGTCGGCGGCGCAAGCCTTGACCCACAGAAATTTATCGCTATCATTCGGAGTTCCGGCTGACGGGCGCATCAGCGACCCGGGTCCCGATTCGTGCCCGTTAGGGGAGGCTTCGCACCGTGATCTACCTGTTGTACGTCGTGCATGTCATCGTTTGCGTGTTCCTGATCCTCGTCGTCCTGTTGCAACAGGGCAAGGGCGCGGATCTTTCGGTCTTCGGCGGTGGCAGCACTCAGACCGCTTTCGGCGCCCGCAGCGCCACGACCATGCTCCACAAGCTGACCGTGGCCTCGTTCGTGGTATTCATTCTGACCACGGTCTCGATCGCGCTGGTCAAGGGCGGCCCCGGCGGTGGCACGGTGATGGCGGGGCAGAGCAAGAAGGCCGCCGCGGCGGCCAAGACGGCGGCCCCGATCCAGGTGAAGACGGCGCCGGTCAAGACGGTTCCGGCGGCGCCCGCTCCGGCCGCTCCGGTGGCCCCCGCGCCGGCGGCTCCGGCGAAGCCGCACTGATGAGCTGGTACGGCCCGCCGGGGTCCCTCTCCCGGACGAGCCGCGAAGTTGAGCAGGTTCTTTGAGCCCAAGTGGCGGAATTGGTAGACGCGCACGTTTGAGGGGCGTGTGGGGCAACCCGTGCCGGTTCGAGTCCGGCCTTGGGCACCATCCTTTGGCAAGTCCATCAGTGCTTGATTTTTCGCTGTTGTAGTGAGACGATCCCTGGAAATCCAGGGATCCAGCAACGCTTGCGCTTCCGGCTCCATCTTCAGGAGAAAGGAGTGGCGGCAGATGTCTCAGCAGCAGGGAACGGTCAAATGGTTCAACAACGCGAAGGGATACGGGTTCATCCAGGCCGAAACGGGCGGTGAGGACGTCTTCGTCCACCACACGGCCATCGTCAGCGAGGGGTTCCGGACCCTCAATCAGGGCGAGAAGGTGAGCTTCGAGATCGTGGAAGGGCCGAAGGGGCTCCAGGCTCGCAACGTCCTGCGCCGCTGAGAGGCCCTCGGGAAGAAGGGTTGAGCGGGCACGGCACGCCGCGCCCGCTGGGATGGGGTCCGCTCTTCAGGCCGCCGGTGTCTGCACGGTCGCCTTCTCGATCTTCACCTGCTCCTGGGGCACGGCCTCGGAGATACCCCCCGGCGCCGTCTTCACCTTGGCGATCTTGTCGACGACGTCGAGCCCGTCGATCACCTTGCCAAAGACGGTGTACCCCCACCCCTGGGCGTTCTTGCCCGAGTGGTTGAGGAAGCCGTTGTCCTTCAGGTTGATGAAGAACTGAGCGGTGGCGCTGTGGGGGTCGCCGGTGCGCGCCATGGCGACCGTGCCGCGGCCGTTGGGCAGGCCGTTGTCCGCCTCGTTCTGGATCGGCGACCGCGTGGCCTTCTGCCGCTGGTTGGTGTCGAAGCCGCCCCCCTGGATCATGAAGTTGGGGATCACGCGGTGGAAGAGCGTGCCGTCGAAAAAGCCCGCGGCGACGTACTGCAGGAAGTTCTCGACGGTCTTCGGCGCCTCGGCGGAGAACAGCTCGAGAACGATCATGCCGTGGTTGGTGTCGAGCGCGACGGTCGGGTTCGCCATGGTGTCTCTCCTCTCGCGACTTGCTTTGGGGTTATTTCTTGACGACGGGCTTGGCCGCCGGCAGGATCGTGGCCTTCTGGATCACGACCGCCTGGAGGGGCACGTCGCCGTTGGAGCCCCGGTTGGCCGTCTTGGCCTGGGCGATGGCGTCCACCACGTCCATCCCCTCGACGACGTTGCCGAACACCGCGTAGCCCCAACCTTCAGGAGACTTGGAGCGGAAGTTGAGCGAGCCGTTGTTGACCAGGTTGATGAAGAACTGAGCGCCGGCGCTGTCGGGATCCGAGGTCCGCGCCATGGCGAGGGTGCCGCGCTGGTTCTGCAGTCCGTTGTCCGCCTCGTTCGGGATCGGCGGCCGGGTGGGCTTCTCGGTCATGTCGGAGGTGAAGCCGCCCCCCTGGATCATGAAGCCGGAGATCACGCGGTGGAAGATCGTGCCGTTGTAGAAGCCGGACTTGACGTAGTCGAGGAAGTTCTTGACGGTCTTCGGAGCCTTGTCGGCATAGAGCTCGATGACGATCCGGCCCTGGCTCGTCTGCAGCGCCACGCGGGGGTTCGCGGCCGCCGTCGCGCTCTTCGCCGCGGCCGGGTGCGCGCTCGTTTTCGGCGCCGTGGCCGGGGCCAGGAATGCCAGCAGACAGACCAGGGGGGCTATGCTCACGTTCATGGAAGGATTCTCCTTTTGCCTGTAAAAACCGCGACGGATGGTAGCACGGGGCCTCTCTCCGCCGATCCGGTCGGAATCGTCCTGGCCGGCGGCGCGTCGAGCCGGATGGGGCGCGACAAGGCCCGCCTGGAACTGCCTGACCGGCGGGCCGGAATGAGCCTGCCGGCGCTGGCGGCGGAGCGGCTCGCCGCGGTCTGCGCCGAGTTGGCGGTGGCGGACGGCGGCCGCAGCCTGCTCGCCGGCCTGCCGTCGCTGGCGGACGGCGCCGGCCGGGGACCCGCCGCGGGCATCCTCGGCGCCGTGGCGGCCTATCCCGGACGGCCGCTGATGGTGCTCGCCTGTGACCTCCCCCGGGTGCCCGTCGCCCTCCTGGCCGAGCTGGCGCGGCCGGTGCCAGCCGACTGGTCGGTCCCCCGCTGGCAGGGGCGCCTCGAGCCGCTCTGCGCCGGGTACGGACCGGCGGCGCTCGCCGCGCTGGGCCACCGGGTCGAGCGCGGGCTTCTGGCGCTCCACCGCCTCGCCGAGGAGGCGCTCGCCCTGCGCGTGCTGGAAGGGGAGGAGCTCGCCCGCTTCGGCGATCCGGGGAAGATCTTCCTCAATCTCAACACGCCGGACGACTGGGAGCGCTACCTCGCCGGGATCGCGGACGCGCCGGCGCATCCGCCGCAGGGGCAGATCTCGCGCAGGAACTCATAGCGGTAGATGCCGGTGCCATGGCCGTCCGAAAAGGCCAGCGAGATGGCGTAGTTGCCCACCGGCTTCACCGACTCGACGGTGACCGGCTGGACGGGCGCATGGTAGACCATCGGGCCGGTGTGCCCCTGGCATCCGGCGCAGGGGCACCACCCGCGCAGGAAGTCGTAGGGGTACTCGCCGACGTGGCCGTCGTTCCAGGTCAGGCGCAGCCGTCCCTCCTCGGGAAGGCGGCGGGCTTCGGTGAGCAGGGGGTTCATGGGGGGATCTTACGCCATGGGTGGGGGGCCAGCGGCGGCGGCTTCTGGGGAGCCCCCACCCCGAAGCCTCACCCCCCGGTCCCTCTCCCACCGCCCTCCCGACCGGCCGGGGCGAGGGGGAGCGATTCTGGGAGGGTAGAGCTCGTAGGGTGGGCTGTGCCCAATTCGAAATCTTAAACGGTGCGCACATCGCATCCTACAAGCACGAACCCTTCAGCTGGGACCCCCCTCTCCCGGTCGGGCGGGAGGGCGATGGGAGAGGGGCCGGGGGTGAGGTTTCGGGGTGGGGGCTCCCCAGAAAGGCACGGTACCCTGTACCGCCCCACCCTTGAGACGCGGTTGCGGAGGCTGTACCATCGCCGCACTCGACGGGAGCCTTCGATGCCGCGCCACCCCCACTTCTCGCCCTCGGTCCAGGAGATCGCCGATTCGGTCTACTCCGGGCTCGCCCACCGCCTCGCCACCTTCCAGGGCGAGGTCTTCCCCCTGCACGTGGGGGACACCTGGATGGAGCCGCCGGCGGGGTGCCGGATGGAGGACCTTCACGTCGCCGAGTATCCGGGCATGCATCGCTACGCCGCTCCCCAGGGGATGCCGGCGCTGCTCGACGCCATCGTCGAGCGGGTGCGGCGGCGGACCGGGGTCCCGACCGAGCGCGACAACGTCCTGATCGCCACCGGCGCGACCGGGGCGCTCGGGGCGGTGGCGGGGGCGATCGTGGAGCCCGGGGACGAGGTGCTGCTGCTCGCCCCGCACTGGCCGCTGATCACCGGCATCGTGCGGTCGTTCGGCGGCGTGCCGGTCGACGTGCCGTTCTTCGGCGCCGCCGATTCCCCCGAGACCGCCGTCGAGGCCGTGCGCGCGCGTCGCACCGGCCGCACCATCGCCCTCTACCTCAACACGCCGAGCAATCCCGCCGGCACGCTGATCCCCCGCGCCTGGATCGAGGCGCTGGTCGAGTGGGCGGCCCGCGAGGATCTCTGGATCATCGCCGACGAGGTCTACGAGGACTACGTCTACGAGGGGGAGCACACCTACACGCGCCCGTTCGCGCCCGACCGCACCTTCGCGGCCCACTCCTTCTCCAAGGCCTATGGCATGGCAGGCAACCGCTGCGGCTACGTGGTGGGGCCGGTGACGGCGGTCCGCGAGCTGCGCAAGATCGGCCTGCACAGCTTCTACAGCACGCCGACCGCCTCGCAGCTCGCCGCCCTGCGGGTGCTCGGGGGGGCCGGCGACGCCTGGGTGGCACGGGCGCGGGAGCAGTACCGGGAGACCGGCGCGAAGGTGGCGGCCCGGCTGGGGCTGCCGGCGCCGCTGGGGAGCACCTTTCTCTTCTTCGACGTCGCTCCCTTCCTCGACGAGACCGGCCTCGGCGGCTTCCTCGAGCGTTGCGTCGACCGCGGCCTGTTCCTGGCACCCGGCCCCAGCTTCGGCCCCTACCCTACCCACGTCCGCCTCTGCTTCACCGCCGCCCCGCCCGACGCCATCGAGCGCGGCGTCGAGGCGCTGGCACCTCTGCTCGGCCGCTAGGTCGGGTACCATGCCCTTCATGGGCGCGGTGCAGGATCCCAGCCGGCTCGGCGAGCTCGAGCTCTTTCAAGGTCTCAAGGCGGAAGAGCTCGCGGAGCTCAACGGCCTGCTGCGGAGCCAGACCGTGCAGGCGGGGGCGCACTTCATCACCGCCGACCAGCCGGGCGAGGTCGTCTACGTGCTGCTCTCCGGGACGGTGAAGATCTACGTCACCCGCGCCGATGGCCGCGAGGTCATCCTCGCCTTCCTCGGTCCGGGGGACACCGTGGGCGAGATGAGCCTGGTCGACAGCTCCGGCCGCTCGGCCAACGTGGTCACCACCGAGCCCTCGCGCCTGCTCTGGATGGACCGCGCCACCTTCCAGACCTGCCTGCGCACCCTGACCCCGCTGGCCAACAACCTGGTGCGGCTGCTCGCCCATCGGCTGCGTTTCGCCAACGAGCAGATCCAGGCGCTCTGCACCCTCGACGTCCCCGGCCGGGTGGCACGGCAGATCCTGGCCATGGCCGACCGCTACGGCAGCCTCGCGGAGGGGGGCGAGGTGCGCATCCCCATCCGCCTCACCCAGAGCGACCTCGCCGAGATCGTCGGCGCCTCGCGCGAGCGGGTCAACCAGGTTATCGTCGAGTTCAAGCAGCGGGGCGCGATCAGCGTTGATCCCGATCACCGGATTCGGGTGCGCAACCGCCGCGAGCTCGCCCGGTATTGCCGGTAAAGGGTTCGTTGCCCGCGAACCAGAAGCCCGAGCCACACCAGAAATGCCACCGCGAAGGCGGCGCAGCCGGCGAGGAGGCCGGGCGGCAGGAAGCGCATCTCGACCCGGACGGCGCCCTCCGGAATCCGGACCCCCAGGAAGGCGCCGTCGACCTTCAGGATCGGCAGGCGCCGGCCGCCGGCGCGGGCCGACCACCCCTTCGACCAGACGATCGAGGTGGCGAGGAGCCGCTCGGGGGCGGCGGGGAGGTCGAGGACGATGTGGCCGGGCCGGGCGAGGAGAGGGCGGGGAGGCGGCGCGTCGAAGCCCAGCGGTCGCCAGGAGCCCGCGTCGTCCGTGAAGACCGCCACCCGTCGTCCGTCGGTGAGCGCGGCGATCCAGGGGAGGATCTCTGCCGGACGGATCACGTCCACCACCTGCGGGAAGAACCAGCGAGGGAGGGCGTTCGAATTGCGGAGCATGGTGAACGGCGCGAACCGCCCCCCGTCGATCGTCTCCAGCGTCCGGCAGGGCGCGACGCCGGGGCTGCCGGCCACGATCCTCACCCCGAGAAAATCGAGCAGCGGATGGTCGAGGTTCTGCAACGGCGCGAAATACCGGGTCATCGTCGGATGGAAACCGAAGGCGGCGTTCAGCACCCGCAGATAGCGGGCCGGCGCCAGCGGGTTGTGCGGGCGGATCTCGGCGATGCCGTAGACCGGAAGGACGTTGGGGTAGACCAGGAAATCCCCGCCGGTGGCGCGCCAGACCGCGGGATCGCCGGCCAGGCGCGCGAACAGGCCCATGAACTTCGTCTTCGGATAGAAGAACCCCGGATAGCCCGAGGGGAGGAAGCTCTGGGACCAGGGGATCAGGTCGAGCAGCAGGACCCCGGCGAGTGCGACGGCGCCCCAGCGCGGCCGCCAGCGCACCGCCAGGGCGGCTCCCGCGAGCAGGCACCAGAGCAGGAGAGTCCAGCCGTCCGCCGCCACCGCGAGGCTCACCGCCGCCGCCAGGGCGAGGCCCACCCAGGCGGCCGGCCGCAAGGGTCGCCGCGAGAGCAGGAGGTCGATGCCGAACGCGCCGGCTACGCAGAGGGCCAGGGCAGCCGGCGGCAGGAAGCGCGAATAGGCGGGGACCCGGAGCGGAGGGATCGCATGGAAGAGGTGCGCGACCGGCAAAAACCGCGCGGCGAGCAGCGGCCCCGCCGCCGCGCACCCCAGGAAGGGCCAGGCGCGGCGGTCGCGGGCCGCGAACAGGGCGATCAGGGCGGTCGCGAACGCCACCAGGCCGGTATAGCCGGCCTCCGCGTCCGCCCAGTTGAAGGGGCCGGCGAACGGGCCCTGATAGGGGAGGCCATAGGCGTGCGGACTGAGGGGGGAGAGCAGAAAGTCGAGATAGCCGGACTCAAACCAGGAGGGGGGATAGAGCGCGTGTATCCGCCCCGGATGGACCGTCTGCGCCATCATCTCCCCGGTGCGCTGTGAATCCGGCACGATGGCCAGAAAGGGGAGGAGGTGCGGGGCGGCTAGACCGAACCCGAGGCCGGCGGCGAGCGCGGCCGCGCCGAAGCCGCGGGGGAGACCGGTCGCGCGCCGCCGCAGGCCGAAGCCGCAGACGGCGGCGAACAGGCCGCCGAAGGCGGCGGTCTCCGGATGCCCGGAGAGCAGGACGGCGGCGGTGATGGCGGCCGTGGCGGCGATCACTCGCGGGTTCGGGCGCCGGAAGAGCCGAATCACGCCGACGTTGAGCCAGGGGAGCCAGGCGACGGTGGCCGTAATGGGGAACAGCGCCCAGGAGAAGAGTCCGCCGCCGAGAGTGAAGCCGGCCGCGGCCAGGAGGGATGCGGTCCGGCTGCGGCCGGTCAGGCGGGCGAGCAGCCAGGTCCCCTGAAAGGCCACGAGCAGCTTGAGGATCAGCTCCATCAGCAGCATGTGCTGGATGGGGAAGAACCGCGCCGCCATCTGCAGGGGAGAGAGGACGCCGGCCTGGGGATTGGCCCAGGGGGAGCTCCCCCCTTCCAGGGTGTCGGACCAGAAGGGGAGTCGCCGGTCGGCGAACGCGTGCCGGACCTCCAGCTCCCAGGGGAGGAGCTGATAGAGCGTGTCGTTGAGGATCTCGTGAGGCGGGAAGAGCTCGGTCTCGGAGGCGCCCGGCGTGCTCCACAACACCTCGGTCGGAGCGAGGACGTCGTGGCTCATCAGGTGGGGCGCGAGCACGATCAGCGGCGCCAGCCAGCCGCAGATCACGGCGCTCCGCTCCAGCTTCAGCCCCAGACCTCTGGCCAGCAGCCAGCAGACCCCTTGGAGCCCCAGCATCACCACCGCGAGGGTGCCCATCAGTCTGCCGTCCAGCCAAGGCATTTCGGATCTCCTTCAGATCGATCAACCTGTGTACGGAACACACCCCGCCACCATCCAATGCGCGGCGGCGCGTCTCGAATCCGTCAGGGGACGCGGTTCAGGCGTTGCAAATACGCTGCCTGACCTGCTGAATCTGGAGGCTGCTGCTTCGATCGGTGGGATTTTGTCGCCGCGCGGAAGGGAACTACCAACGCGGAAAGGCCGGGCTGCCGGCCTCCCCTGCTCTCGGGCGTCAGTCGTCGACGTGGCCGGCCGCAGCGGCCGGGCCGAACGAGAAGGCGGGCTTGTCCTTCTGCCAGAAGAAGGGCTCGCGCTTGTGGGCGTCCGGCGCGAGCTGGTCGAGGGTGCGGGCGTCATAGACCCGGCCGTTCTGGATGACCAGATAGATGTGGTCCGAGTTGTGGATGTCGGCGAGCGGGTTGTCGTCGAGCACCACGAGGTCGGCCAGCTTGCCGGTCTCCAGCGAGCCGATGTCCTTGTCGAGGCCGAGGTAGCGGGCGCCGTTGATGGTGGCGCAGCGCAGCACCTCCATCGGCGACATCCCGCCTTGCGCCAGCATCCACATCTCCCAGTGGGCGCCGAGGTCCTCGCGCTGGCCGTGGGCGCCGATGTGCACCTCCACCCCGGCGCGCGACAGTTGGGTGGCGAGACGGGCTAGGTTGAAGTGGTTGTACTCCTCGTCCGGCGCGGTGACCCGGCGGCGGGAGCGCTGGTCGATCACCTCGCGGGGGACGAAGCCGAGCAGGCGGTCGTTCTCCCACACGTGCGTCTTGTCGTACCAGTAGTTCTCACCCCAGATGCCGCCGTAGCCGACGATCAGGGTCGGGGTGTAGCCGACCTGCGTCCCCTTCCAGAGCTGGACCACGTCGGCGTAGATCTTGGCGACCGGGATCGAGTGCTCGACGCCGGTGTGGCCGTCCACCACCATGGTCATATTGTGCTCGAACAGCGATCCCCCTTCGGGCACCACCATCATGTTGAGCTCGCGGGCGGCGGCGATGATCTCCTGCCGCTCATCGCGGCGCGGCTGGTTGTAGCTCTTGACGCTGAAGGCGCCCACGGCCTTCAGGCGGCGCAGGTGCGAACGGGCGTCCTCGAGGCTGTCGACGGTGGCGGTGAACGGCGCGTTGGCGCCGTAGAGGATGGTGCCGGTCGAGAAGATGCGGGGACCGGTGATCAGGCCGGCGCGCTGGAGCTCCGAGGCGGCGAAGACCGTGTCGGTGTCGTTCGAGGGGTCGTGCAGGGTCGTCACGCCGTAGGCCAGGCTGGCGTAGGTGACCCAGTTGCGCTGCGGGATGATGCCGTCCGAGCCGAACGGCCCGTGCCAGTGGACGTCGATCAGGCCGGGGATCACCGTTTTCCCCTTGGCGTCCACCACGTAGGCGCCGGCCGGAACCGCCACGCTCCCCCGCGGGCCGACCGCCTTGATGCGGTTTCCCTCGAGGATCACCGTGCCGTCCTCGATCACCTCGTCGCCCTGCGCGCCTGCCATCGTGACGATCCGGCCGCCGACCACCGCCACCGTCCCCTTGGGGACGTCGCTCTCGGCCTGGAAACCGATGTCCACCCCCTTGGCCGGCGGATCGGGAAGGGTCGCGGGCGCGCCCTCAAGGAAGGCGAAGGCGTTTTTGATGTCGAGGGTGTAGAGCTCGGGGCCGAGCGACCAGTTGAGGCTCTTCGAGTCGCCGGACCAGCGGAGGGTCTCGCCGGCGTCGCGGGTGACCCGGCGGATGGGGAGCGCCGACTCCTTGGGGCCGACGTCCACCGCCTTGCCGGTGGCGACGAAGGGCATCACGTAGGCCTGGAAGCGCTCGATGAACGCCACCCAGTGGCCGTCCGGCGAGACCTGGAACGAGGTCGCGTTCTCGCTCGACAGGTGGGGGCGCTCGTCCTTGCCGTCGAGCCCTACCGAGACGAGCTGGCTCTTCCCCTCCTCCGCGCCCTTGAGCAGGTAGACGCGGTCGTTCTCGGCTCCGAAGTGAGGCTGCTCGCCGTCCTCGGTGATCAGCTCCGGCTCGCCGCCGCTCGCCGCCACCCGGTAGATGCCGGGGTTCAGCGACCAGGCGCCGGTGCGGATGAACCCACCTTCGATCCGGCGGAAGACGATCTGCTTGCCGTCCGGCGAGAAGGCGGGCTCGACGTACTGCCCGGGCGCCTTGACCACCACCCGCCCCTCGCCGCCGTCGGCGGAGGCGACCCGCACCGTGCCGAGCTTGTCGTCATCCCAGGTGGCGTAGACGATCTGCCGGCCGTCGCGCGAGAAGGCGGGGAAGATCTCCCAATGGTCGTTCTGACGGGTCAGCCGCCGCGGCTTGCCGTTGGGGAGGTCGCGCACCCAGAGATGGCCGAGCGCCTGGAAGACGGCGCGGTCCCCTTTCGGCGAGACGCTCACCCAGCGGAGCATCTTGGTCTGGAACGTCTTGGGATCGACCTCGATGGGGAAGCGCACCGCCTGGGTGACCTGGCGCGTGGTGTGGACGTGGAAGGGGATGTCCGTGACCTTGCGGCTGGCGATGTCCAGGCGCTGGATCTTGCCGGCGGCCCAGAAAACCAGCGACTTGTTGTCGGGGGTCCAGGCCATCGACGGATAGAGGCCGTGGATCGACCAGGTCTCCTGCATGTCACGGTCGAGGCCGTCGTAGAGGGGCCAGATCTCGCCGGAGCGGAGGTCCATCAGGTGGATGACGCTCTTGCCGCGGACCCGGCGGATGAACGCCAGCGTCTTGCCGTCCGGCGACGGCGTGGGACGGACCGAGCCTCCCGCGCCGGTGACGAAGCGCTGGAGGTTGCCGGTCCGGCGGTCGAGCCGCTGGATGACGAAGATCTCGCCGTTGGGGTCCTTGTTGTACTCGAAGACGCGGCCGGGCGTGACGTCCTGGCTGGAGTAGAGGTAGCGGCCGTCGGGGGAGAAGACGGGCTCGCCGGAATCCTTCTGGTCGTTGAGCTTCTTGGTGAGCTGGAGGCCGTCGCCACCGCTGCGGTGGTAGAGCCACATCTCGCCGGCGCCGAGCGAGCGCTGGGCGGTGAAGTGCTTGCGGGCCACGATGTACTGGCCGTCCGGCGACCAGGACGGGCTGTTGAGCAGACGGAACGACTCCTTGGTCACCGCCCGCGGGTTCGAGCCGTCGCGGTTCATGATCCAGATGTTGTCGCCGCCCCCCTGGTCGCTGGTGAAGGCGATGGTCTTGCCGTCCGGGCTGTAGCGCGGCTGCATCTGCCAGGCGACGTCGTGGGTGAGCGCCTTGGCCTCGCCGCCGGCGATCGGCAGGGTGTAGAGATCGCCGAGGAGATCGAAGGCGACCTCCTTGCCGTCCGGGCTGACGTCGAGGCTCAGCCAGGTCCCCTCGGTGACGTCGATCGGCACCTCGGTCGACGGTCCGGGCGGCTTGTTGACGTCCCACTTCTCCTCTTTCTTCTCGGCGATCTCCTGGGGCGCGCCCTTGCCCCCATCCTTCTGCTCCTTCTTGAGCTCGGTCGCGTTGGACTCGGGCTCCTGCTCACGCTTCTGCGTGTCCTTGAGCTGCTCGTCCGGCGGCTTCTGCTGCGGTGCCGGGGCGGGAGCGGGGGTTGGCTGCTGGGCTGCCAGCAGACCGGCGGTGGCGAGCAGCAGGCTGAAGAGGAGGGGGAGGAGCGATTTCATGCCGTGTCTTTCTGTGGAAAAGAGGTGGTACGGCTCCTACGTGGCCTCATGCCGTAAGTTGCGCGAGCAGACTATGGAGGGGAGGAGGGGGGTGTCAAGAAGGCTGAGCGCAAACAAAGCGCAATCGCTGATGGCTTGGTGATAGGATTTTTTCCTATGGCCACGCCACCACGCCTGCCTCGTAAGCCCGAAGCTCGCACCGAGAAGGTGGAGGATCTCGTCGAGCGGGTCCGGCGCGGCCTCGTCCGAGTACCTCGATTTCAGCGTCCCTTGAAGTGGGAGAGCTCTGATGTGGTCGAGCTTTTCGACAGCCTTTATCGCGGCTATCCGATTGGTGCGCTCCTCTTCTACAAACGTTCGGCGGAGATGGAGCGCCTGTCTCTCGGACCGCTGCTGATCGAAGCGCCTGAGGCAGAGGCCTGGTGGGTGGTGGACGGCCAGCAGCGGATCACGGCGTTGACGGTCTGCCTCATCCGCCCCGCGCCATTGCCTTCCCGTCCCAATCCGAAGGATCCGTACGTCGTGTTCTTCGATGCCGGAACTCAGACGTTCACGCCACCCCCTGCGAGCTCCCGCATCCCCTCCACCTGGGTCCCCGTGCCCCATCTCCTCGATGCCACGCAGCTTTCGGAATGGGTTCATACCTGGGAGCATGGCACCGACGAAGCGCTCCGCCGCCTGGTTTTCGAGGCCGGGTCGCGCATCCGGGAATATGCCATTCCCTACTACCTGATCGAAACCGAAGACGCGAAGGTCGCAGAGGAGATTTTCTATCGTACCAATCAGGCCGGCAAGCAACTCGAGTGGACGGATGTCCATAAAGCACTCTTCGGTGGCGAGAGCTCCTTTCCCTCGACCTTGCCAGAGCTTTCTGAGCAGTTGATCGAGGCAGGGATGGGGCGCCTTGAAGAGGACCGGCTGCTGACCTGCCTGTTTGCGCTTCGGGGTCTGGACCCGACACGCTCCTTTGCGGAGCACTATCGGAAAGACCCCGAATTCCTCAGAGAGGCAGTGCCTGAGGCACTGCCGGTGTTGCGCCGGGTTCTTTCCTTTCTTCGACGGGACGCCGGTATACCCCACTTGAAGCTGCTGCCGAAATCGATCCTCCTCGACGTTCTCACGCGGTTTTTCCTCCGCTTCGCCGAGCCTCAACCTCGGACGCGAATTCTTCTCGCCCGTTGGTTCTGGCGGACCCTGTTGGGGGCCGGCACCTTCGACGACCGTACCCTCCGCCGACGCGGAATTGCCGCCGTGGGCGAGGACGAGGAACAAAGCGTTCAGGCCCTCCTGCGGCTGGTACGCAAGGAACGCCCTCGCGCGCCTGAGCTTCCGGAGGCCTTCGACGCCCGAGCCGACGACAGCCGGATCGCTTTCCTCGCCTTGTCCCACCTCGGCCCTCGCGATCTCGCGACCGACGAACTTATCGATGTCGCTGGTGTTCTCGAGGCGCAGGGCAGAGATGTCTTCCTGAAGATCCTGTCCCAATCCGGCCTCGCGGGCTCGCGGGGCGCCGCGAATCGTATGATCCATACCCGGGTTGCCGCGGTCCCTCAACTCCTTCGCCGCAGGATCGCCGAACACGGGGTCGACGATACGGTCCTCAAGAGCCACGCGATCGACACACAGGTGGCTGAGCTACTCGCCGCAGGCGACCTGGAAGGATTTCTCGCTCAACGAGCCGTCACCCTGACCGCCGAGGTCCACCGCTTCGCCGAGCGGAGGGCCGCCTGGGACCAGAACGACCGGCCGTCCATCGATCATCTGCTGGCAGAGGCTGGGATCGAGGAATGAGCCGCCGGCTGGAAGTCCTGCTTCACGACCGGCCGGTGGGAGAGATTTCGGAAACCCCGGACGGGGGTACCGAGTTCCGGTTCTCCTCTGCTTATCGCGATCTGGCGCCACGCCCTATCCTCGGTCAGAAATTCGAGGACGACCTGGAAAAGGTGTACCACAGCCGTAGAGGCCAGGGACTACCCGATTTCTTCGCCAACCTGATCCCCGAGGGAAGGCTGCGGAACCTCATCGAGGAGTCCGGTGGTCTCGAGGAGGGGGACGACCTGGCCCTCCTCGCGTTCGTCGGCCGGGATCTCCCCGGCGCCGTCACAATTCAAGCTCTGGACGAAGGCGCGGGACCTTCAACCATGGAACGTCCAGACCTTCCCGTCCGCGCAGAGGAAGCCGAGATCGAGGACGGCCTGCGGTTTTCCCTGGCTGGCGTCCAGTTGAAATTCTCGATGCTCCTCAAAGGGGACAAGCTGACCCTCCCCGCGAGGAACAGCAGTGGCGAATGGATCGTGAAATTCGATTCAGTCAGCTTTCCTTCCCTGCCCGAGAATGAATTTTCAATGCTCGAGTGGGCGCGGGCCATCGACATCGAGGTGCCTGAATGCCAACTCCACAGCGTGAATGACGTCGAAGGCTTTCCCCGTCGCTATGCGACCGCCGGCACAAAGGTCCTGGCGATTCGCCGTTACGATCGTCTGGCAGAGGGTCTACGTATCCACCAAGAGGACTTCGCGCAGGCCGTCGGATTACCGCCCAGGAAAAAATACGACCATGTCACCTATGAGGCGATGGCCCTCCTGGCTCAGCGATTTATCGATGAGAGTGCCGCGCAGGAGCTGCTGCGCCGCCTGGTTTTCGTCATCGCCAGCGGCAACAACGACGCGCATCTCAAAAATTGGTCCCTGATTTACCCTGACGGGATCCGGGCCCGTTGGTCCCCGCTCTACGATCAGGTGGCGACGGTCGCCTGGCAGGAGCCGAGTCGTCAGCTCGCTCTCAACCTCGCGTCCATCAAGGAGTTCGGCAGGATCGACGGGTCCAGCTTCGAGCGCTTTTCCAAGAAGGCGCAGATGGATCAGCGGATCGTCCTGAAGCTGGTCGAGGAGACCTTGGAGCAACTGCGCGCGGCCTGGCGTTCCATGGCTTCCAATCTGCCCCTTCCCGAGGAGCACAAGGCGGCGCTACGGAACCACTGGCGGCAGGTCCCCTTGCTTCGCGCGGCCGGTTCTCTGGATTGAGGTGCCGCGCCCTCCTTGGGCGCGGTTCTTGCTCTACCTTCTCGCGCCCCGGCCGATCGGCCGGACTCCAAGCGAGCTCATCAAGGAGAACCATCCATGAAAGACAACAAGGAAGCCCTGCAGACCTACGTCGCCGACATGGTGGCGGTCGAGAAGCACATCCTGGAAGCGGTCGAGCGGCAGCGCAACGACGACGACGTCAAGCAGTTCCCGGAGGCCCTGCAGCTCGTCGGGCGCCTGGAAACCACTCTGAAGGGCCATGTCGAGGCTCTGAACCGGCAGCTGCCGGGCGAGTCCGGCGGTGCCGGCGGGGTGGTGAAGCAGGCGGTGACCGGCGTGCTCGGCGCCATTGCGGGCCTCTACGATAAGGTTCGCAAGGACACGGCCAGCCGTGCCCTGCGCGATGACTACACCGCGCTGTCGCTCGCCTCGGTCAGCTACGGCATGCTCCACACCACGGCCCTCGGCCTCTCCCAGGGCACGGTGGCCGAGCTCGCCAAGACCCACCTGGAGGAGATCAACGGGCTCATCATGGACCTCGCCCTGGCCCTCCCCAAGGTGGTGCTGAAGGAGCTCTCCTTCGAGGGATACACTGTCGATGCCGGCGCCGCCGACCGCGCGGTTAAGAACCTCAAGGAGTCCTGGAGTCACAACGCCCAGACCCAGAAGGCTGGCGCGGTTTGAAGTAGAGCGGGAAAGCCGGCCCGACGGGGCCGGCTGCGGTTTCCTCGAGTTCTTTCTACAGCTCCGCGGCGATCGCGCCTCGCGCCTCGTCGAGCAGCGCGTCGGCGGCGATCGGGCCGCCCACCGCGCCGCGGATCCAGGCGTCTGGCGTGAGCTTCCCCAAGCGGGTGATGCGCTCGACCTCGGCGCCGAAGTCCCCATCCCAGAGCCGCTGCGCGATCTGGAAGGCGAGGACGTGGCCGATCGCGTAGTCGGGCAGGTAGAGCCCGTAGACGATCATGTGCGAGTAGATCGCCAGGATCTCGGAGTCGCGCACGCCGAAGACCGGCGCGAAGTAGCGGTTCCAGACGTCGCGGGCGATGGCCAGCGCCGCCTCCCGCAGCTCGGCGGGGGTGGCGTCCGGATGCTGGTAGAGCCAGTTCCAGACCCCCATGTCGACCAGCGACACCCCGGCGATCTCGTAGGTGTTCCAGAGGACGCCGAGCGCCTCCTTGCGGCGGGCCTCGGTATCGAAGGCGCGCAGGCCCAGCATCTCGAGGTCGCGGTGCTGGAAGACGAACGCGAAGGCCTCGGTGGCCGCGTTGTTGGGCACTCCGGCCAGCGGCCAGCGGTCGATGCCGTTCAGCGAGAAGACCTGCTCGACGTTGTGTCCCAGCTCGTGCATCGCCACGTTGTAGCCCTGATAGTCCATGCCGCCGCGTGGCACCCGCGTCCGCAGATGCGCCTTGTCCTCCCGCCGCAACGCCTGCACGGCGTGGCCGGCGCCGCGCGCCGGATCGACCTCGATCCGTTCGGCGAGCCACCGCGCCCGCTCGGCCGAGAAGCCCAGCCGCTCCAGGAGATCCGGCATGCCGGCGGCAAAGGCGCCGAGATCGGGATAGCGCGTCCGCACGGCCCGGTCGAGCTCCTCCTCGGCATGATCGGCCCGCGACTTGAAGCCGGAGTACCAGATGTCGAACGGCTCCAGCGGGCGGCCGAGCCGGCGCTCGATCAGACGCCCGAGGTCGGCCACCACAGGAGAGGTCAGAACCGAGATCAGCAGCTCCTCCACCTCCCGCTCGGGCATCTGGCGCTCGCGCTCGAAGCGGCGAGCCAGGAAGGTCGGCTCGGACGGGCTGTAGGGATCGATCGTCCGCATCGCGTGGAAGATCCCGAGCAGCGTGGCGTAGCGGGTGTCGGGCTCGCGGGCGGCAAGGTCCCGGGATCCGTCCGCCGCTCCAGTGACGGGCGTCACGTCGTTCGTCCCGGGGTTCCAGAGGAGATCGGGATTGTCGATCACCGCCACCGGGATCTCCTGGCGGACGATCCGCTCCATCACCTTCAGGATCAGCCGCTGCCGCGCGAGGTTGGCCGGATCGGGCTCGGCATAGCAGGAGGCCAGCTCGTCGCGCAGCCCCCAATGGCTGATCAGTCGCAGCCCCTCGCGGAACGGCCGCTCGCCCGTCGCTTCCGTGGCGGAGGTGACCAGCCGGTCCAGCCGCAGGTAGTAGCCCGAGACGTACTCCTCGGCCGCGGTCATCGCGCGGGTGATCTCCTGCTGCACGGTCGCCGGGACCCGCAGGACGAAACGGTCCATCAGGCGCGATCGCGCCCAGGTCTCGCGGTCCCAGCTCAGGCCCTCGGCCAGCCGCTCCTCCAGGGTGTGGACGGGGAAGTTGAGCAGCGCGAGAAACGCCACCTTCGTCCGGAAGAGATCCTCGTCCACGTGGGCCTGGAGATCGAGGTTGGCCAGCAGGCGGTCCGCCGTGCCGAGCGCGCCCGTGTCGACGTCGATGGGCCAGGTCAGCTCCCGGCGCACCTCGTGGAGATGGCCGTCGATCTGCTCGAGCACCTTCTCCAGACGGGCGAACGTGGTGTCGAGGGCCGCGGGGTCGGCGAGGAAGCTGGCGGCGCAGAAGGAGGCGAAGTCCTCGGCCCCGCCATCCTCGGGCCACCAGCGCAGGGCGGCCTGCTCGACGCCGCGGCGGATGCGGCCGGCGTGCCCGGCGCCGTGCTGCTCGACGAGCCGGTCGGAGATCTGGCGTAGCGTTTCGGGATCGATCACGGAAGCGGATACGAATGAAGACACGGTCGCGGTCATGGTCGGATTCTAGCCTCAGGAGCGGTCTAGACCGGCGACTTCAGCGCCTCGGACACCAGCTTGTCGTCGACCACCAGCCGATGGGGGCCGCCGTCGCCGTTGGCCGGCTTTACTTCCGGGCGCGAGAAGGGATCGAACTCGAACGGCTTGATGATCCTCCCGTAGATCGACTTCAGCGCCCGGGCGCCGATGCGGCTGCTCCGCGAGGCCTCGTCGGCGATCTTCTGAATCGCGTCGTCCGTGATCTCGAGGGCGATGTCGTATTTCCGGAAGAAGTTCTGGGAGCTCCGCAGCACCCCTTCGGCGGGCTCCTTGAAGATGCGGGCGAGGGTGGCGGCCGTCAGGTCCTCGAGGATCACCGCGTTGTCGAAGCGGGAGAGGAACTGCGGCTGCATGCCGTACTCGAAGAGGTCCTCCGGCCGGAAGTGGTGGCGGAGGGTGAAGTACTCGCGGATGGTGATCTTGCCGTTGATGTAGGTCGTGGTGGTCGGCAGCTTGATGCCGCTCTTCGGCGAGGTCACCCGGTGGAAGACCTGGTCGTAGAGGGTCTCGAACGCTCCCGCGCAGAGGAAGAGCATCTTGCCGGTGTCCACCCAGACCGTGCTCGACTCCAGGAGCCCATCCTTGTTCGGCGCCGTGATCTTGTAGGGCACGCGCTCGCCCTCGATCAGGGTCAGCACGGCCTGCTGGATGTTGATGCCGGTGACGTAAGGCTTGCCGCCGATCATTCCCGAGACCTTGTCGATCTCGTCGAGGCAGACGGTGGCGCGCTCCATCGAGCGGCCGATCTGCTCGGCCGTGGCCTTGTCGCCGAGCACCTGGCGGGTGCGCTCCTCCAACCGCGAGAGCAGGCGGCTGGTGTCGACCGCGCCATCCTCGGTGGCGAAGGTGTTCGCGTTCATGATCAGCACCACCCGGTACTCCGCGAACTCCTCGTGGCCGCCGTAGAGCGACTCGATCCCTCGCATGATGGTGGTCTTGCCGGTCCCCGAGTTGCCGATCAGAAGGAGGTTGCCGTACTTCTCCCCCTGGAGATGCTTGAAGATGGCCACCGAGACATAGCGCAGGGTCTCCTCCTGGCCGATGACGCTGCTGGACAAGAACTCATGGATCTCGACGGGCTTCATGGACATTCTGAATCTTCCTCTATCCTTGAGATCGGCCGCCGCACTGCGGCTGGATTCCTTCTACGGTTGAGCCGGGATCAGCGTCTAGCTGCAGCCCGGCCCTATATCCTAAGCCGATCCAGGGGGCCGGGCATTCCCGCTCTCGCCGGTTGACCTTCGTGGCATTCCCAAGGGGGAACAAGTTCCGTAGAATGAGCTCAGGAGGAGCCCATGGACCCGCTACGAATCCGAGTTGTCGTGTTCAAGGATGCTGACTGGTGGATCATCCAAGGCTTGGACTACGACTTCGTGGCTCTGGCCCGGCGTCTCGAAGACGTTCCCGGCGAAATCCGGCGCTGGCTGTCGGTCCTCTTTGCCGCCTGCAAGCTACTTGGGGTGGAGCCCTTCCACGGCTACGCACCGGCACCCCAGAAGTATTGGCGCCTGTATGAGCAGGCGCAGCCCTGGGCAGGGACCTTGCCGTCGTTCGAGCTCCCTGAAGGTCTCGGCGCCGGGCCGGCCATCGACACGCGCCTTGCCGCTTGACGCCAAGACTTCAACCTTCATCTTCAGGATCCAGCCCGAAGTCTTCTGGAGGCATGCGATAGAAACCGCACAGGAACCGGAGCAGCGGGAGAGGTATCACTTCGTCCAACTCCATGACGGGTATCGGGAATGGGCGCCGGTTCTTGCTGAGGAACCGTCCACCGGCCATGGCGGCTGAGGCCGGGTCGATCTCGATCCCATAGTTCCTGCGGACAATCTCGACGAATTCGCGTAAAGTAATCTCCCAAGGATGTCGGACCAAAGCTCTCTCCCCGGAACATTTTCCGTACTCACCGGTGAACATGCGATCGAGACGCGATCCGTAGCGGCCAAGCATGCCACGGTTACTCCTATAAACCAAGGCCCTGCTTCGATTTAGCCCGAAGGGGCATCCTTCTACGCGACTTCGAATCGATCCGGCCGCCTTGCTATCCGCCTCCCCCTCGGACACACTCCCGGCGTGAAGAAATCCGTCTCCCACGAGATCGAGTCCAAGCTCAACCCGGAGCAGATCGCGGCGGTCACCCACGGCGAGGGGCCGCAGCTCGTCCTCGCCGGCGCCGGATCCGGCAAGACCCGGGTCATCACCTATCGCATCTACTGGCTGGTCGAGGAGCTGGGAGTCGATCCCGGCACCATCGCCGCCATGACGTTCACCAACAAGGCCGCGGGCGAGATGCGCGACCGGGTCGAGGACCTCCTCGACCTCCATCCGCTCCCCACCTCGGTCGGCACCTTCCACCGCTACGGGCTGCTGATGCTCCGCCGCTACGGCGA